>NZ_JAAKZZ010000357.1 GCF_011045075.1 Streptomyces boncukensis
CCATCGTCACCGGCAACGAAACCCCCAACACCCCCACCAAACGATTCCGCAACTCCACCGCCGTCAACGAATCCAAACCCAAATCAGAGAACGACACCCGAACATCGATCTGCTTCTCCAGGCCCAGGACGGAACTCACCTGTTCCCGTACCAGATCCAGCATCGCCTTCTCCTGGCCCTGGTGTGCCTGGTGTGTGCGGCGCGGGGTCCGGATGCGTGCGTCGCGGGGCAGTTCGACGAACTGACCGCCCCGGCCGGCGAACATCGCCGACCAGTCGACGTCCAGTCCGCGTACATACAGTTCGCACAGTCCGGACAGCATCTTGTGCAGCCCCGCGTCGCCGCGCTGGATCGAGCCGACGACGTCCGCACCGGGCGCTGTCTGGTCGATCGCGGCGACGAGCAGCGGGTGGGGGCCAATTTCCACGAAGAACCGGTGGTCGGCCTCGGCAGCGGCCCGTACCGCCTCGTCGAACCGGACCGGGAGACGCAGTACGCGGCAGTAGAATTCGCGGTCGACCTCTCCGGATTCCAGCCGTCGGCCCTGCAGCGCAGAGAACATCGGGATGCCCGGATCGGATGCGGCGATGCGGCCGAAGTTCTCCCGCATCTCCGGGTATATCGCATCGATCATCGGGGAATGGGCCGGGAGGTGAACGCCGTTGGCCTCGTTCACCCGCACACCGGTTTCGCGCAGATGGGCGAGGCACGCGTCCATCGCATCCCACTCGCCGGACAGCAGCACGGATTGCGCGCCGTTCATGCCGCCGAACCAGACGGACCACGGGTGCGGAGGATCCATCAGCAGGTCCCGCCCGCCCTGGGCGACCGCCACCTTCCCGGTGCCGTACAGCCTGTGCTGCGCCTGCCCCCATTCGAGGGCCGCGCGCATCGCGTCCTCGCGGGAGTACACCCCGGATATGCATCCGGCCGCCAGTTCGCCGATGCTGTGTCCGACGACGGAGTCGGGCCGCACTCCGAGAGAGCGCCACAGCTCGGTCAGCGCGACGGCCGTCGCGAACAGGATCGGTTGGACGACGTCGATCCGCTCCAGCCAGCCGGGGTCCTCGCCCCGCAGCACCTCCAGCATCGACCAGCCGGCGATCGGAGCGTGCAGCTCGTCCAGCGAGGCCAGGTGCCGGTGGAACTCGGGCGACTGCTCCAGCAGTTCCACGGCCATCCCGGCCCACTGCGCGCCCATACCGGGGTAGACGAACGCGGCCTTGCCCGGCGCGTCGGCGATCCCCCGCAGGACGCCGGGGGCCAGGTCTCCGGCGGCGAGTGCGGCGAGCCCGCGCTGGAAGTCCTCGCGGCGGGTGCCGAGGATCGCGGCCCGGTGGCGCTCCGGGGTCCGGTGCACGGCCAGCGAGTAGCCCACGTCCAGCGGGTCGAGCTCCGGATGGGCTGTCAGGTGCTCGGCGAGCAGCTCCGCCTTCCCCGCCAGCTCGTCCTCGGAAGCCGCCCCCAGGATCCAGGGCACGGGTACGTCAGCACCAGGAGAGTCTCCGGTCACACCCCGCGGAACGCCGTCGTCGTACGCCAACTGAAGCTCCCTCAGTAACGCCGCCGGTCACATGGTCGTCTCGGCTCCCGAGGGTTCGGTGGTCACGACGAACCCCGTCGGGGCCCCGCGCGCCAAGCGGGAGCGTCGCCGAACCCGAACCGCCCAGAACTTGCGCTGGATACGGGCTTGATCCTCGCTGAAGGGCGGGGCCCCTGGGAACTCGCGCAGGAGAACCCTCCTGCGAACGTCGAGTAAGCGTCACGTTTCCGTGCATAGCGGGGCGGGCAACTGAGAACTTCGCCCCGCGGACAGCCGCCGCGGGGCGATCGGATCGGCGTGTCGGCGTCCGGGAGCCTTGCGGACTACCCCCGCTCCCGGTCGCCCGGAGGCGGGACGGATTCCGTTCCGTACAGCCGCAGGAAGGTGTCCACTCCGCTGGTGACGATGGCGGCCGTCTCGGACTCCGGCATCGGGACGGCGCCGTAGAAGGTCCGCTGGTTCACATCCATGATCGTCAACAGGTTGAAGTGGTTCGCGGCCCGGTCGGCGTCGTCGAGGGCGAGCAGGCCCCGGTCGGCGATCCGCTGGAGGTACGGGGCCAGGCGCAGGTGGGCGGAGAGCGGTCCGGCCTCCTTCCAGTCCTCCAGCAGCGCGGGCGGAATCCGCGTGACCTCCGCCTCCAGCGTGCGGACCAGGGCGAAGTGGTCCGGAAAGTCCGTCACCGCGGCCGCCCGTTCCATCGCGAAGGCGACGAGGTCCTCCCGCAGGTTCACGATCTTCCTCAGATGTCGTTCCATGATCTCCGCGATGGCCTCGGTGACCTGGTGCGCGCCCTCCAGGGCCACCGAGTGGAACAGATGCTCCTTGTCCCGGAAGTGGTTGTAGATCGTCCGCTTGGAGACACCGGCCTCCACGGCGATGGTGTCGACGCTGGCGCGGGAGTACCCCTCGCGGCCGAAGACGACGCGGGCCGCCTGCGCGATCGCCCTGCGCTTCTCCGGCATCCCGCGCCGCTGCTGCGGCTTCTCCTCCTGCGCGCGCTGGCTCATCCTCTCCCCTTTCCGCGGTACGAACGCCCACCTGATCATCGAACAGGCGGATGCGGCGGATGCGGCGGATGCGGCGGACGCGGCGGACGCGGCGGACGCGGCGCAGGCGCCCGCTCCGGAACCGGCGGACCCCCCGGAGCCGGAGCGGCACCTCGCCTTCCGCCCCTGGGTGCTCTCCGCACGCTCCCCGGGCGCGCTGTCGGCCCAGGCCGAACGGCTGCGCGCCCGCCTCGGCGACCCCGGCGGGCACCTCGTGGACATCGGGTTCTCGCTGGCGGCCACCCGCGCGGAGCTGGAGTACCGGGCTGTCCTCCTCGGCCAGGACCGGGACGGGCTGGCCGCCGGGCTCGCGGCGCTCTCCGCGCGCGAGCCGTCCGCACAGGTGGTGCACGGCGCCCTCCCGGTGCAGGGCCCGGACCGGCCGGTGCTGGTCTTCCCCGGCCAGGGCGCCCAGTGGGTGGGGATGGCGCTGGGCCTGACAGCGGCGTCGCCCGTCTTCGCGCGCGCCCTGCGGGAGTGCGCCGAGGCGCTGGAGCCCCTGGTCGACTGGGACCTGCTGGATGTGCTGGCCGACGAGTCCGCGCTAGTCCGCCGGAAGGCTGGCGGTGCAGGCGGCGTAGAGGTAGCGCAGTTCGCCGAGGCGGCCCTCGTCCACCAGCTTCTTGGCCACGAGGTACTGCGGGTGATGACGGGGCATCACGCCCTCGGCGCACTGCCGCCCCGCCGCGTCGGCCGCGTCGAAGACCCGCTCGGTCTCGGCGGTGCCGAGCGCGAGCGGCTTCTCCACCAGCACGTGCTTGCCGGCCTGGAGTGCCCTGACCGCCCACTCGGCGTGGTCGACCGGGTCCAGGGCGACGAAGACGGCCTCCACGCCGTCGTCCTCCAGCAGCTCCTCGTAGCTGCCGTGGGACCGGGCGATGGCGTGGGTTCCGGCGTAGGCGCGGGCCGTCTCCTCGTCGTCGTGCGCGACGGCGACGAAAGCGGACGTGGTGGAGGCGGCCTCGGCCTTCATCGCGACGTCCGCGTAGCCGCCGGTGACCAGTAGCCCCCAGTTCACCTGACTCCTGCTCATGTCCATGGTCCTCTCCGGGCCCGGGGCCCGGCCGCCGGCATCGGAGGCAGCTCCGGCAGCCGGTCCAGCTCGATGCCGAACCACCGCTCGACGGCGGCGGGGAACGCGTCGTCGTCGAGCACCTCCGTGATCCGCTCGCCGTTCTCGTAGCGGGTGAGCCTGCGGTCCAGCAAGGAGGCGCGGCCCTCCGGCCGCACCAGCGAGGCCCAGATGGTGCGGCCGGTGACCGGCGAGTCCTCGGACGTGCAGAACCACCACATCGTCGGAACGAAGTCGCCGATGTCGCGTGCCCGGGTCTCCAGGCGGATCCGGTGGACCCCGTCGTGGACGATCTCCACATCGCCGTCGGGTGTGTCGACGATGCGGTACTCGCCGTTCTCGTCCTTCTGCGGCCCGCGCTCGGCGAACCGCAGCGGAGCCCAGCTCGCCCAGCGGAAGCCGACATCGGCGAGCCAGAACTCGCCGTCGATCTCCACCCGCAGCATCATGTGCCCGAAGAAGGCTCCCAGCCGGGGCTCCTGTCCGTTGTGCAGGCTGCGCCCCGCGAGCAGGCTCACCCGGTAGCCGAGTGCCGTCAGCAGCGCGGCGAACGAGGTGTTGAGCTCGTAGCAGCCGCCTCCGCGGCGCCGGCCGACGATCTTCTCCACCGCGCCTTCGCCGATCCTGACGGGGTCGCCGAGGCTGAAGTCGAACGTCTCGAAGGGGACGGACCTCAGATGTCGTTCCTGCAGGTACTCCAGAGCCTCCAGGTCTGCCCTGGCGGGGCGTTCGGCCCCGATCCGCTCCAGATAGGCGTCCACGTCCACTGCACTCATCTCTCCCCCTGCTCTTCGTCCGAGGTGCTGCTGTCTTCCGCTGTGCTGTCCTGGTGCCGGGCGGCCGGGCTCACCAGTCGATCAGGGCGAAACCGAACGTGAATCCGCCGCCAAAGGCGACGAGGAGCACCTTGTCGCCCTCGTGCAGCGCCCCCGCCCGCGCCGCGTCGTCCAGGGTGACCGGAATCGATGCCGCTCCGGTGTTGCCGTAGACGGCCACCGTCGTGTGCATACGGGCCCGGGGGAAGGCCAGGTCCTGCTCCAGGGTCCGCAGCATCATGCCGTTGCCCTGGTGCGGAACGATGTGCGCGATGTCCTCCTTGGACACCCCGGTCTCGTCGAGAAAGTCCGACAGCCGACCCGGCAGGGTCGTGCGGACGATGTCGACGACACCGCGGCCGTCCATCGCGAAGTAGTGCAGCCTGTCGTCCACGGTGGCGTGCGCGGTGCCCAGCCGGGTGCCGCCCGCCGGGACCTGCACCAGGTCCCGGCCCTCGCTGTAGTTCAGCAGCCGGGTGGCCCGCACCCGCCGCGCCGGACCAGGGGTCGGCCCGACGACGACGGCCCCCGCGCCGTCCCCGAGGAGCACACGGCGTTGAGGTCGAAGGCGGCCGCGGTAGGGGGCGCGTCGAGCGCGTGCGCCACGTGCGCCGCGGTGGCCGGCTGCGGGGAGTCGGGGGTGGACGTCGCGACGATGATCTGCGAGAGCTGCGCGACGCTCACCCCGGCGTCCTCCAGCGCGCTGCGGCCCGCCATGGCCGCCAGGTCGGAGGTGGCCTCGTCGTCTTTCGCGAAGCGCCGTTCACGGATGCCCGTCTTGCGCGTGATCCACTCGTCGTCCACGCCGGCCGGCGCGCCGACCTCGTCGTTGCCGACGACGAACGAGGGCAGGTAGGAACCCGTGCCCAGGATCGCTGCGCCCTTCGTACTCGAATCTTCCGGCCGGTCGGATTCCCAGCCCTGGTATCGGCTCATTTCTCGGCTCCTTGTACGGTTATGGAAACTCGGCATCCCGCGGTTTCGGAGTGATTTCCCAGCGTTTTCACCCACGGGGCGGTTCGTACGGTAGGAAAGCCAAACACGGGCCGTTCGGACGTGGCAATGAGAGGAGGCCACTGCCGCAGCGACTTCAGGAAATTGGCACATGTGCTGTGGAAACGCGGCGAGTCCCCGAAGTCGCGCGCAATCCGGCGCCTGCTGTTGTGCGCCGGTACTCCGGTGAAATGGATTTCCGGAGTCCGCGCGGAATCCGGCGCGGAACTGCGGAATCCGGGACTGTCACCCGTTCACTTGCGTAGCCGGTGTCGGCCGATGCCGGGCACGCCCTACGGGCTCAGTGGCTGGCAGCCCGGGTGCAGGGGGCAGCGGTCGAGATCCAGCTCCAGGTCGGCGGTGAGTTCGTCGGGGCCGAGCACGTCGTCGCCGAACAGGTCGTGCAGCCACGTGGACTGGTAGAGGGTGTCCAGATAGCGCTCGCCGAGGTCCGGTGCGATGGCCACCGCGGTCAGGTCCCGCGCGTCGTGCCCGCTCAGCCAGCGCGCCGCGCCGCTGACCACGGTTCCGGTGGACCCGCCGAAGAGGAAGCCGCGTCTGGCCAGCCGGTGGCAGGCCCGGATGGTGTCCGCCTCCTCGACGAGCAGCACGTCATCGACGTAGGACTCGTTCAGCAGCGCCGGGCGGACGCTCGTGCCCAGGCCGGGGATCATGCGGCGGCCCGGCTCGCCGCCGAAGGTCACCGAGCCCGCGCTGTCCACCGCCACGACCCGCACCCGGCGGCGCAGCTCCCGGAAGTAGCGCGCGCAGCCCATCAGGGTCCCGGTGGTGCCGGCCCCGACGAACAGCACGTCCAGCTCGGGGAAGTGGCGGGCGATGGCCGGTGCCGTCGTGCGGTAGTGCGCTCTCCAGTTGTCCGCGTTGGCGTACTGGTTGAGCCACACGTACCGGTCGTCAGCGGCGCACAGCGCCCGTACGTGGGCGATCCGCGCGCCCAGCAGGCCGCCGTCGGCCGCGGGTTCGGCGATGGTGTGCACCCGGCCGCCCAGCGCTTCGATGAACCGGCGGGCCGACAGGTTGCAGCGGGAGTCGGTCACGCACACGAAGCCGTAGCCCTTGCTCGCCGCGATGACGCTCAGGGCCACGCCGAGGTTTCCCGACGAGGACTCGACCAGAATGGATCCCGGCCGCAGGGCGCCGCTCCACTCCGCGGCCTCCACCATCTCCGTCGCCGCCTTGAGTTTGATCGAGCCGGCGAAATTGAAGCCCTCGCACTTGAGGAAGAGCGCGTGCCCGACCATCGGCCGCAGATCGACGTACAGCTCTTCCTCGTTGAAATCGACCGGAGTGGAAATGACCGTCATGCCGTCCCCCTCGTCCGCGGCTGCGTTCCGGGCCGCTCAGCCATGGCGGCGCAGTTCGTGGAAGAAATCGTCGATGACGTTCAGTTCGCCCGAGCGGGCCACCTCGTCGTGGACGAACGCGCCCACCGCGAGGTCGAGCACGCCGAGCCCGAAGGGCGAGAACACCACGGTCCGGTCCCCGGGCACCGCGACCCGCCCGGCCAGTACGTCGTCCAGCGTCCCGGCGAGGAAGTCGCGCCGTCCGGTGTGCTGTTCCGCCAGATGCGGTGAGGTGCCGGCCTTCAGGCAGTGCTCGGTGTCGTCCACGATGTTCACCGAGTCGAGCACGATGCCGGGTGCGAGGTCGCGCAGCGAGATGTGCAGCACCAGCGGATGGTGCGTGAACCAGGTCGGGTCGGTGATGTGCGGCTCAGCCGCGACGGTCGCGAAGACGACCAGGTCGCTGGAGCGGATCAGTTGCTCGGCGCCGTCGTGCACGGTGATCCGGTCCGCGGCCTGCGACTGCTCCAGATAGTCGCGGAAGCCGGCCGCGCTCCGCGCGGACACGTCGTACACGCCCGTCTGTTCGAACGACCAGCCCGTGGCGGTGAGGTAGGTGTGGATGTAGCGGGCGATCAGGCCGGTTCCGACGAACCCGACGCGCGCCGGGCGCGGCCGTCCGCTGCTGAGCCGGTGCGCGGCCAGTGCCGCGGACGCCGCCGTCCTGGTGGCGCTGATGATCGAGCTCTCCAGGCAGGCGAACGGATAGCCGGTCGCGGGGTCGTTGAGGATCAGGACGGCGGAGGCCCGGGGGATGCCGGACGCCACGTTCTCCGGGAAGCTGGAGATCCACTTCAGGCCGTCGACCGGCGTGCGCCCGCCGAGCGACGCGGGCAGCGCGATGATCCGGGAGGACGGGCGGTCCGGGAACCGCAGGAAGTACGAGGGCGGGTTCACCGTCTCGCCGCCGCCGTGCAGCCGGTAGGTCGCCTCGACCAGGTCCACGATCCCTCTCTCGCGCCCCTGGAGCGCCCGCTGGACCTGCGCGCCGGGGATCACCGCGAACGGTGGCACCGTGCCGGGCGCCGGAGCGGGAGCGTCGGCGGCTGGGGCGGCGGAC
>NZ_JAAKZZ010000358.1 GCF_011045075.1 Streptomyces boncukensis
CTGCGGACCCGGGCCGGCCTGCGGGACACCGGGCCGCGGCGCCGCGCCGCGCACGTCCTTGCGCAGCCGCGCGGTGGCCTCCGTCCCCGCCGCGGGGGCCGGCGCGACGGCGGGACCGGCGGGACCGGCGGGGCCGTCACCGGAGGTGTCGCGGCGCAGCACCTGGGTGCGGTCCTCCGCGGGGGCGGCGGGGGAGCCACCCGGCGCACCGGAACCACCGGTCCCCGCGGACTGCGCCCCGGGACCGCCCGCAGCCGGAAGCTGCGACCCGGGGCCGCCCGGGGCAGGGACGCTGCCGGGCCGGGGCGCGGCGTCATCGTCGACGACGGCGGCAGCGGGGGCGGCGTCCGTATCCGTACCGGCACCGGCACCGGCACCGGCTCCGGCGGCACCGGAGTCCGCGCTGTCTCGCGAGGGCGCTCCGGACTTGCCGCGGCGGCGTTTGCGTCCCTTGGCCGGCTCGTCGCCGACCGCGCCCAGCGCGGCGTACGCCTGGGCGACCTGTATGGCCTCCATCGTCTGGTCGTGGCGCATCTCACTGCGGCTCCACGCCCGCTCGGCCAGTTCCCACATGGTGCCGAGGTGGCGCGGGTCCGTGTCGGTGACCTCGGCCAGCGCCTGCGCGGCGCCGCGCGGAGGCAGCAGCCGCCCGTTGAGGTACCGCTCCCATGAGGACTTGCTGTAGCCCGTGCGGTCGGCGATCGTGGCAACGCTCATCCCGCTGCGGTCCACCAGCCGCCTGAGCTGGCTGGCGAACTCACGGATCTGCGGATCCAGCTCGTCCGGCAGTGCCCTCCAACGAGGCATTGCTCCCCCTTGTCCCCCGAATCGTGCTGTCGTCCCCCGTGCTGCGCCACGGCCCCCGGGGCTGCGTACTGGCTACCCAGGGGGATGCAAGCAGCCAGGATGTCAGTTCCGGGGCAGGGGGCGCACGGGAGCGTTACGGGTCACAACCCACACCCGTGCACACCCCATCGGTCACGCGTGCCCCATAGTTTGCCAGCCGCCGGGGGGTGCGGCGCGTGCTGCCGGGATCAGCCCAGCTTGGCCAGCGCCTCGTTGAAGATCCGCGACGGGCGCATCACGGCCGACGCCTTGGTGTCGTCGGGCTGGTAGTAGCCGCCGATGTCCGCCGGGGAGCCCTGGACGCCGCCCAGCTCGGCGACGATGGCCTCCTCCTGCCCGGCCAGCGTTCCGGCCAGGTCCCCGAACGCCTCGGCGAGCGCCGCGTCCTCCGTCTGCCGCGCCAGCTCCTGCGCCCAGTAGAGCGCGAGGTAGAAGTGGCTGCCGCGGTTGTCGAGGCCGCCCAGCTTGCGGGTGGGCGACTTGTTCTCGTTCAGGAACGTCCCCGTGGCGCGGTCCAGGGTGTCCGCGAGGACCTGGGCGCGCGCGTTGCCGGTGCGCTGCGCCAGGTGCTCGAAGCTGACCGCCAGGGCCAGGAACTCGCCCAGGCTGTCCCACCGCAGATAGTTCTGCTCGACGAGCTGCTGCACATGCTTGGGGGCCGAGCCGCCCGCGCCGGTCTCGAACAGCCCGCCGCCGTTGATCAGCGGGACGACGGAGAGCATCTTGGCGCTGGTGCCCAGCTCCAGGATCGGGAAGAGGTCCGTGAGGTAGTCGCGCAGCACGTTGCCGGTGACGGAGATGGTGTCGGCGCCGCGCCGGATCCGCTCCAGCGAGTACGCGGTGGCCTGCTCCGGCGCCATGATCTCGACGGTGAGCCCGGTGGTGTCGTGCTCCGGGAGGTACTGGCGCACCTTCGCGATGAGCTGCGCGTCGTGCGCACGGGTCTCGTCCAGCCAGAAGACGGCCGGGGCGCCGGTGGCGCGGGCGCGGGTGACGGCGAGCTTGACCCAGTCCCGGACCGGGATGTCCTTGGTCTGGCACATCCGGAAGATGTCGCCGGGGGCGACGGTCTGCTCCAGGACGGCGTTGCCGCTGCCGTCCACGGCCCGCACGGTGCCCTCGGCCTGGATCTCGAACGTCTTGTCGTGGCTGCCGTACTCCTCGGCCTTCTGCGCCATCAGCCCGACGTTCGGCACCGAGCCCATGGTGGCCGGGTCGAAGGCGCCGTGGGCGCGGCAGTCCTCGATCACGGTCTGGTAGACGCCCGCGTAGGAGCTGTCCGGGATCACCGCGAGGGTGTCCTGCTCCTGGTCGTCCTTGTTCCACATATGGCCGGAGGTGCGGATCATCGCGGGCATGGAGGCGTCCACGATGATGTCGCTGGGCACATGCAGGTTGCTGATGCCCTTGTGCGAGTTGACCATGGCCAGGTCGGGCCCGGCGGCCAGCTCGGCGTCGAAGGACGCCTTGATCTCCGCGCCGTTCGGCAGCGACTCCAGGCCCGCGTAGATCGCGCCGAGGCCGTCGTTGGCGGAGAGCCCGGCGGCGGTCAGCGCCTCGCCGTACTTCTCGAAGGTCTGCGGGAAGAACGCGCGGACCACGTGCCCGAAGATGATCGGGTCGGACACCTTCATCATGGTGGCCTTGAGGTGCACGGAGAACAGCACGCCCGCGTCCTTGGCCCGCGCCACCTGCCCGCTCAGGAAGGTGCGCAGCGCCGCGGCGCGCAGGACGGCCGCGTCCACGATCTCGCCGGCCAGCACCGGCACCGACTCGCGCAGCACGGTGGTGCTGCCGTCGTTGCCGACCAGCTCGATGCGCAGGGCGCCGTCCGCCTCGATGACCGTCGACTTCTCGGTGGAGCGGAAGTCGTCGGCGCCCATGGTGGCGACGTTCGTCTTCGACTCCGGGCTCCAGGCGCCCATGGAGTGCGGGTGGGCCTTGGCGTAGCTCTTGACCGAGGCCGGGGCACGGCGGTCGGAGTTGCCCTCGCGCAGCACCGGGTTGACGGCGCTGCCCTTGACCTTGTCGTAGCGGGCGCGGATGTCGCGCTCCTCGTCGGTGGCCGGCTCGTCCGGGTAGTCCGGCAGCGCGTAGCCCTTCTCGCGCAGCTCGGCGATGGCGGCCTTGAGCTGCGGGATGGACGCCGAGATGTTCGGCAGCTTGATGATGTTGGCGGCCGGGGTCCGGGCCAGCTCGCCGAGCTCCGCGAGCGCGTCACCGATCCGCTGGCCCTCCTCCAGCCACTCCGGGAAGCCGGCGATGATCCGTCCGGCCAGCGAGATGTCGCGGCTCTCGACGGTCACCCCGGCGGTCGAGGCGTACGCCCTGATCACAGGCAGGAACGAATACGTCGCCAGGGCCGGGGCCTCGTCGGTCTGCGTATAGATGATGGTCGAGTCAGTCACCGGTACTCCGCCTCACGTTGTCAACCGTCTCGACATCAAGATATCTCGCCGCACGACCGAGTGAAGGGGGTACCCCCCGTTGACTCCCGCACGGGGGGAGCCGCACCCCTCACCGCACGGAGAACCGGACGACGTCCTCCAGGAACGGGACGGTGAGCCACGGGGACGGCTGGGCCATCATCGCCAGCAGCACGATGCCCGCGCCCAGCACCCCGTACGTCGCCACATCGGTGAAGCGCGAGCGCACCGCCAGCATCCCCACCTCAGGAAGGCACCAGCGCAGCACGGCCCCGCCCAGCATCGCGCCGCCGACGATCAGCAGCCCGGCGCGGAAGGTGCCCACCGTGACCAGCAGCCCCACCAGCACCGCCGCGCAGACCGCCAGCAGCGGCCACTGGCGGTACGGCGCGGCGTGCGTGCCGCCCAGCGCCCGGCCGCCGCCCTCGGGCCGGGCGGTGCTCCGGGTCAGCGCGGACAGCCGGCGCGGCATCAGGAGCCCGCCGAACGCTCGGCCGCCTCCACGACGTTCACCAGCAGCTGGGCCCGGGTCATCGGCCCGACCCCGCCGGGGTTGGGCGCGACCCAGGCCGCGGCCTCGCGGACGCCCGGGTGGACATCGCCCACGATCTTCCCGTGCTCGTCCCGGCTGACCCCGACGTCCAGCACGGCGGCGCCCGGCTTCACATCCTCCGGCTTGACCAGGTGCGGCACGCCCGCCGCCGCGATCACGATGTCGGCGCGGCGCAGATGCGCGGCCAGGTCGCGGGTGCCGGTGTGGCACTGGGTCACGGTGGCGTTCTCGCTGCGCCGGGTGAGCAGCAGCGGCATCGGGCGGCCGATGGTGACACCGCGGCCGATCACCACCACCTCGGCGCCCGCGATCTGCACGCCGTACTGCCGCAGCAGCCGGATCACGCCCGCCGGGGTGCACGGCAGCGGCGCCTCCTCGCCCAGGACGAGGCGCCCCAGGTTGGTGGGGTGCAGCCCGTCGGCGTCCTTGGCCGGGTCCATCAGCCCCAGCACCCGGTTGGCGTCGATGCCCCCGGGGAGCGGGAGCTGCACGAGGTAGCCGGTGCAGGCCGGATCCTCGTTGAGCTCGCGCACGACCGCCTCGACGGCCTCCTGCGAGGCGGAGGCGGGCAGTTCGCGCTGGATGGAGTTGATACCGATCTGCTGGCTGTCGCGGTGCTTGCCCGCGACGTACTTCTGGCTGCCGACGTCCTCACCGACGAGCACCGTGCCGAGCCCCGGGGTGCAGCCCCGGGCCTTGAGGGCCTCGACGCGCGTGGTGAGATCGGCCTTGATCGCGGCTGCTGTGGCCTTGCCATCGAGAATCTGGGCGGTCATGGGCCCATCCTCGCGGATGCGGGCGCATGGTCTCCACTCCGTGCCCCCGCTCCCCGGGACCGCACCGCCCAATGGCACAGGTGTGCGCCCGTGCCACCCCCGCGCTCCGTTGAGCCCGGCGGCCCGGGATCCGTACGCTGCCGAAGGTGTTCAGCGTCATCGTCGTCCCCGACGGCTGCCGCAGCCCGGCGGGCCAGCACCGGCTGGAGCCCGGGCAGACCCTGCGCTTCGGCCGCGCGGCACCCGCGGACGCGGGCCTCGCCATCCCGCACCCCCGGGTCCCGCGCGCGGCGGGCGAGATCACCGCGACCGGGGCCTTCTGGGTCCTCAGCAACTTCAGCCGGGACCTGACGTATCTGATCGCGGACCCGGAGGGCGAGGGCGAGCACCTCAGCGTCGGGCCGGGGCGGGCCGACGCGCCGGTGCCGTTCGAGTTCGCCCGGGTCACCCTGGCCGACGGCGAGCGGAGCGCCGCCGGCCGCGCGCCGGCGTACGGGACGGGGCAGGGGCCGTACGCCGGAGCGGGGCGCGGGGAGGGGAGGGGCGCGGGCCGGCCCGGCTTCGACGTGCTGGCGCCGCGCCACGACTACCTCGGCGCACCGGACACGGGGGACGGAGCGGGAACCGCACCGGAGGAGCCGCTCCCGGTGCCGTTCCCGCTCGACCACTCACGGCGCTACTTCCTGGTGCTGGCCGCGCTCTGCGAGCCGCGGCTGCGCGGCGGGGCGCCGGACGCGCCGCCGCCCGGCGTCGCCGAGCTGGGCGCCCGGCTGCGCGGGGTGTGGCCCGGGGTCAGCGCGGCGGCGGTCGCCTGGAACCTCGGGTACCTCGCCCTCAAGCTGCGGGTCCCCCTCCCGGGAGGGGTGGGCGGTGACGGTGCCGGGGTCGAGGCGCGGGAGGCCCTTGCAGCGCTCGCGCTCCGCCTCGACCTGGTGCGCGAGGAGCAGCTGGGAGTGCTGGACGGGCAGGTGGCGGTGTAGGGGCGCCATGGTTCGCGGAGAACCATGGCAGCACGGGGCACCCCGCGATCAGTCCCGGATCCGGATCAGTGGAAGAAGTGCCGGGTGCCGGTGAGGTACATCGTGACCCCCGCCGCCTGCGCCGCCTCGATCACCGCGTCGTCGCGGATGGACCCGCCCGGCTGGACGACCGCCCGCACCCCGGCCCCGGCCAGCACCTCGAAGCCGTCCGGGAACGGGAAGAACGCGTCGGACGCCGCATACGCCCCGCGCGCCCGCTCCTCCCCCGCGCGCTGCACCGCGAGCCGGGCCGAGTCGACGCGGTTGACCTGCCCCATGCCGACGCCGACCGTGGCGCGGTCCTTGGCCAGCAGGATCGCGTTGGACTTGACGGCCCGGCAGGCCCGCCACGCGAAGGCCAGCTCGGCCAGCTCGCCGTCGGACAGCGCCGCGCCCGCCGCCAGCGTCCAGTGCGCCGGGTCGTCGCCGTCCGCCTGCAGCGCGTCGCTGACCTGGGCCAGCCCGCCGCCGTCGATCGGCCGGAACTCCGAACGAGCAGCGGGGGACCCGGGCGCCTGCGGGCAGCGCAGCACCCGGAGGTTCTTCTTCCTGGTGAGGGCCTCGATCGCGCCGTCCTCGTAGTCCGGCGCGACGATCACCTCGGTGAAGATGTCCGCGACCTGCTCGGCCATCGTCCGGGAGACCGGGCGGTTGACGGCGATCACGCCGCCGTACGCGGAGACCGGGTCGCAGGCGTGCGCCTTGCGGTGCGCCTCGGCGATATCGTCGGCGGGGTCGGCGACCGCGATACCGCACGGGTTGGTGTGCTTGATGATCGCGACGCACGGCGCGTCGTGGTCGTACGCGGCGCGGCGCGCCGCGTCGGTGTCGACGTAGTTGTTGTACGACATCTCCTTGCCGTGCAGCTGCTCGGCCTGCGCCAGACCGCCGCAGCCCCCCGAGTAGAGCGCGGCCGCCTGGTGCGGGTTCTCGCCGTAGCGCAGGACGTTCTCGCGCGTGTAGGTGACGCCGAGGAAGGGCGGGAACTCGGCGTCGTCGCCCGCGTAGGCGTAGTCGGAGGCGAACCAGGACGCCACGGCCACGTCGTACTCCGCGGTGTGCCGGAACGCTTCGGCGGCCAGCCGCTTGCGCGCGGCGAGGTCGAAGCCACCCGCGCCGGAGCCGCCGTCGGACGCGGTGGAGACCGCCGCGAGGACGTCGCCGTAGCGGGCCGGGTTGACGACGACCGCCACGGACGGGTGGTTCTTGGCGGCGGCCCGGACCATGGACGGGCCGCCGATGTCGATCTGCTCCACGCACGCGTCCGGGTCCGCGCCGGAGGCGACGGTCTCCTCGAACGGGTAGAGGTTGACGACCACCAGCTCGAACGGCTCGACGCCCAGCTCGGCCAGCTGCTCGCGGTGCGCCGACAGCCGCTGGTCCGCGAGGATGCCCGCGTGCACCCGGGGATGCAGGGTCTTGACGCGGCCGTCGAGGCACTCCGGGAAGCCGGTCAGCTCCTCGACGGCGGTGACCGGGACGCCGGCCGCCGCGATCCGCTTCGCCGTGGAACCCGTCGAGACGAGCTGGACGCCCGCCGCATGCAGCCCGCGGGCCAGCTCCTCCAGGCCCGTCTTGTCGTAGACGCTGATCAGCGCGCGGCGGACCGGCCGCGTACCGTCCTGGGTGCTCGGGGCAGTCTCACTCATGTCCCAGCCGTACCTTTCGTCCCTCAATGCTGTAGCCGTAGCGGGCCAGCAGCCCCACGACATCGACGAGCAGTCCTCGCTCGACTTCCTTGATCCGCTCATGCAGCGCGGCCCCCTCGTCGGCGTAGTCCTCCTCCAGGACCTCCACCGCGCGCTGCGCGATCACGGGCCCGGTGTCGACGCCGTCGTCGACGAAGTGGACGGTGCACCCGGTCACCTTGGCGCCGTACGCGAGCGCGTCGCGGACGCCGTGGGCGCCGGGAAAGCTGGGGAGCAGGGCGGGGTGGGTGTTCACGATCCGCCCGCCGAAGCGCGCCAGGAACTCCTCGCCGACGATCTTCATAAAGCCCGCCGAGATCACCAGGTCGGGCGCGTACGCGGCGGTGGCCTCGGTCAGCGCCCGGTCCCACGCCGCGCGGTGGGCATGGTCCCGGACGCGGCACACGAACGTGGGGACCCCGGCGCGCTCGGCCCGCTCCAGGCCCCCGGCCGAGGTGCGGTCGGCGCCGACGGCCACCACGCGGGCGCCGTAGGACTCGCCCTGCTCCGCGACGGCGTCGAGCAGCGCCTGCAGATTGCTGCCCGAGCCGGACACCAGGACCACGAGGCGGGCCGC
>NZ_JAAKZZ010000359.1 GCF_011045075.1 Streptomyces boncukensis
CCCCGAAACCGCCGCCCAACACGCCGCCGACCTCGCCGAAGCCGACGCCGCATTCGAACGCAACCACCACCGCCACCTCACCCCCGTACCCAACGACACCAAGACCGCCGCCTAAATCACCTCGCCACACACGCCACACAGCCGCCACACAGCCCCGCAGCACCCCACCGACCCCCGGACCGCATCACACCGTGAACGGCCCGCAGAACGGCACACAGCGACGCGAACACCACACCCCCGCGAACCGGGAGGACCCGTGATCCGCATCGACCACACCGACATCCGCACCACCGACCGCCTGATCGAGGCGCTGTACGTCGCCGCCGGACAGCACCCCCGCAGCACCCAGGCCGCCGAGTGGCACCGCATAGCCGCCGCTCTGGAGGCCGCGCTCGATGCGCTGCCCCCGCAGCCACTCCACCCCGTCACCACCGATCTGGAGGTCGCCTGATGAGCACCCCACCCCGTCCCCGCCGCCTGTCCGTGGCCGAACGCCTGGCCGCGGCCGGCCGGGACGCCACCCTCGCCGACCTGATCAGCCGCACCTCGGAGTGGGACCGGCTCTTGGTGGAGCAGGCCGTGTACGCCGTCGGCCGGGCACACGCAGAGCTCTCCGCGAACTCGTTGCGCGAGCTGCTGCCCGAGCTGGCGCACGGCCACCTCGGCGTCGCCATCAAGGCCCTGGAGCGGGGCGGGATCATCGAGCCGACCGGCCAGTGGGTGCCCAGCACGTCCGCGGCGACGAAGGGGCACCGCATCGCGGTATGGCGACTCACGCCGCGGGGCCGACGGCTGGCCTCGGCGCAGCAGCTTCCGCCCCAGCGCACTCCCAGGTCCCGAGAGCAGGCCCGGCGTCCGGCGCAGCTCGACCTCTTCGGGGCCGCATAATGACTGCCGCCCCTCCGCGCACCCCACACCCGGTGCCCGACCACATCCCCGCCCAGGACTGGGGCCGGTGTGCCGCCGGGCCCTGTACGGGCCCCTGCTCCGGACGCACTCCGTCCCGGCATCGGACGGCGCGGTGCCCGCCGTCGAGGGCGGGCAGCTTCCGCTGCCGCTCGGGGGCGAACTCCCGTCCCCCACCCCGCCCGGACATCAGGGCCCGACGACCGACCTACCCGACATCTCGACCTACTAGGAGGCCCAATGAGCCCCGCCAACCAGCTCTTGCTCGACTCGCTGTCACTCGCCGTGGCACTGCGCATCGAGGAACTCCGCGATAGGCCCGCGGATCAGCTCTCCGCACTGGCCACCACGACAGGACAGCAGGTTGCGCAGCACGGCGACGACCTCCAGTTCGGCGGGGAGCACTGCGCCACGACGTTCAACGCGCTGGCGACCGGTCTCGCCGCGGCAGCTCTCGTCGCGTGGGGCGGCATCACCTTCTGCGGCCTGCACTGGTGCGCCACCCGCTACTGCTCCGACCCGGACGCAGACCATCCCGGACCGACCTCTGCCACCGACCCGGGCGGTCGGCCCAGGCCCGTGCGTCAGATCGAGGACGTGCCCGCGAGCGGAGCCCTGCTATGACCACGATCTCCAGCCAGGCGCCGACGATCCAGCCGCGCGTAGGAGCGTCCCGATGAACAGTCTTCACGGCTACACCGTCCACGATATCGACCGCCTCGCTCGCATCGCAGCCGCCTCCGCCCACAGCGGCGGACTCGACGCACCCACACGCCACGACCTGGCCTGGTCGGGCATCGCCGAAGCCCTCGTCGCAGCGGAAGACACCCCCACACGGCAGGGCCTCATCCACGTCGGCCGAAACGCCGTACACGCGGAACTCGCCGCGTGCATGCACGCCCGCGGCTACCAGTCCGGCAACACCACCGCAGGCTCCGACGCCTCACCAAGGTGGGCCACGTACTGGCGAACCCCGCCGGAACCGAACGCGATGGACCGACTCGTCGAGCACTTGGCAGCCGTACAGATCGGCGACATGTTCACCATGTCCGAAGGGCGGGCCGTCGAAGCCCTCGCGGTACACGAGGAGTACGCGCAAGCCGCGGAGGCGCTGGGGCTCTCGTACAAGACGTTCGCCGCGCACATTGCCGCGGCACGGCGACGGTTCCGGTCCCACTGGTTCGCACCCGACACGGCTCCACCGGTCCGCGGCCACGACAAGCGCCGCGGCAGCCAGGAGCCGCAGACCCACTGCGGGCGGGGACACCTGCTGGACGGCGACAACCTCCGCATCCAGATCCGCCGCCGAGGCCGCCGGGAACGCGTCTGCCGCGCCTGCGTCCGAGACCGGTCCATTGCCGCCGCAGCGTGACCGGCGATTGGCCCGGGTGGCGAAACGGCAGACGCGGCGATCTTAAAAATCGCTGCCCACCAGGGCACACGGGTTCGACTCCCGTCCCGGGCACCCCGCACCACCAACCACTGATCACAGGAGACCGCACCAGCAGAGGAGCACGTCCTTGTCCGCCACCAGCCTCGCGGCCGTCATCGCCCTATGCGCCACCGCCATCCTCATCACCCTCATCTGGGCCACGACCAAGACCGGAGACCGCCGATGACCACGCTTCCGCCCTACTCCGGCGACATCCCGCAGTGCCCCAAGTGCTCCCACTGCGGTGCCCGGACGGAATGGCAGCCCGCCGAACACCGCCTCTGCGGAGCACCGGCAGTGTTCATCGGCATCGCCTGGGCCGACGCCTGGGCCGACCGCGTCAAGTACCGGCAGGACAACCACTACGGGGAGAAGCGGACCAGTGACCGGCCCGACGAGTGATGCCGTAGCTCGATGACGAAGGGGCGCGCTCCGTGTCCTGCCAGACCAGCGCGCCCCGATTCCCACCCGGCGACGATCACCGTACCCGCGCGTACAGGGAGCCCCAACCATGATCGACGCCGCCGTCCCGCCGTTCCTCGCCCAGCTCCCCCACGGCACCCGCACCCCCTGCCATCGTCGGCCCGAGCTGTTCGTGTCCGACGCCCCCAGCGCCGCCGTCACCGAGGCGGCCCGGCACATGTGCGCCGCATGCCCCCTGCAGCAGCCCTGCGCCGACTACGCGATCCGCATGCGCGAGCCCGACGGCATCTGGGGCGGCCTCACCCCCCAGGAGCGCGACGCCGCCCGCCGGCCACCGTGCGGCACCGAGCTGGGGTGGCGTTCCCACCGCTCCCGCGGGGAGTCCTGCATCACCTGCCGCGAGGCACACCGTGAGCGGCTCCGCGCCGACCGGGAGCAGCGCCTGGCCCGCGAGCACCGGGTCCACGGCGGGTCTCTGGCGGGGTACCGGCTGGAGCTGCTGCTGGGGCTGCCGACGTGCGCGCGGTGCCGGGCAGTACGGCAGCAGTACTACGCCGGGCGTCCGCGCCCGCAGAAGTGGTACCGGCGCGCCGCCTGATGAGGTGCCCGGACACGCCGATGCCTACACGGCCACTGTCCGGGCACCGACGCTCAGAACTTGCCGTTGGACAAGATCTCGCCGGAGCTGTCGTAGACGGTCACCAGCCCGTTCTTGCTGTCCCGCCAGTCCGCGAACGCGCTGGCCAGCAGCTTCCCGTCACCGGAATGGGGTCCGGTCATGCCTCCGGTGTAGTCCGTGTGGATCTCCGCGCTGTCAAGGACGTCGTTCTGGTCGTCGGCGCCCTGAACCCGCGTGATGTGCTGGGCGGCCTCCTGCTGCTGCGGGGTGCCGTTCTCCTTGATGAACGCCTTGAACTCGTCGGCCGGGGCCTTCTTCTCCGCCGCAGCACTCGTAGCGGACGCGTCAGATGGCTTCTCGTCTGCCGGCTTTTCGCTCTTCGCTGCGGGCTCCTTGGGCTGCTCGCTGGCGGTCGGCTTCGATTCGGTGCTGTCGTCGCCTTCGCCTGCGCCTTCGCCTGCGATCGCGCCGATGACGCCGAGCGCGACGAGCACCCCGACGCCGATGCCGATCTTGGCGCCCAGGCTCATGCGCTTCTGCTCGCTCACACGTACTCCCCTGGCTGTCTGGTGGTCGAAACGGGCCGACACTACGACCAGGCCCGTGATCAGCACGGCTGAATCGGGCGGCATACGCCGAACGGCTGACGCATCCGCCTGGGTCACGATGACGAGAGTCGAACAGCACAAGACCCCCGCCACTTGACGGGGGGTCTCGCTATGCAACAGCGGCCGGGGACGCGCAGGAAGTGGGCCTACTCGGCAGACCCAGCTTCTTCTGCCGCCTTCTTGTCCCTCGCCCGTCTCGCACCACTCAGCCCCTTGCTGATCTGCTGCGCGCGCTCAGGCGTGACTCCGCCGATGATCTCCGCGATCTCCGGCCAGGTCTTCCGCTCTTCCTCGCGGAGTGCTCGGACGCCGTCCTCGCGAATCTGGCGCAGGCGGGCCAGGTGCACTTTCCAGTCGCCTAGCACCTCCGAGACGGCCCTGGTCCGCTCGGCCGGGTCCTCGATCGCCTCGAACGCCTCGATGGCCTCCAGCAGCCTCTTCACCTCCTCGCGCGCTTCCGTCACGCCCGCTCTCCCTTCTGCGGAAAGCGACCCAAGCAACACGCCAAACCCTAGGGCTTGCATGTAGAGCAACACAAGCCCTAGGGTTTGTGTTGCGAGGCCGTTCCCGCGGTCCCGTCCCTACAGAACGGCCCCGGCCGGTGTGTGAGAGCCCGGCCGGGGCCAGCCAGACCACCTGCTAGCTCCAGGAGTCCTGACCATGCACAAGGCTATCCGCCGCCCTCTCGCCCGTCGCCACCTCCGCGCCGCGGAACACCTCGACATCGGCGTCCTGTACGCCACTCTCTCCGCCGGCATGCTGCTGGCCCGCCGCCACCTCACCACCCGCGGCTGCACGCAGGAGTTCGCGGACCGGTACGGCTCCGCCTACGGCCGCGTCGCCGCGAAGACCTACCGCGCCACCTACGGCGCCGAGCCCCGCCGCGCCTGGTCCAACATCAGCGGCACCTGGCGCCGCGTCATCGGCTACCTCCCTTCGGAGCGCCACATCCTCGACACCGCCATGCGCACCTACCCCCGCACCGCCGCCCACGGCCTGGCGGTCGCCGCCTGATGGCCCCGCACGAGTGGACCGACGACGACTGGACCCCCGGCCCCGTCGTCCCCCGTATCCCGAACCCCCGTCCGGCCCCGCGGCCCAAGGGCGGCGCCCGATGAGCGACCCGAAGCCGCCCGCTCCCCCGCGTGAGGACCGCACCGCCACCGAGCCCGCGACCATCGAGCGGTGCGCTGAGGACTACGCCTCCGGGGACGCGCTCCGCCACGCCCACCGGCAGCAGGACGCCCGCGCCCGCGCGAAGGAGCGCGGCTGATGGGCCTCTTCCGCCGCCAGCCGGACACCGCCGGCCGCGCCTGGGACCAGCTCCCCACCGACCGCGCCGCCGCCAAGCGCCGCAAGAGCCACCGCAACGGCGGCGCCCGCAAGGCGGCCCGCAAGGGCCAGGAATGGGAGGACGCCGACCGCCGCCGCGAGCGCTACGGGCGCCGCTGACCCACCCGACCCGCCGGGCCCGCGACACGGGGCGCGGGCCCGGCACCAACCCCCTCGAAGGACCAGCACCGTGATCGCCTACGCCCCGCAGATCTGCACCTTCTTCGGCCTCGCCGCCGACACCGCCCCGCGGCCCGAGCTCGGCGAAACCCGCACCCGCCTCGTCCTGCGGGACCTGGCCACCCTCCGCGCCGCCCACGAACGCGCAGGCGGTGACGGCGCCCTGACCGACCGCCCCGCCCTGCGCACCACCACCGCGGGCGCGCCCTACCTGACCCGCGAGGCCACCCTCCACCTCGACCTCGACGGCGTCGGCCCCATCGAGGCCGTGACCGACTGGGCCCCCGACACCGCCACCGACGCCGAGCACGCCGCCGCCATCGCGCTCCTCCCGCCCACCAGCTGAACGCCGGAGGCAAAGGACCCTCAGATGAGCACCTGGCCCCACAAGACCATCCCGGAACTCACGGACACGGAGCTCGCCGCCGCCATCGAGGAACACGAGGGCGACCCCGACCCGGTCACCCGACAGATAGTCGACGGCTGCATCCGCGAGTGGGAACGCCGCCACGATCTGCCCGCGACATGAGCCCGCTCCCAGTAGCGAGCGCCGTCCCGGCCCTGCTCCTCCACCTGCTCCTGTGGCAGCTCCACGGGCCGCTGATCTCCGTGATCGACACGCTCACCCTCGCGCACATGTGCGTCCGCCTCGGAGAACCCACGTGACCCGCCGACCACCCCGCACACCTACCGGGCTCGCTTCCCCGCTGGCCCGGTGGGTGCTCACCACGCTCACCGTCATCGCCCTCGCCGGCGGCTACACCACAGGCGCGCTCCTCGTCGGCGCGACTGCCGGCCTGTGCTGGCACACCCACACCCGACCACCCCGACGCCGCAGGGGGGCACGACACCGATGACCGGACCCGCCGCCCACTGGGCGCAGGCCAACCCATGGCCCGCCGCCGGGCTCACGGCCGCCCTGTGCGGGCTACTCGTGCTCACCGGATGGCTGACCGTGCGCGGACTGCGAGCAGCGGCTCGGCCCACCGCGTCCGTCGTCGTTGCGTCGATCGGCGCCGCCGCCTGCACCGGCTACACCGCCGACACCTCGTGGCGGTTCGCGGCTCACTACCTCGGTATGCACAGCCAGACCGAGCGACTGCTCTTCTTCGCCGCAGGAGAGATCGCACTCCTGTCCTGCGCGCTCCTCGCCCGCGCCCATAAACGCGCCACCACCACCGACGACCACGCAGGCACCGCCGGGGTGCCCGGCGTGCTCGTGTGGGTCATCACCGGCGTCCAGGTCATCCCCGCCCTCGCCGAGTCCGGCCTCGTCGGCGGCACCGTCCGCGCCATCATCGGCCCCGTCATGGCCGGCATCCTGTGGCACCTCGCCATGGGCCTGGAGATCCGCCTCGCCCGCCCGCAGGCCCTCGCCTCCGGACTCCTCGCCATCATCGGCCGGGAACTACGCGAACGCCTCCTGTCCTACGCCGGGTTGGCGGTCCGGGACCGGGACGCCGAACAGATCACCCGCGACCGGGCCACCGCCCGCGCCGTGCGCCTCGCCTCCCGCCGATGGCTCGGCCCGTGGGGGCGCGCCCGGCTCGCCGCCGCCGTCGCCCGCTCCCGGGCCGCAGTCGACGGGACCCAGCAGCACGCGCTGATGCGGCAGCTCGCCGGGCGCCGCACCTCCCAGGCGCTGCGGACCGTACCTGTGTCGTCTCCGTGGGACCAGGAGCCCATACCCGAGGCGTACCCGCGTACCCCGCTCGGTGTGACCGGGCAGGAGCTGCGCCGCCTCGATCCGATCGAGGCGATCCATCAGGTACAGGCCGCACACCCGGGACGTACACCCGCCGTACTCGCTGCCCTGTGCACGGAGTACGGCGTACCCGTCACCGAAACCCAGGTACGCGTGGCCACCCGCGCGGGCAACCCCGCGCCCGTACCCGCTGTACCTGAACCGCCCGCGCAGCAGCAGACGGAGCCCGTACCCGCCCGCGGGGTACAGCCCGTACCCGAACCTGTACCCGCCGCCCCACCAGCCGAGAAGCCCGTACCCGACAACGAACCAACCGCCGAGGTACGCCCCGAAGTACAGGACCCGGAGCCCGTACTCGCCGCAGACCGTACCCGTACCCAGGTACACGCCAGGCTGCCCGGCCCCGGCGCCCACGACGTACCCCAGGAGCACCCCGCCGACGCCCCGTCACCGGCCCCCGAGTACGCGCCCGTACCCGGCCCGAGTACGCCGAGTACATCCCCAGGTACGGACGACCTCCTGGAGCGGGCGCGCGTACTCGACACCGAGCACCGCCGTACCCGCGGACGCCCCGCCGGCATCCGCGCGCTCAAGACCGGACTCGGCGTCGGCCAAACCCGCGCGTGCACCATCCGCCGCCAGCTCGACGCCCAGGAGACCCAGTGAC
>NZ_JAAKZZ010000035.1 GCF_011045075.1 Streptomyces boncukensis
CGTAGGTGGTGAAGCGGGGGGCGGGCACGGTCTCGGTCACGGCGGTCCTTCCGGCGGTACAGGTGTGCCGGCGGCGGGTGCGGTCTGCGAGCCCGCGGACTCCAACCGCGGCGCCCCGCCTCGCAAACGGGGCATGCCGTCATGGCCGGGCCGCACCCGCCGCCGGTCCGGTACCGCCCTCGTTCCGGCTGGGGCGACACCGGAGCTCACCCACCACCGGAGACGTCACCAAAGGCGGGAGAGCTGGAGCGGAAGGTAGAGGCGCAGCTTGTTTGCGTCGCGGCGGCAGGTCGGCTGATGCGTGCGGATGGAGCCCTTCCTTCCTGTGAATAACGCCCTCTTGCGATCCACAGGAAGGCCACTGTAGGGCGGTACACACGGAAGGGCGGTGTCTGTGGAAAACCACGACCGTCTGTTGTAGGGGCTGGCTCCCTCAGCTCGGAGCTTCCTCGCGCCTTCCTGCGAGCGTCGCCTTCTCACAACTCTTATCTGAACTTAGGAGGCCGCTTTTGCTCACCAGAGCTTGGCTCGATACTGGGACCGTGACCGGACGCCAAGGGGTGATGACGGCGCAGGAGACCCGCGCGCTCGTCAACGCCGCGCTCGCAGACCCCACTGTCGATCTCGCCACCCCGCTGGGGCTTTCGCTCGCGCTCCGCGAGGGCCTGCGCGCGACGGTCCTTACCTCGCTGTCCCGCGGGGATTACCATCCCGCCGTCGGCGACACGCCGGGGAGTCTCGCCTATCGGGACGGCGACCAGGTCAGCGTCGCCACACTCTCCCCAGAGTCCGAACTCCTCATGAGTGCCTATCTGGACCGATGAGGAGTGCCGAGGATCGAGAGGTGAGTCAGTATCCCCTCTGATTCGAGCGACGGCCTGCTCATGGGCTTTGGTCACGAGCTCATCTGGCCAAATGAGTGCGGCGTTGATGATGTTGCCGAGAGGGATGCATCCTTGCGTGCCAGGCGGTGACTCCGCCACTGGGTGACGCATGCTGTACTATTCCTCATGGCTGGGAGAGCGACCCAGCCGCCTGGGCCTGGGTGTAACAGATTCCTGTTGCTGTCGTACCTACTGGCGACGCCCGTTGCGCCCCGCCCGGGGAAGACCCGAAGAGCCCTGGGCGGAGCCTTGGGCGAGAAAGGTAGGCCCCATGTCGTACGACGACGTTGACCAGACACTGCAGCCCACCCTGTCCCTGGGGGATGCCGCGCTGCTCTCGGTCTTCGCCAAGCTGTTCAAGGAGCATGTTGTTCCCGCGATCGACGAGAAGATCGCGGCGGTCAAGGGCCCGCTCCTCGATGCGTACGACGGGCCCGACAGCACCAGTCGCGTCGATGCCAAGGTCAACGGCACAGCGGTCGCCACGCACACGGTGGCCATCTCCAAGGACAAGTACGTCGTCGACGACGAGGAGGCGTTCACCGCGTTCGCCGAGGACCGCGACGAAGCTGAGGTCATCATCCAGGCCCGGCCCGCCTTCCGTGACGCGATGCTCAAGCGTGCCGCCTACGACAAGGACAGCGGCGCCATCGTCGACAAGGTCACCGGCGAAGTGATCCCTGGCGTCAAGCGCATCCCCGGAGGCAAGCCCACCGGTTCCGTGGCCCTCCGCTGGAAGGAAGGCGGTCAAGAGGCCGTACTGGAGGCATTCCACAAGGGACAGCTCGATGACCTCTTGAGGGGTGTCCCGATGCTCCCCTCCGCGCCCACCCGCGACGGCGGCGAGCAGTAGCCGCGCACTGTCGCACGACGGCCCGGCTGCACCCCTCCGGCGGCCGGGTCCCTGCCCCAAGGACCAACGCCTTGTCCAGCCACACCGACATCGCACCGGCACTCGCCGGGCGCATATCCGACCGCGCGTTCCGCCTGTACTGCTTCCTCGTGCTGCGCAGCAAGGGTGGCTGGGTCACCGTCCAGGATGCGGCCTATGCCTGCAACCTGACCAACCACCAGGCTCGTGAACCGTTCTCCGAGCTCCGTGTCGCGGGCATGGCCGAGTCCCGACGCGTGTACGAGACGGGGGCTCACGGCCGGAAGACGTGGCACACCCACTTCCGGCTCACACCGGAGGCGAACAGCGAGGCAGCAGCGTGACCACCCGCAGCGCCGTGCGCGTCAACCGCCGCACCCACTTCGTCCAAGTCGAGTCCGCGACAGCACGTGACACCCGGCTCAGCTACCGCGCCCTGGGCCTCCTGACATACCTTCTCGACCAGAGCGACGACTGGCAGGTGCGCTCCGAACAACTCTCGCGCGGCGAGGGACGCGAAGGACGCGACGCCGTGCGTAAGGCCCTGCACGAGCTGGCCGCACACGGTTACTACCGGCTGGAACGGCGCCGCTTCCACGACGGCAAGCAGGCCATGGGCACCGCGATCAGCGAGTACCCGGTCCAGCAGTGGGCCGACGACTTCATCACCTTCGGCAAGAAGCTCCAGATCCCCGTCGTCGAGCAGGACGACGGCACCTTCCTCGTGAGCTATCCCGACGGCAGCCTCGGCACGGACGGCTTCACCCCGGCGCCCGACGACGCCCCGGACACCAGCGCCGGTGCGGACGCCCCCGAGCAGAGCATGGATGACTCCGACGCGGACACGGCCAGGCCGGAAGAGCCGCAGCGTGTGCTGCCACCAGCAGCCGCCCGCTCCGCGGCGAGGAGGAAGGATCCGCCCCAGGGCACCCCTGCCCCGGATACTGGGAAGAAGGCAGCCGAGGAGCCGATGGAGGAGACCGGCGCCGAGGAAGTGGCCAGCTGGTACTACGAGCATGCCAAGGCCCATCTCGGCCCGTACGCGGGCAAACAGAAGTCTCGCTGGTACCACGGCCTCCTCAGACTGACGCAGCAAGCGCTGGACGCCGGGTACACCCAGCGGGAGACCGCCAAGGCCCTTCAGCGAACGGGAGTGCACTTTCCCTCCGCGCACCAGTTCCAGCGCGCTCTGAGCGACGAGCGGAACAACAAGCCCGTACCTGGTCCGTACGGCGGCCGACCCGCCCCTTATAGCGACGCTGCCACCTGGGGGCGCATCAGCGAGCCGCCCCCGCCCGCGAGCAGAGACCCCGACGAGCCCGACCAGGCAGTGCAGTTCGGCATCGTTCCCGCATGACCAGGAAGGAGACCCTTGAACATCCTGGAAGCCCAGCACGGTGTCCCGGAGCGCGAGCCTCAGCGCCTGGGCGAGGTCACCGACCGCGTCTTGGAGGTCCTTCGCCGCGGCGGGGCGGACCTCTCGCAGCTCGGCGTGCCTGCCCCGCCGGAGTCCGACCCGCTGTTGTGGGAGGACGTGTCCATACCCCAGGCCCGCGCCCGCAAGAACGCCTGGATCACCAGCATGCGCGAGGCCGCGCACGACGACTACCTCAAGTGGAGGTTCACGGACCTGGACGCCAACCAGCACCCGAACGTGCTGGGCGGCTGGCTGGACTCGCTCGTCGAAGCCAAGCAGCACAAGGCGCGACCGGCCACCATGCACCTGATCGCACCAGGCAACATCGGCTCCGGGAAAACGACGGCCCTCGCCGCTCTCGGCAACGAGGCAAGCGAGCGCGGCTTGCTCGTCCGGTTCATCAAGCACACCACCTATCTCACCTGGCGCCGTCCCGACGGTGGCCCCGGCGACATGACGGCGTACGCAGCCCGCAAGCGTCACGTGGAGGCCGACCTGCTGATCCTCGACGAGCTGTGCGGCGAGATGGACGGCGTGGCCACCGAGTTCGCGCGGCGCGAGACGATCGACCTGGTGGACTCCCGCCTCTCGGCCGGGCGCCCGACCGCGTTCTCCACGAATCTGCGCCGCGATGGGATCGCCGCCGTTCTCGGTGAGCGGCTCCTCTCCCGCGTCGAGGACCGGGCATTCCTCGCGAAGATCCAGGGACCGGACCGGCGAACTCCGCGTACGCCGCTGGACTGGTGAAGAACACGATCCGCCGGACCTGATCGCACGTCACCGGCGTGAGCTGGCAAGACGCTATATCGTGGGAGCAACCCGAAGGGCCGATGAGCATAGGCCACTCGGGAGACCCGAACGGAAAGGACACGTCTTGCCCAAGCTGCCCACGGTACGTGCCATCACCCAAGGCGAGCGCGAACTACGCGACTGGCACCGGAACCTGCGGATCGGAGCTGCCACCGCAGGGTTCGGCATGATGCTCGCCTCCCTCTACCAGCTCCACTGGGCGGGCACTCTTATCGGATTTCCTCCCTTCGCAGCCGCGGCGATGGCCGGATCGCTGGAACTGTTGTTGGCGTTCAACGCCGGCGCGGTCACCACGATCCGCCGCCGCACCGACGGCCACGAGGGCGGCTACTTCTGGAGCCTGTGGGCGATTTTCGGATTCTTGCTGTGCATTTCGATCGCCGCGAATGTCGGGCACTGCCTGGTCGCGCTGTCCCAGTGGTTCGCGGCCGGTGCCGCGCCTGCCGTTCTCGTCGAGCACCAGGTGTACGCGTACGTGGTCGGCGCTGCCGTCGCGGCGATGGTGCCGCTCGGTGGGAGCTTCGGCCTGCACATATCCGGCTTCGTCCGCAAGCACGGAGCCGGGTCGGACTGGGTGGACGAGGACGGCACAGGGGCCCTGCTCGATCCGCTGTCCCCGGCGACCACGCCGAGACGTCCGTCGGCAGCCGCGCCATCGGCGTGCGGGTCGTCGTCCGCAGACACGCTGCCCCCGGCGGGGGCGATCGTGGCCACCCGGCCACGGGGGAAGCAGGATGACGCCCCGGCGGCAACGCCGGAAGTCCCGGTACCCCCGCTCCCTGCCGGAGAGACGGAGGAATCGCAGGCAGAGGACGCGCCGCAGCTCAACGAGTCGAGCATCGTCAGCGAGGAGGAGCTGTACGCCGAGTACAAGGCGGCCCGGAACAGGGGCGAAGAGCACCGCCTTGGTCCACGCGGTGACCTCAACCCCTCGCAGCTTGGCCGCCGACTGGGGCAGAGCCCGCAGAACGGCCGGAAGAACGTCGGCCCGCGCTTCGAGCGGCGTTATGAGGCGGAATTGCTGGCGGAGAGCGGCAACGGAGTGGACATGAACGGCCTTGGCCCCCAGAGCGGAGCAGCCCCAGCTTCCTGACGTTCCACATCTACAGACTCATAGCGGCGGGCACACCAGGAATTCGGGGTGCCCGCCGCTCTTCTGTGCCCGGGATTGACCTTGGGCGGGGATAGCCTAAAATGATACAGCGCGCGTCAGAGAGCGAAGTTAAAGCCCTGCGCGCCGCACCATCCGCGGGAGAGCAACCCGCGGGAGACCCGACGTGAAAGGCATCGCCTTGGCTGGCACCACCGCGCCGCAGCGCGCACGCGAGAGCCGGAAGCCGACCGGCAAACCCAACCCGCCGATCGTGCTGATGACCGGGCCGGAGAAGACCGGCAAGAGCTACGAAGCCGCGCTCGGCTCCGCCTCGGACCTGATCGGCATGACGTACTGGATCGAGATCGGCGGCACCGAGGGCACCGCCGACTACTACGGCCGCATCCCCGGTGCCCGGTACGAGATCGTCCCGCACGACGGCTCCTACCAGGACATCCTCGACGCGATCCGGTGGGTCATCCAGCAGCCGCGCAATGACGACAGACCGAACATGCTCGTCATCGACTCCATGACCTGCCTGTGGGACATGCTCAGCGACGAGATCGCCCTGTTCGCGCGGCGGCGCGCCGTGCGTAAGGCACAGGAGAACCGTCGCCGCCTTCCGACCGCAGACGACCCGGTCGTCATCGACTCGGACCTGTGGAACCGCGTCAAGGACCGGTGGGGAGAAGTCCTGTGGCTGCTGCGCCGCCACGCCGGACCGTGCCTGCTCATAGCCCGGCAGGAGATCGTCACCGCCTTCGAGAACGACAAGCCCACCCGGCACACCACCCGCAAGGTCAAAGCGGAGAAGAACCTCCCCGCCGCAGTGGACGCGATCGTCGAGCTGCACGCGCTCGGCGAGGCGTACCTGACCGGCGTGCGCACCCTTCACATGCCGATCAAGCCGGGCGAGACCCAGCGGTTTATGGACTTCGGCGTGGACGCACTCCTGCGCCGCCTCGGACTGGAAGAAGCGGCCGAGACCCGCTCGGCGTCCGAGCTGCGGCCGGACGGCGATCTGGGGGGAGAGGACCGGCGGACCGGACAGGCAGAGGCCCGCACCGAGGCAGCACTC
Organism: Streptomyces boncukensis; assembly: GCF_011045075.1. GTDB lineage: Bacteria > Actinomycetota > Actinomycetes > Streptomycetales > Streptomycetaceae > Streptomyces > Streptomyces boncukensis. Next base: position 6,154 of record NZ_JAAKZZ010000035.1, read on the forward strand.
ACCTCCGAGCAGGCGGCCGAGGTGGTGCGGCGCGCGCTGATGGACCCCACCGACCCGCAGGCCGCGCTTCACGCTCTGCGGGAGGAGTACGGTCGGCGCACGCTCCAGGCCGTGCCGACACGCACACGGTGGGGACAGATGAGCGCCGACAAGCTGATCACCAAGTCCCTCGGCCATCTCCAGGAAAAGGCTGCCCACACGGCTGGTGAGCCAGAAGAACGGTCCAGCACCATGGCGACCGGGACCGCGCAGGCATCCACGAGCACCGCAGAACCGGAGCCCGCTGACGACCATGCTCCGCCGCCCCCGGACCCGGCTGTAGAGCAGTCCGCGCAGGAACGGCCAGAGGACAGCAGCGAAGCCGAGGAGCCCCAGGACCTTCCGCGCCCCAGGGCCACCCGCGCACAGCGCATGACGACCCAGGCGATGACGGTGCTGCTCGCCGAGGCCGACATCCAGGCCCGCATCCTGGGCGTGCCCACAGAGGACCACCTTGCCCCGGCCGCCGGGCCCCACGGGAATCCGGCGATGGCGAAGCTCAAGGCACTCCTCGCCGAGCACAAGGACGCCGTGATCGCGCGCCTGGACGAGACGGGCCAGACGGGGATCGCCGACGCCTACCGCAAGGCGCGACAGCCCGAGCTGAAGATCGTCGAGATGTTCCGCCCGCTCTACGACGACCTCGCCATGGCCGGTTGACGTGACGTGACGCCCAACGGCAGGTCGGAGGGGCCACCTGGATCTTCCTCTGCCCCCGGCGCCACGTCAGGCGCGCCAGCGCCCCACCAAGGCGCGCGGGCGCCTCGTACTGCGGTTTCTGGTGGCGCGCCACCGCAGTCGAGGAGCGCGCCACCAGTCGGCCCCAGAGGCGCGCGTCGGCTCACCCCTGTAGCGCGCTCCTGGCGCGCCCAGCGCGCCGCCCGGGAACCTGACGGAGCGCGCCACGTGGGCGCGCCCTCAAGTAGCGCGCAACACTTTCTGACCTGGTGTTTCGCCAGGCACGCCCCGATGGTGCGCCCCGCATCCGGGGTGCCCGCAGCCCTGGCCGGGGGAATCTCGTCCAGGCGCGCCACTGACAGCGCCTCCTGAAATGACCCAGGGCGCGCCCGATCGCGATCGGGCGCGCCCTCGGCTAGCGGGGTCTGATCAGCTCGTTCCCCGCGCTTGCGTACGGCGCTGGAATCGGCGCTGCCGGCGCACCTCCTCGCGCGCCTTGCGCGCGTCCTCCCGCACCGCGCTCCGCAACTTCGAGAACTCCTCCGGGTGCGCTTCGACGAGCAGCCGCATCGCCTGGAGACGGTAGTTAGGGGTAGTCGGCATCCGCCCCCACCGCGCGACCGCGTAGTTGAGCGTGTACTGGAGAAACCTCAGCTCCGCCTCCAGCCGCGAGCGGAACTGCGCGACCCGGGCAGCACGTGCCGTGCGTGACTCACCCGCCACGGTGGGCAAGTACTCCTCCGGAGTGCGGTGCATCCGCTCCGACAAGGCGCGTGTGCGGGGAGCTACGTCCAGGGAGCGGAACGCCAGCCCCTGGACGTAGTTGTGGCCGCTGCGGGTTTGCCCGGCGGCCTGCTGCACGAACGCGGCCCACTCCCCGGCGAACGCCTCGTCGTCGAGCTGCGCGAGGTACTCGGCCTCTTCGTCAGCGAGACGTTCGATCGCGCCCACAATGGGCTGACGCGCCGCCTGGAGCTGCTGGCGGAAGGCGTTCATGCGGGCCTGGTACTCGCGCTTCGACTCGCCGTCCCGGCGGGGCAGCACGGTCTTGATCTCCCGGGCCGCGCGGTCGGCCGCCGTCAGAGTCCGGGTGGCCAGGTCCGGCGAGCGGAAGCCCGCCGCCTGCACGTCGCGAGGCACCTGACGGTCGACACCGCCGAGCACGTACGTCGCCCACGCCTCGAAGAACTCCTGGTGCGACATCTGCTTGAGGCGCTTGATCTCTGCCGAGATCTTCTCGGCAGAGGGCTGCGCGTCGGCCATTCCCGCGACTCCTCCTGGTCGATTCGACTCGCTGCTCCCAAGCCGTCATGCCGCGCTCGGCAGCCGGTACGCAACTCGATGGCCGCTTCGCGACCGAACCACTCCGTGTGCCGGGTCATCGCAGGAGCAACCGCTCACCGGCCCTGGGCGCTCTGCACGCGCGCAGTGGTCTTGAGCCGGGATCTGCCGGTCGACCCTGGAGGAAAGGAAACCAAACTCCCAGAACCGGCAGCGACTCTCGACGCAGTGGTTCGGCGGCGAAGCGGCCACCTGAGTGCGGATTGTACCCGCCGCCGGCCGGGACGACCGTCCCCGCGGCGTCAGGCAGCCCGCTGCGGTATCTCCGGGCTCGTCGCCGATTCGATAGCCGGAGCGACCTTGCTCGGCTTCCAGATCAGGTCGTACGTAGCCTGGGAAGCGGCCAGGACGGAGCCGAGGGTGGCCAGCACCGTTCCGTGCTGGAACTGCTCCCAGCCGCCGGAGGCCGCGACAGTGACGACCCCGGCGGCCAGGGCGAGGACGACGGCGATCACCTTCTTCACTCCCGCCGACCAGGCAGGGCGCTGCACGATCGCGGTGAGCAGGGGGAGGAGGGCGCCGACCTGGGCGCCAGTGGTGACGGAGTCGAGCGTAGACATGGCTAGACCTTTCGGCACGGGTGTACGGACCGGCAGAGCATGGAGCGGGCGAGGGGCTTATGTCCCCGGGCGTGCCTACGCGGCATCCGACGGTTCGACATCGGCGGCGATCTCATCGGGCGGAGCGGGCGCCGGGCGGCGCAGGGTCTCGCGGATCAGCGTGCGCAGGTCGTGGATATAGGCGACGGCGGCGGCCTTCCATCGGCGCCACTTGCGCTGCTCTTCTTGGAGGCTCTCGACCTTCTGTTCCAGCATGACGTGCCGGGCTTCCAGGGTGGTGACGCGTTCGACGGTCTGGGCATGAACCGCGCGCTGCTGCTCCAGCAGATCAGTGAAGCCGGACGTGACGGTGCGCATCGCGTCGACATACGTCTGTGTCTCCGCAGTGTCGGCGTGGAGCTGCGCGGCACGCTCATCGGCCTGCGCCTTGCGCCGGTTCTGGCGGTAGACCAGCCACGCTCCGCCCAGTGCGCCGGTCATGCCGAAGAACGGTGCGAGCACGGGCGCCAGGCCCACGAGCCATTCCACGGGATTCTCCTGGCGGTCAGGGGGGAGAGCGGGGACTCGCGGGGGTCGGCGAAGCCCCGCTCAGGGGCAGGCTGCACGGTGCGGCAGTCGGTTCGGTTACGTCGAGGGCTCGGCTTCCTGCTGGGCAAGATCTGTGATCGGGGCTTCACAGCGGGCACAGATCACGAGGGCGAGGTCACCAGTGGGGTCGGTGTAGACGACGGTGTCGAAGGGCTTGCCGAGGTTGGGGCATGTCGCGGTGCGGCACACGGCGGTACAGCGCATGGAGGGGGGCGGGGTTTCGTCCTCGGTCGCTTCCATGAGGCCGAGCCTGGGGTCGCGAGGGCGCTTGCGTCGTGGGGTCAGCTGCCGATCACCATCCAGTTCACGTACGTGCGTATCGCGTTGCTGCGGTTCACCCACACCGTCAGACCGTGGGAGGTCACATCGGTGACGGCGACGCCGCGTACGGTGGCGCCGACGACGGTGGTGTCGAGGGTCGCGAAGCCGTGGAAGTGATCGCCGCGTACCGACAGACCGGTGATCGTCAGCGGGGTCGGTTTGTCCGGGGTGGGGGTGATGCCGACGCGGCCTGTGGCGATGCTCCCGGCCGTCAGGAGTCCGCCGACGTGCGTGTGGTCGGCCCCCAGGTTGATCTCCGTCCCCGTGCCGTCACCGAGGGCGGAGTAGAGGTTGATCTGAGCCCCACCGTAGGTGGGGTAGCTCCCGGAGCGCAGTATCAGCTCGTACCGTCCGCCACCGGCTGTCGTGCCGAAGAGCAGGCCGGCCTGGTCGTAGATCTGAGCGCCCTCGGGCGGCTCGACGGGGGAGAAGCGCAAGGAGCCGTCGGACAGGATGCTGTAGCAGGGGTCGTTGTCATCCGGTGGTCCGTAGCTGACGATGCCGGGCTCGGTGTAAGGGCCGACTGCCGGGCCGACTGTGGTGCGCAGGCGTCCGGTGCCGTCGAGCAGGTGGTATCCGCCGGGTGAGATGCGGGAGAGCACGGCGCTGCTGGAGTCGGACAGGGTGAACTGTCCGTCGGCGAGGCGCACTGTGGCGCCGTCCTCGGTGACGGAGGAGACGGTGGAGCCGGTGATGGTGGAGCCAGTGATCGTCTTTCCGGTGATGGCATCGGCGGCGAGTGCGTGTGCGGTGATCGCTCCTGCTTGGATCTTCCCGGCGGTGACGGAGTTGGCGGTCAGCTTGTCGGCGGTGACCGACAGCGCGGCCAGCTCGCGGGCGGTGACCGCGTCGGCGGCGATCTTCCCGGCTGCGACGGAGTCGGCCGCGAGCGCGTCGGTCTGTACGGCACCGGCGACCAGGTGGTGGGCCTGGACGGTGTCGGGTGCGATGGCGTCGGTGCCGATCGCGTCGGCGGCGACCTTGGCTGCGCTCACCGCATCGTCGGCAAGCTGGAGTTCGCCGACGACGCCTTCGAGCAGGTCCTGGGAGACGGCGCGGCGCGGTGTACCCGGCGCGGGCGGGGACGGCGGTCCGGTGAGGGCGGCGGTGGTCGCGGCGACGAGCCGCACCCACACGGGGGTGTAGGAGTCGAGGGCAAGGGTGAGGGCGTCTCCGGCCGGATTGGTGAGGGTGGCCGCCAGCGTGCCGGACCCCGGCTCGAAGTCGTCGGTGTCGCCGAGGTGGATCTGGATGAGCGCGAAGTCGCTGGGCGTGGTGTAGGAGTCCTCCCACTGTCCGTCCCAGGCCACGGTCAGCCCGGCGAGCGCTGCCGTCACGGTCGGAGCGGTCGGGGTGGGCGGAGGCGGGGTGTTGACCGGCACGACGGCGACCGTTCCATCGGGCTGTACGCCGATGGAGCCGCGCAGCTCCCCGTCTTCGTCGTAGATGTCCAGCGCCCCGCCCTGGATGCCGGTGTAGCTCGCCTGGGTAGTGCGTTCCAGCGCGGAGAGGCGCCGGTCGAGGTCGGCGAGGATCTTGGCGAAGCGGCGGGCTTCGACCTGCTGGTCGAGGTAGGTGGCCATGCGCGGGGTGTAGACCAGCCGTGACTCTTGTGTCGTGCGGTTGCTTCAGTAGTGGAAGCTGTCGCTGCGTTTGAGGGTGAGCACGCAGCGGCCGTCTGCGCTGATCTCGTCGGCGGTGATGCGGTGCCACACGTCCACATCTCCGACCCAGGGGACGTGGACCTGGACGCGGATGTCGTCGCTGAGCTGCCAGGAGCCGAAGCGGGCGTTCGGGTGGTCGGTGATCTCGATGGCGGGGATCTGGAGCGCGGCGGTGCGACCGGCCAGCTCCCGCTCGCCGCGGGTGCGCAGGGCCTTGGCGGAGGAGAGCGTCTTGTCGGTGACGGTGGCCACGCGCCGCAGACGCCTCTTGTCGTAGCGGTGGACCTGGGCGCGTTTCATCTTCGCGCCTTCGCCCTTGCCCAGGACGATGACCTCGTTGGCGAAGTCCTCGCCCATCCCTTCGGGCTTGGCGAGGGCGGAGATGTTCTCGCCGTCGGCGAAGCGCAGGTCGTCGCGCTTACGGCCCAGGCGGGGTCTGCCGAGCCGGATGCGGGAGTCGACGGCGTTCCCGCCGTCTGCCCAGGTGTGGGTCTCGAGCCAGTCGAACGGCTGGTCGCGGGCCAGCGCGTCGAGGGCCTGTCCGCAGTCAGGGTTGTCCCACCAGGCCAGCTCCCAAGGGTCCTTGCCATCGGCGGTGCCGAGGAGTTCGCCGAGCTTGTGCCGGTCGATCTTCAAGCCGATGTTGCCGTACGGGCGGGACTGCACGTGCTTCCAGATGGCGCGGAACGCGTCGTAGGCGTCGATGCGTGGCCCGCCGTACGGTTTCGGCGGCGGGGGCACCTTGTGTTTGCCCTTCTGCCCGTCGACCCAGCCGTCGTGGTTCTTGTCCTTGCCTGCGTAGGGGTCTTTCGGTGTGATGAGTTTGCCGGAGATCAGGTGGTCCTCGAACGGGATGCCCTGGGGGTAGCTGGACATGCCCTCGCAGGTGACGGTGTACTTCGCGCCGTCGTAGCTGGTCTTGGTGACCACTCCGCCCCAGCGGATGTGCCCGTCGATCTCCAGGTACAGCTTCGTCGCCCACTCGTGCAGGAGCGGCATTCCGTCGTCGCCGCGTATCCGCGCGTACTCCGGTTCGATCGCGCCGGCCATCGAGCCGGGCCCGGACAGCTCGCGCTGTGGGCTGGAGGAGAGCGTGAGCGGCACGTCCCAGTCCAGGATGTCCTCGCTGAGGACGCGGGCGGCGATGAAGCGCCAGCCGCGCATCAGACCGCGTCCTGGTCGGGGTCCTCGACGAATTCGATGTCGCAGAACACGGTGGCGCCGCCGTCGGCTTCCAGTAGACCTTTGAAGCCGGGTTCACCGGCGCCGTGCATCACCAGGTCCTGCACGGTGCCGCGCAGCTTCGCCGGGATGGAGACCGTGCCGCCGCCGACGAATGTGAAGCGCTGGTGCGATCCGACCCAGTCGCAGTTGAACCGGGTCCAGGGGGTGCGCCGGGAGCCGATGGCGGCCCGCAGGTAGCCGTAGGAGTCCTTCGGGTTGCGCTGATCGAGTCCGGCCCAGGTGGCGATGATCGTCGCGGAGGTGGCCCATTCCGGGATCTCGATGTCCCAGCGGGCACCCTGGGGAAACTCCTCGTGCTCGGGGAGCTTGATGTTCCCGACAGCGTCCGGCGTGCTCCACACCCCGCGCAGCGCCCTCACCACGCGGCGGCGGCGCGGGGCGGCCATCTCTCGCAGATCGGTGATCACGGACTGGGTGACTGACCTGGTGCCCGCAGGGAGGTCGATGCGGGCGAGGGTGATCGCCGAATCCTGGGGGCGAACCTGACGCACGCTCGTAGTCGTCTTCGGCACGCCGGAGATGACGCGGGTGAACACGTACGGGCCGGCGGCCGGATCCTCCGGCTGCGGCCACGTCTCCCCGTAGGAATAGGGGTTCTCGATGCGCGCCACGATCAGATCGGAGCGCCCGTGGGCGCCGGTCGCGGCGATCGGCACTTCGTCCGCCGTGGGCAGCCGGGCGGCGTACGCCTGGTAGGCGGCCCCGGGAGCGCGGTTGAGGACAGCGCAGGCGCCGGGGAGGACCTGCACGGCCGCGGCGGGAGCCTTCAGGGCACGCACTCGCAGATCGCCCGCGCCGATGATGCCCTCGGCGCCGCCGAACGCCGCGTACGCCAACAGCCGGGCCACCTCGCTCGAATGCTCGGCCCCGCCTTCGGTGAACCAGGGCACGCTGTCCCACATCGCTTCTTCCCTCCGGTTGCTCTCGTCGCCGGAGGCTGCGTCAACGGCCGGGTTTGTGTCGCGTGGGCCGCGCGGCTGACATGGTGCGGGATGTGGTGTCAGAACGGGACGTGGCCTCACTCGATCGAGTCTGGCGCCTGCCACTGCTCAGCAGCGGCGCCTACCGTTGCAGGGTGACCGCGATCGAGCCCCACGAACGCCGCCTCACGAAGGTGTTCGCCCACGAGGCCGGGGGATGCTGGCCAAGGTGGCGGGCCGCCCAGCCCCGCCGGTCGTGCTGCTCGCCCGAGCCCGCCGGGCCTTCGCTCTCACCGGACTCGTCAGTGCCGTCCTCGCCGAGCACGCGGCTCCGGGCGCGCGACGCCTACGACCTCGGCGACAGATTCGCCAGCGCGGCCTTCGTGGCGCTCGATCCCGTGGTCGGCCCGGAGCTGCCTGTCACCTACCGCGCTGAGCCCCAGCACAGTGAGGCCCGAGAGGCGGCGAAGTTGCTCGGCGCCAACCAGTCGACGATCAGCAGGGCCCTGCGGGAGCGTGGCCGAATGAGGACAGACGCAACCCACTCCACTCCACGAAGAAGGGGCAGCACATGAGGGATGAGGTGAACCGGCGGCTCGTTCTGGGCGTGGCCGGGCCAGTGCTCGCCGGTCTGCTGGTCTTCGCTGCCATCGTCCTGCCTGGTCACGGGCTCAGCTTCACCCGCTTCGGGGTAGCCGCCGCGTCCTTCCTGCTCACATCCCTCGGCGTCAGCGCCTTGGCCAACTGGCTGCTTTCCAGGCGGCAGGAGCGCCTGACTCGCGGATGAGTGCCCTCCGGCCTCGAACCCCGGCAGGTCCCTCGGCTCGAAGAACCGGCGGCCCGCCACCCGCTATGACGTGGGCAAAACCGTCAATCGCCCCGAGAGCCTCATCGAACGCAACCGGCTCAGCCAATAAAGCACAAGCTCACAGGTATGCGTAGGCGTCGCGCCACGCGATGGTCATGTACGAGGTGCTGGTGGGATCGGTGCCGGTCAGCACGCAATCACGGCGGCCCGGCGGCAATCGCATCTCGTCCAGGCGCGGCGAGGAGCGGTAGAGCAGTCCGGCGACAGAGGCTCCATCGCGAAGCACCGTACGAGCCCATGGCCGCGGGTCGATGGTGACAGCCTCCCCTGCCTTGAGGGTGAGGTTGAGATGTGCCTCCCACCGGTCCACCACGCGGACCCCCGGCTTGCGCACCGGCCCGTAGATGGTGATGACGGGCCAGGTGGGGCGGGTGCCGCCGATGACGGCCTCACCGGCGATGAGGGAGGAGCCGGGCCCGGTCATCGACAGCGGTGTGGTCAACGGGCCGACCAGCCCTTGATGCGGTGGTGGAGCTATGTCCACGCGCAGGGTCTGCTCCGTGTCGTCGTAGGCCACGCCGTCGATGCACACAAACGTGGCCAGAACTGGGGTGTAGCCCTGCCGGGTCAGCTTGCTGGCCACCGGGTCGAACTTGCGGGGGCGGCCGTAGAAGCGGCGCGCCCGGCCTCCCTGGACGGTGCGCAGCACGGCGGGGGTGGCCCAGCGGCGGCGTACGGCCTCGGCATCCCACGCCTGCGCCATGTGGGAGACCCGTTCCAGGGTGGCGTTGTGGCGACCGGCCGCGGTGGAGGCGTCGTCCACGGCGTCGACGCCGACCTCCAGGGTGATGGTGGACGCGGCACGCCAGTCCTGGCCCAGCCGGATCCCGTCGCCGCGGGGCATCGCGGCATCACCGGCTTCCGTGTCGCCGCGGGCGATCTCGTACGGCTCGATCAGGTAGGCGCCGTCGGCGAGCGTGCCGAAGGTGAAGTCGGCCCCGGGGTGGATGCCGTCGGCGTCGTAGGAGAGGTTCCACTGGCCCTCACGCAGTGGCATGCGCTCCCCCGCGACGGATCTTCCGCAGCTCGTACATGGCGTCGGCGAGGGCCTGGCCGGGTGTGGTGCGCTCTGCGGTCATCGTCAGGTTCAGGTCTCCGCCGATCAGGGCCGGGGCCGCTGCCTGAGTCCGCTGGGAGCGGGGGATGCTCGCCTGGGTGCTGGTGCGGTGCAGCCGCATCGGCCCGGCGGATGCCTGCTGGGCGACGGCACCGTGCGCGAAGTAGACGACCTGCCCGCCGAAGATGCGGGCGACCTGGGCCAGGATCGCTTCCGAGCGCCTGCGCTTCTCGCGGGCGAGGGGGATGTACGCCTCCCCGCCGGTCTCCGGCTCGGCCCACAGCCGGAAGGTGGGGTGCGGTGGGGATATCTGGGCGACATGCCGCTCAGTGCCGCCGTTCGCGTACGCGCGTGCCCGGCCCGCGAATATGTTGCCATCGGCGTTCCAGTAGCTGCCGCCCGGCGCGAACGTGCCCTTCTTCATCGCGGCCTTCGTCTTGCCGCTGTAGACGTAGTTGGTCCGCACGGTGATGGTGCGGCTGCGCAAGGAGTTGATCGCCTGGCGCAGTGACGCGACGCCAGCACGCTGGGAGCCGGTGGGCACGGTGATCCGCACGTTCTTCCCCTTGGTGTTGCGGATCTTGAAGCCGAGGCGTTCCAGCTCTGCACGCGCTACCGCGGTGGGGGCGCGCATCACGATGGTCTTGCCGTGGGTTGAGGCTACCTTGCGTTTAACCGCCTGCAGATCGGCGATTGCGCGGGAGATCACCGCTCGCACGGTGACCTTCTTGCCCCGCGGAACCCGGGAGAGGTCTGTTACGAGAGCCTTGAGGTTCGTGCGCGCCTCGCCGGTCGGGGAGCTGATCGCGACCTTCTTCGTCCCCGGGATGCGGTGCACCTCGAACCCGAGGGAGCGCAGCGCCGCGATGGTGTCGCCTGTCGGCGCGTCGATCTTCAGCTCCTTCTTGTCCGGCAGGGACAACAGCCGTCCGGACAGGGCGAGAAGCTCGGTGTTGGTCTTGGTGATGCCCTTGGCCTTGAGCAGCATGGTCACGGTCTCGGGCATCAGCCCCATCTTGTCCGCCAAGCCCTCGGCTTGCTGTTTCGTCAGGCCGAGGTCCATGCCGTAGCGCACCGCGGCGGAGCGGGCCTTGTTCATCTCGGCCTGCCCCTTCTTCAGGGCGCCCGCGAGCGGCTGGCCGTTTACCTTTGCCATGTCGACGGCGGCAACGGCGGCTGCCGCCGCGCTGTCGCGCAGCTCCTTGAGGTTGGCGGAGAACTGCTGGCCGGTGCGGGAGGCGGTGTTGATCGACCCGTCGGCCTGGATCAGCTTCTTCGCTGCGTCGTCCAGCTTGTGTTTGTTCTGGTCGATGGCGTCGTTGACGGCGAGGATCGCGGCGTTCACGCGGGTCTGCGCGTCGTGGAAGGACTCGCTGCCGCCGTTGAGCGCGTCTAGGGCCCGCTTGAGGCTGTTGACCTTGTCGTCGGCTGATGCGGTGCTGCGGGACATGCCGTCCACGGCCGCGCGCAACTGCGTGAACGCGTCGGTGCCCCGGTCCCCGACGCCGGCCAGGTCCTTATAGCCCTGCTTGGCCTTCCCGAGCTCGCCTCGGACGCTCTTGAGGGCGTCGGCTGCCCGCGCGGCCTTCAGCCCTTGCTTGTTGTATGCCTGCACCGCGCCCTGGCCAGTGGTGATCCACTCCATGTTCGCCTTCGCGGTGGCCTCCAGCCGCTTCTGGAGTTTCCCGAGGGATCCGTCCTGTTCCAGGTAGGCGTCGGTCAGCTCGCCGAGTGATACCCCGGCCTCCCGCATCCGGTCGACGAGCTTGCCCTTGCCGTCGGCGACCTTGGTGTCCTGCAGGAGCTGCGCGGCTTGGGCGCGTACGTTCGCGTCGATCTCGCCGTTGGACTCGATGAGGGCCTGGGAGAGCTGGTCGATGCGCTCCTCATGGGCCTGAGCCGCACGGGCGGCTGCCTCCTGCTTGGAGGCGAGGAGTCCGAGGCCGATCGTGACCCCGGTGATCGCGAGGCCGAGAGGCCCGCCGAGAGCCGACACCATTCCGCCCGCTGTCCTGGAGACGACACGGCTTGCTGCCCCGACTCCGCGCAGGGTCCCAGTGAGGCGTCCACCTTCCTGGGCGGAGCTGCGGTACGCGGCCCCCATCCGTTGCCACATGCTGATCTGCGGTCCCACCACGCCGGGGCCGAGCGTGCCACGCATCGTCGAGCCGAGACGCGTGATGGACGCGCCCGCAGTGCGGGCCTGGGCGCCCAGGTTGCGGAGCATCCCAGCGACCCCGGTGACGATCTTCAAGGCGAGCATGGTGCCGAGGAATGCAGCCAGCGCGGTGTTTGCGCCGGGGATCACGCTCATCAGGCTGTTGAAGGTGTGCAGCAGCCCGTTGAAGGCGACCAGGAGGACACCGAGGCCGCTGCCCGCGGCCGACAGGTTCCCGATCGCGGTGGCCAGGTTGGAGACGAGGCTGACCAGGGAGGGCCCTATGGAGTGGCCGATGCTGTTGAAGAAGGTGCCGAGCGCGGGCATCAGCTGGGTGCGGATCTGGCGGATCAAGTTCGTGACGCCGCTGTCCCTGGCGGCACGGCCTAGCCCGCGGAAGAAGTCCCCAACGAGCCGGTTCAGCTCGTGGAAGGTCGGGGCAGCGTCGCTGAAGAGCCGTTTCATCGACAGCTGACCCTTGGCCGAGTTCGCCCACCGGTTGAACCGGATCATGGTGCCCTCAAGGCCATCCAGCAAGGCGTTGCCGGTCTCCTCCGCGGCCCGGCCGACGCCTGTGATGCCCTTGCCTGCCTGGAGCGTCGTCCGGCCCAACTGGGCCGCCTTGTCCCCAGCCTTATCAAGAAACCGGGCGAGTGAGCCGGTCTCCCGCCCGGCCTTGGCCGAGGCCCGCGCCCACCGGGTGAAACGCTCAACCCCTTGGCTGACCCTCTCGACGAAGGGGCCGGAGCCCACCAGGAAGTCGAGACTCGCGTGCCCCAGGTTCGCGAGCCCATCGGTCATGTGCCCGATGGCGGTGCTATTGGTGGCCGCGATCTTCCTGAAGTCCCGGCGGAAGACACCGGTCTGCATGAACTGCGCGCCGCGCTTGGCCAGCGACCCCATTTCACCAGCAGCGTCGCCGAGGGAGTCCCGCAGCAGCGGCAGCGTCGCGGACGAGAGCGGCTTGATCTCCTTCTCGATCTTGGAGAAGAAGCGCTCTTGCACGGACTGGCGCATCTTGCTCCATGCGCCTCTCAGCCCCGAGATGTGGGTAATGGTCTTGCGGGCCGATGCCGACAGCCCGTCAAGAGACTCGGCGAGAGCCTGCTGCTGGGCTTTGGTCTGTTTCGCACCCGAGGCGGCCTGCTGCTGGGCCTTGAAGGTCTGCTTCAGAGCCTCGCCGAAGCCGCCGAAGGCGACTCTCGTGCCGATGGCCGCAGCACCGGCAGCGGTGATCAGACCCGGCAGCGCACCCAGCACGCCGACTGCGGGCGCGGCTGCCGACACCAGCGCGGTCAGTGCCGCGCCGTATTGGGTGAGCGCGGCTACGGCGGGCTGGGCAACGGCCAGCAGGGAACCGATGCCGAGCATCCGCAGCATCCCGCGGCGGCGGGGCCTCCGCATCCGCACCGGGACGGTGACCGGTGTGCGGTCGGCTTCTTCCTGAGCACCGCCGATCAGTCCACGCAGGCGGGACAGCAGCCCGCCGCCACGGCCGTGACCGTCCGAGTCCCCGTCGGGACGAACGGGCAACCGTACGTCGGCACCTGATACCCGTCGCGCGATGGCGTCCAGCTCCGTACGGAGCCGGTGGTCGTCGACCTTGACCTTGATCTTGGCGTGGACGCCCTTGGAGGCTTCCTTGACGGCCGTCTTGAGCTTCTTGCGCAGGCCCTTGGCGTCGACCTTGACCTTCACCTTGACGGCCAGACCCTCGGCCGCTGCCTCGACCTTCGTCCGCAGCTCTTGGGCGAACCCGGCGAGGTCGGAGGTGACCGGCACCTCCAGGCGCCCGGCTTGCAGGCCCTCAGCCACGGTGGACCATTCCTCTCTGCATCGCAGCCGCGAGCATCTGTCGGTGCCCGCTCATCTGCGAGGCAGCAGTCGACTGCCGGGGCTGTGCACCGGGCCGCTGTGCTGCGGCGGAAGCGGCGGGGTCGTACGGACGGGGGACGGTCGTCGGCTCGTCACGGCGCCGGTCGGCGGCCAGGATGCTGACCTCTTCGACCAGCAGGGCCAGGAGTTCCGTGTGCGTGGTCCACCCGTCAATGTGGGCGGACTTGACGCGGGATTCCTCTGGGAGCCCATCGATCAGGACGGTCAGACGCCTCAGTCCGAGGAATCCGGGCTGTCCTGGCTCGCGCCAGATCCCTCGGGCGTCGAGTCCGTGGTGGAATCGGCTGAGGTCGGACTCGACATCTCCCCATCGTTCTCGGAGGAGGCGCCCGGTCCGAAGAGCTTTCCCAGGTCCACGCCGTAGACCTTGATCAGGCCGGTGGTGAGCCGGACATACGCGGGGAGGGAGGGGCCCAGGCTCTCGAACCGCTCGTACTCCTCCTTCCCGAGTAGGGTGCGGTGGACCTCGTAGATCGCCTCGACGAACCGGCGCGGGAGCTGGGGGCGCTTGAAGAGGAAGTCGATGACGGTCGCGGCCGTCGGGTTCTCGCTGGCCTCGATGACGTCGCCAAGCAGCCCGACGAGGTCCAGTTCATCGGAGAGCAGCGGATCCAGGGCCCTGGCGGGCAGTTCCGCGGGGTAGACGAACTGCTCGTCGCGGAACTTGATGGGGATGCCGTTGGGGTACTGGACTTCCCGGCGTTCGGCGGCGTCGAGGTCGATGACGAAGGACATGATGGCTGGCCTCTCGTGGATCCGGCTGAGTTCGGGTGTGGCAGCGCGGGACGGTGGCAGCCACGCGGGGCTTGCGTCGCGCGCTGCTGCGCGGATCAGTCCTCGGTGGGAGGCTCGACGGGCGGGATGGCCGGGGCGAACGCGGGATCATCGGTGATCACGTACCAGGCGTCGGTGTCGTCTCCGCCCTGTACGGCCAGACGCAGGGGCAGCACGGACTCCTTGGTTTTGGCGAGTTCGGTGTTGACGCCCTCCATCTGCATTGTGCGCGGGAGCATGTAGCGGTAGTGCTTGCCGCCGTCGATCACCTCGATGCACGCGGCGATCTCAGTGCGGCCACCGATGCGGGGCGGCGTGAACCGGTAGTGCTTCCTGGAGTCCTGAGCGGTGATCTCGCTGATCTGGCCGCCGCCGTACACGGCCTGGAAGTTGGGCCCCGACCACTGCTGCAGGTCGACCTCGATCGTTGAGGCGTCCTGGGTCTGGAAGGTGCGGGTCGGGTAGCTGGACTGGGCGCTGCGGACCTGCTCGAAGTTCGGCTCGTTGTTGAACTTCAATGAGTCCTCGGTGGTGAGACCCACCGAGCGCCAGCCGTCCGGCATTGCCACGGTGGCGTCGGTCGGTGCGGTCGTGGCGACCGGCGCCAGCCACACGCGGGTGAGCGAGGGGATGACGATCTCGTTGTTGTTGGCGGTCTCGCCTGCCATGGCGGGCTTCTCCCTGGGGGCTGGTGATCGTGCCCCGGAACCTTGGGGAGAGCGAATGGTTAACGTCGCGCGCTGGCCGAGTGCTACGGCGCTTCCCACAGGGTCCGCGCGATGTGCTCCGTTCCCCGCGGTGTACGAGGACGGCTCGCGCAGTGCCAGCCACCGCGCGGCGGGCGCTGCGCGACGACCCGCCACCCGGCACCACGCAGGCTCGCGCCGCTCTCGCCTTCCTGCGTGTACGTGATCAAGCGGGCGTAGCCCAGCGCCTGAGCCGCACGCCACGCCGCGCCGTACAGCATGCTGTTGGCGTTCCGGACGCCGTCCGTCGCCGTACGGGTGGCCTCCAACGTGTGCCCGTTGTCCAGGTACCGTGCGACAGGACGCCCCACGATCGCGACGGCTCGGAGCAGCCCATACTGGTCGGCAGCGCCGACTGTGAAGACTGCGCCGGGTGGCGGCTTGTGGTGTCGGTGCCACTCGGCTACGAACGCGTTGGCGTCTCTCTGCCGCACGGGCACGAGGTGCAGTCGGATCTCTTCGTCGGGGTCTTCCACCGGTTGGCCTCTTCACCTACGGGTGCAGGGTGACCAGCAGGCCGAGGAGCCAGCGCGGCTGCCCGTCGACGAGCGGAGACCACATCAGAGTTCCGGAGGGTCGGATTCCGCTGATCACGGGCCGGCCGGGGATGTGCGGGGTGGCGGGCATCTCCGTCGCGGCCGTGGCGCAGACAAGGATCAATCGCCGCAGCTCAGCCTGCCCCGGCCAGCCGCCGGGATCGCCGTATGCCTCCAGCGTGACCTCGGGACTGGTGGCCCAGGTGAGGTCGCGGAGATCACCACCAGCGCCGTGGGTGACGCGTAGGTGCGGCCACGGCGCCTCGGCGATCCCGGACACGCGCCCCGGGCCCTCCAGGGCTTCGGTGACCTTCGGGTGTTCGTGGAGCCACGTGAGCACTGCCGAGACCGGATCGGCGTCCGCCAACTCGTACACGGCGGCCATCACGTGCGGGCGATATAGCCCTGTCGGCGCAGGCGACGGGCGTAGTCGGCGGACACCCAGATCTTCGACCCCGGCGGGTGGTCGGTGCCCTCGATATTGAGGTGGTGGGACAGGACGATGCTTTCCACACGTCCGTGGGGGTTGGCGGGTGCGACGCGGGCTGCCTTGGACCCGGCTGTGCGCTGCGGTTCAGCCCCGGCGCTGGTGTTCTTCGTGGTCATGGAGCGCACTGTGTGCGACCCGTGCCGTTTGCGTCGCACGCTGATCGGGAGACCTGTAGCCATGCCGCTGGCGCGTGTCAGCGGCGAGCGGCCACGATCGCGGCGGCCTTGGCCATGAAGTGTGTCCCGTCGGCTACCAGACCGCCGGGATAGACGGTGCCCACCTCGGCTTCGACGACCATCGGCCCGCGGGCGGTGACGGTCACAGTGACCTTCTTGCCCGTGACGATTGGCTGGCCTGTGGTGATGTTCCTGGCGATGCCCTGCGGGTCGACCATCGTCGTGCACCGGCAGTTCTTCAGGTTCGCGACCGCGCGGGACGACTCGTCGCGCGGTTGGAGCATGTAGGTGCTCGGGCCGACGCCGCGGTGATGGCGATCCCAGTCCATCGAGCTGACCGTGAACCGCAGGTTGTCCGGCACGGTCTGCCCCTGGGCGCTGATGTGTGTGGGGCGGACCTTGTCGTCGGCCACCGTTACCCACCGCTTCGTCGGGGGCGCGAGCCGCTTGGCCTCGACCTCGACCTGGCGGGCGACGCGCTGGATATGCGGTGCGACCATCCGGACGACCATCGCCTCCAGGCCGGGGGTCGGGGTGAACTTCGCCATCAGGGCACCTCTGGGGGATTCCGGGTGGCGATGACCTGCACGTAGTCGACAGTCGGGCAGTCGGGCACTTGGTGGTTGCGCGCGGTGGTGACGGTCCACGAGGTGCCGGTCTCGTCGCTGATCGTGTCGCCTGGCTCGACTGGCCACGCCTGCGGGGCCAGTCGCAGCGACCAGGTGTCATCGGGCTGTTCCAGCGCTGCTCCCGGCCACGTGCCGCGTGACTCGGGCCGCTGACTCGGGTGCGGTGGGACTGGCACGCCGTTGGCGTCCCGCTCCCACGGGTGATCGAGTACGTACAGCGTCAGGTGCCGGTTCGGCAGGACGACGGCCACCAGCGTGCTCCTTCCCTCGTCAGCGCCAGCGGGAGCGGCTGGAGGAATACGGCCACGGAGCGCGAGGCGGCCCGCCGACCCGTTGCAACGCCAGACGGCGCAGGCCGTTGAGCGAGGCGAGTGTCGGCAGTGCGCCGGCCTGCCCGGTGCTCGGTGCGCTCTCGTATGAGATGGACTGGCCTTCCGCGGAGACAGAGGAAACACGACGGCCGCCGTCCTGATCCGGGCGTTGCCGGATGGACTCGGCCGCGTGCGCGACGACGTAGCGGACAACCTTCTCCTCCCGGGCGCCGTCGAGGCCGACCAGGAGATCCACGTCGTAGGTGCCGTCCGGGTTCTGCCGCCACGCAGTGACCTCCACGAAGTCGTCACTGAGATCGACGGGCCAGGAGCAGGGGTCTTCGGGGTCCCCGATCCCGGACGGGGAGACGGCCCGCAGCGTCACCGCGCGTGGCACCAGCGGCCGGTTGAGGTAGGCCACGACATCGGCCTGTGCATCCCGGAGCGTCTGCTCGTACCGGCCGCGTTGCGCAGCGGTGAGGGGCAGGGCCACACCGAGCGCGTCGGCGACAGCTTCGGGCGAGCCGACGAGGCCCTGGCCGAGCGGGAGGTCCAGCCGCACGGAGGCATCGGTAACAGGGTCGGCGCCGTGGCTGGGCGTGAAGGTGACCGAGCCCCAGTAGCGGCCCGGCGGCAAGATCGGCAGTGTGAAGCGGTACACCCCGGCCCGCAGGCGCACGGCAGGACCGGCGGACCCGGCTGCGGGCTCGTCCCGCTCGGGCGTGGCGTACAGGTCGAGGTGGCTCACAGCGCCACCGGCCGGGGCCGGGTCGTACTGCGCTCCGGCCCACAGAGGTTTGTGATCGTAGACCGACACCCGGTCCTCCCTCACTGCTCGCTTGTGCTGCGCGTGGCCTGTGCGACGAGGCGTTCGCGGATCCGGGCGGCGATCTGCTCGGACACGACGGCGCCTTGGGGCTGCAGGAGCCGGGTGACGGGGTTGCGGTGCGGGCCGAGAAAGGTCCGCTCCACCAGGCGCACGGTGCACGTGAGGCTGGATCCGAACGGGGTGAGCTGCGCGAACACCGCCTCCGGGTCTGCTGGGGGGAGGCCGGTGGCGTCGTCGAGGATGACATCGGCCAGGTGATCGTTGTCCGGGATGACCTCGGTGGACGTTGCGTACGGACTGGGCTCGGGGGACTCTGGCGCTGCTTCGATGTGGGGCGGCTCCAGCGGCGCCGCATCGGGCGTCGGCGTCGTGTCGGTACCGGTCGGGGCGGTCGCCTCGGTGGGGGCGTCTTCCGGCGCGGCCTTTCCGGTCGAGGTCTTGCGGGCGCGGGTGGTGGCCATCCGGGGCTCCTCAGCGGGTGTCGATCCGATCGCGTGAATCCTGCACAGGGACCCTGCTTGTGTCTCGCCCGCAGCAGGGCGATGAGCTCCATGTCGCGTCGAGTGGCTGGGGCAGGGCGAAGGGTGCTGTCCCACTCCGCTGGAAGCCCTGAGTCCATGCGCGGTCCCTGTCATGCATGGGTGCGGTCAGTCGTCGGCCGAGGGCTCCGGCAGCTCCGGGGCCGGGTCGTAGGTGAACCCGTTGGCTTTGGATGCTGTCCCGCCGTCGTCGGCGATCTTGACCGTTACAGCCCCAGGTTCGCCGGGCGGTGTCGTGACGGTCAGCTCGTCGGCCGACGTGATACTCAGGCCGTCCCCGGCCACGCCGCCAAAGGTGACGGCGGAAACGCCGTCCAGGTGCTCGCCAGTGATGGTCACCGTGGTCCCACCGCTCTCCGGCCCGTGATCCGGGCTGATGCTCGTGAGAGCGGGCATGGTGAAGTGCCCGTCGATGACGGAGCGGGCGACGATGGCGCCGACCGGGTAGAGCAGGGATCGTTTCGACCCTTCCGGTCGCCCGTCACCGCGGCCGTACGGTTCGGAGACGTATACGTCGTCGGTGACTCGCACCGGCGGGTCGTCGAGCGTCGTCGCGGGGAACGCGTCTTTGGCGATGCGCGTGCCGTCCTGCCGGTAAAGGCCCATGGGGTTCCGTCCTTGTTGCGCTGGACCGGGAAGGGTGGGGGTCGTGGTGTGTTTGGATCGGTCTGGGCGAGCAGGCGAGGTCGGGGCGCTTGCAGAACGGCCACTAATGATCTTGCACGTGATTTGCCGTCCTGCCGCGGCGGGAGGAGAGCCTGGCGATGTCGGCTCCCCTCTCACGCCTCACCTGGGGCACAGGTCAGTCGGTCGGTTCGGTCCAGGTGCCGATCACGAAGGACTCGGGGCGCGGAACCTCCAGGGCGACCCTTTCGTCGGCACGGAAGGTGATCAGGCCCTTCTCGAAGTTGTCCGCGTTTTCCGAGCTGACGGTGACGCTGACGTTCTCCCTGTCGTGCAGTTGAGCGCCGAGGCCGAACGCGCCGATGAGGAAGTTGCCGTCGGCCATCGCCGTGGTCTCGACGACGTTCAGCCGCCAGACCTTCTTCTCCGCGCCGACGGCAATCTGCAGGGCGACGCGGAAGGCGCCGTTCTTGTCCTCCTCGACTTCGACGTGCTCCCACATCGTCGGCGACAGGACGATGCCCGTCGGGTCGTATTCGGCGAGCAGGGACTTGGTGATCGCGCGGCGGATCTGGACGCTGTACTGATCGGCCCCGAGGCCGGTGTACTGCTGGACGCCGGGAGTGTTGAAGATGCCGGTCAGCGACTGGCCGTCGCCTACGGAGTGCAGGAGGTCCCAGTCCTCCTGGTACTTCACGCCCTCGATCATCCTCGTGTTGATGAAGGTCTTCAGGCGCGGCTCGTCCGAGAGGATGTTCTTGTGCGCGTCGAGGAGGTGGGCGATCTCGCTGACCGGGTACATGACCGGGACCAAGGACAGCTTGGAGCGCGGCGCGCGACCCCAGACGTCGGTGTCCGCACCTGTCGGAGGGCTCGTGCCGTCCTTCGCGTAGCGCTCCTTGACCTGCTTGGCGTTGTTGGTCCAGCCGGTCTCGCGGGCGCCGTACAGGACGGACTGCTTCGTCGACGACTTCGGGAACAGGTCGCGGATGTGGAACTTGCGGTAGGCCCGCTCGGCGATGCCGAGGTTCTGGGCCGAGCCGAGGGTCTGGTGGGTCACGCTGCCGGCCGAGAGCGAGAAGATCGACTTGCCTTCCATCTCGGCGCGCACGTACGGCCGGTCACGGAATCCGGCCTCGGCCGCATGCCGGTAGGCGTCGGAGTCGACGAACAGGTCGCCGAGGCTCTTGCCCTCCATGTCGGACTGCGGCGACTGCCCGTAGTGCATGCCCGCGACGGGGGGAGTGTCGGGGGCGTCGAGGTACTGCTTGACCTCGGTCATGCCCTCGGCGTCGGCGATGAGCTGCTTGAGTTCCATCGCCTCGGCAGAGACCTTCCTGAAGGAGTCGGCCTGCTCGGTGGTGACGACGAAGCCGCCGTTGTCCTCGACCTTGAAGGTCTGGCTGATCCGCTCGGCTTCGGCGGACTTCTCGGCGAGCTGTTCCTTGAGGCTCTTGATCAGGCTCTTGTTCTCAGCCATCGCGGCGTGCTCTCCCTGGCGCTGGGGTGCGGTTGACATGCGTCGCTCGCCCGGTCAGCACCGGGACAACCCGACAACGTGGGTATTTGAGGGACCGAGGGTGGTTAACGTCTCGTGCTGCTTGTCTTTCGGGTTCGGAGAACAGCAGCGTGTAGAGCTTGATTAGCTGTCCGACTGCGGACGGCCAGTACGCGACGGACGAGAAGCACGGATCGGCCGCCCTTGACACAGAGGTTGAGTCGCTGCCGTGGTCAACGCTGAAACTGAAATGCGGCGAGCTGGGCCTTCACCTCGTCGGCTCCGAGACGCACAGTGTTCTCCGGCTCGTCGTCCCGGGTGCCAACGCTGTCGGGCGCGGGCACGTCGTGGGTGTCGCCGTGATCCTCGTCGTAGGGATCGTCGTCCCACAGGTCGATGCCGCTGATGACTGGTGCTGCGGGAGAGGGCTCAGAGTCGTCGTCGCCGGGCGTGACGTCGAGGCCCTTGGCGGAGAGTGCGTCCATGAGTTCGCTGACCGTGGCTCGGACGGGGGCGAGCTGACCGGGCCCATCGGCTGCCTGGATACGGGCTGTGACGTCAGCTAGGGCGCGGATCGTCGGCTGTACGACACGGTTCTCGGCGGCTTCGGCTCCCGTGGCTTCCCGTGCCGGGCCCTGGTCGGGGATGACGACCGTGGTCAGCTCCACTGGCTGCAGCGTGCCCAAGGTGACATCGGGGCCGGTTGCCTCGTACGGGATGGCGTAGGTCGTCGGCTCGGCGGCGTCCTCGTGTACGGAGACGATGACACGGTCCGGATAGGTCGCCTCCACGCAGCTCCAGGTGCCGTCTTCGGTCGCGAGGAGGCGGCGTACGGCCTGGGCGACGCGGTCGCGGATCTGCTCGTAGGACGGGGGAAGTGGCTGCATCGGTGGCATGGGGGCTC
>NZ_JAAKZZ010000360.1 GCF_011045075.1 Streptomyces boncukensis
GGGTGTGCGGCGCGAGCGGGTTGGGGAAGGGGTGGCTCTCCAGGCCGACCAGGTCGGCGTAGTGCCAGAAGGCGGTGGAGGACGGCGGGAAGCGCATCGCGCCCATCTCGGCGGTCAGCGACGGGTCGGCGCCGTCGAAGGAGGCGGTGCGCAGCCTGCCGCCGAGCTGGTCGGCCTCGTAGACGACGGGCTTGAGCCCGGTCTTCATCAGTTCGTAGGCGGTGACGATCCCGGACAGCCCGCCGCCGATGACGGCGACCTCGGTGCCGTGCTCGGTGGCCGGGACCGCGCCGAGCCCGGCGGGGTGGGCCAGGTAGTCGTCGTACCCGAACGGGAAGTCCGGGCCGAACATGGTCAGCGGCGGGACACCGTCCGGGGCGCTCTCGCCGTGCGCGGAGGTGGGCACCGTGGACGTCATGGGGACGCTGCTCCTCGATGGTACGGGTCAGACGGAGGGACGGGTCAGACGGAGGGACGGGCGTAGAGGTCGGGGCGGCGGTCTTCGAGGTACGGGGTGTCCGCGCGCGCCGCCCGCACCCGGGCCGGGTCGGCGTCCGCGACGAGCAGCTCCTCGCCGGTGCCGGCGCGCGCGGCCGGGCGCCCGTCGGGGGCGGCCAGCTGGCTCAGCCCGGCGAAGTGGAAGTCGCCCTCCGGGCCGCAGCGGTTGGCGTAGGCGACGTACAGCTGGCTCTCCAGGGCGCGGGCCGGGACCAGCAGCCGCGCGACGGACTCGTACGGCCGCATCAGCGCCGTGGGCACCAGCAGCAGTTCCGTACCGGCGAGCGCGTGCGCGCGGACGGCCTCGGGGAACTCGACGTCGTAGCAGATCAGCAGCCCGATGCGGAGGCCGTCGAGCTCGGCCTGGACGGGGAGCCGGTCGCCCGGCGTGTAGTGGGACCGCTCGTAGGGGCCGTAGAGGTGGGTCTTGCGGTAGTGCGCGAGGCGGGTGCCGTCGGGGCCGATCAGCGCGGCGGCGTTGTGCACGGCGGCGCCGTCGCGCTCCGGGTAGCCGTAGGCGAGGGCGATGCCGTGCGTGGCCGCGATCCGGGCGAGGGCCCGCGCGGAAGGACCGTCGGCGGGCTCGGCGTGCGCGGACACCTGGTCGCCGAGGGCGTACCCGGTCAGCGAGAGCTCCGGGGTGACGAGCAGCCGCGCGCCGCGCGCGGCGGCGCGCCGGGCCGCGTCGTCGAGCGCGGCCGGGCCGCGGGCCGAGGTCTGGAGGAGGGCGGTACGCACGCAATCGACGCTACGGGCGCGGGTGGGGTGCCACAAGGCGCCGATCTTGCGGGGATGGCCGTGATGTGTTGCGTCGTGCGGGCGGTGTGCGGCGATTCGTTGCGCCCCCGGCGCGGGTCACAGGGGCGGCCCTGAGGTGTAGCGGCGCAGCAGCGGCGAGAGCACCAGGACCGACCTGGTGCGCTCCACGAACGGCTCGCCCGCGATCCGCTCCAGCACCTGCTCGAAGTGGTGCATGTCGGCGGCGAGGATCTGCACCAGCGCGTCGGCGTCGCCGGTCACCGTGGAGGCCGAGGCCACCTCGGGGTAGCGGGACAGGCCGCGGCGGATGTCGCCGGGCGTGGTGTGGGAGCGGCAGTACATCTCGATGAAGCCCTCGGTGCGCCAGCCGAGCGCGGCCGGGTCGACGCGGACGGTGAAGCCGGTGATGGCGCCCTGCTCGCGCAGGCGGTCCACGCGCCGCTTGACGGCGGGCGCCGAGAGGCCGACCTCGGCGCCGATGTCGGCGTAGGTGCGGCGCGCGTCTTCAGCGAGGGCGTGGACGATGCGTTCGTCGAGGTCGTTCAGTGGCACGGCAGCAGTAGACCACGCCGCCGTGCGGGCGGGTCAGCGCGCCGGGACGGCGCGCACCCAGGTGCGGTCCCCGGTGAGGTAGGCGTCCACCACCAGCCCCGCGTGCCGCAGGGCCGACTCGAACTCCGGCTCGGGCAGCTCGCGGGAGTAGTAGGTCTGGGACCAGGTGGCGTCCTCGTAGGCGTAGTCGACCCGGGTGCGCCAGACGCGGTCCTCGACCCGCTCCATGGCGGCCACGGTGACGGTCATACCGCCCTTCTCGACGGTGTCCCCTGGCTTGCGCCGCTCGTGGTGCCCGTCGGCCTGCCGCTGGATGAGCACCTGCCCGCCGGGGGCGACATGGCGGGCGCAGGCCGCCAGCAGCCCGTCGCGGGCGGTCTCGTCGGCGGTGTTGACGAGGATCGAGGCCAGGGTCACGGCGTCGAAGCGGCGGCCGAGGTCGAGCTGCTCGATGCCGCAGCACACCGTCTCGGCGCAGTCGATCCACGCCAGCATCGCCGCGGACTCGTCGACCGCGGTGACCCGGAAGCCGCGCTCGGCGAGCGGGCGCGTCATCCGGCCCGCGCCGGAGCCCAGTTCGAGGAGGGTGGCCCCGGCGGGGACGGCGTCGGCGATGACCGCGGTCTCGCCCAGGTCGGGAAGCCGGGCGTACATCTCCACCGCGCAGCCGTCCGGGGTGATCTCCCCCGGGCCCGTGCCGGAGTTCGCCTGGCGCGCATAGCGTGTCATGGGGCACATACGATCATGTGATCCCCGAGCCCCGACAGAGGGCGGCCCGGCACGCGCTCACCAGCTCGCGTGCAGCGGTTTGCCCTCCGCGTATCCGGCGGCGCTCTGCACGCCGACGACGGCGCGCTCGGCGAACTCCTCCAGGGTGCCCGCGCCGGCGTAGGTGCAGGAGGAGCGGAGGCCCGCGACGATCGAGTCGATCAGGTCCTCGACGCCGGGGCGTACCGGGTCGAGGAACATCCGGGAGGTGGAGATGCCCTCCTCGAACAGGCCCTTGCGCGCCCGGTCGTACGCCGACTCCTCGCTGGTGCGGTTGCGCACGGCGCGCGCGGAGGCCATGCCGAACGACTCCTTGTAGAGCCGCCCGTCGGGGCTCTGCTGGAGGTCGCCGGGGGACTCGTACGTACCGGCGAACCAGGAGCCGATCATGACGTTGGAGGCCCCGGCGGCGAGCGCCATCGCCACGTCGCGCGGGTGCCGCACGCCGCCGTCGGCCCACACGTGCTTGCCGTACGCGCGCGCCTCGGCGGCGCACTCCAGCACGGCGGAGAACTGCGGGCGGCCGACGCCGGTCATCATGCGCGTGGTGCACATGGCGCCGGGTCCGACGCCGACCTTGACGATGTCCGCCCCGGCCTCGATCAGGTCGCGCACGCCCTCCGCCGCCACGACGTTGCCCGCGACCACCGGCACGCCCGGGTCGAGGGCGCGGACGGCGCGCAGGGCCTCGACCATGCGCTCCTGGTGGCCGTGCGCGGTGTCCACGACGAGGGTGTCGACGCCGGCATCGAGCAGCCCCTTGGCGTGGGCCGCGACATCGCCGTTGATGCCGACCGCCGCGGCGATCCGCAGGGCGCCCCCGGCGTCGACGGCGGGTGTGTAGAGCGTGGCGCGCAGCGCGCCCTTGCGGGTGAGGATGCCGGCCAGCCTGCCGTCCGCGTCGACCGCGGGGGCGAGCTTGCGGTGCGCGGTGTCGAGCTGGTTGAACGCCTCGCGGGGGTCCATGCCGGCGTCGAGCAGCATCAGCTCGGTGGACATCACCTCGGACAGCTGGGTGAAGCGGTCCACACCGGTCAGGTCGGACTCGGTGACGACGCCGACGGGCCGCCCGTCCCGCACCACGACGCCCGCGCCGTGCGCCCGCTTGGGCAGCAGGGAGAGCGCGTCGGCGACGGTCTGGCCCGGCGCGAGGGTGATGGGGGTGTCGAGCACGAGGTGGCGCTGCTTGACCCAGGTGACGACATCGGTGACGACGTCGAGCGGGATGTCCTGCGGGATCACCACGAGCCCGCCGCGCCGTGCGACCGTCTCGGCCATCCGGCGCCCGGCGACGGCCGTCATATTGGCCACCACCAGCGGGATGGTGGTGCCGGTGCCGTCCGGCGCCGACAGGTCCACGCCCTGCCGGGACCCGACCGCCGAGCGGCTCGGGACCATGAAGACGTCGTCGTACGTCAGGTCGTACGGGGGCCGCTGATCATTGAGGAAACGCACGTACTTCAGTGTCCCATGCCCGCACACCCGCGCGGCACGGGCGATCACCCCAAGGCGGCGGCCCCGCTTTCGTGCGATCGCACAAGGTAGCCGGGACCGCGCCGGTCCGCCAGCGCTTTGTCCAAGAAGGACGAAGGACGCCCGCGGCGCGGGCCGCGCGGCTAGCTTCCCCGGTGCCTCCCCCGGGCGCTCCGGCGGGAGGGCGCGGGGCGACCTGGAAGCGGGGTGGAGCGGGTGTGGGCACTGCTGGTCCGGTATCTGGCGAGCGCCCGCGCCCTGGGCACCCTGCTCGTCGCCGGGTCCCTGCTCGCCACGCTCGTCGCGCTGCTCCTCCCGCTGGAGACCTTCGGCGGCGCGCGCTCCCTGGACGCCGCCCGGGAGGGCTGGGAGGACGACGGGCGCGGAACGCTGAGCACCCCGTACGGGCCGCTCAGCGCGCGGGACCGGGACTTCGTGCGGAAGGTGCGGCTCGCCGGGCTGTGGGAGTTACCCGCGGGACGGCAGGCCCAGGAGCGCGGCAATCGCGCGTCCGTACGGAAGGCGGGCTCCCACCTGGTCGAGGGCCACACGGAGCTGGACCGGCGGGCCGTACGGGCGGGCCGGGCGCTGGGCATCGACCTCCCGAACCAGCCCACGGCGCAGCAGCGCGGCTGGCTGGGCCGGATGGCGCGGGCCAAGGGCGACGCGTACGAGCGGTGCTTCGCCACTCTGCTGCGTCGCGCGCACGGCAAGGTCTTCGCGCTGATCGGACTCGTACGGGACAAGACCCGCAACACGATGGTGCGCTCGCTCGCCACCCGGACCAACGCGGTCGTCCTGGATCACATCACGGTCCTGGAGGACACCGGGCTCGTGGACTTCGGCGCACTCGATGGCTGACCGGCCGGCCGGCCGGCCGCAGGAAGGGACGGAAGAGCATGAGGCAGCAGGCGAGGACGGCCCACCGGCGCTCGCGCCGGACCCGCAGGCTCAGCGCGCTCACGGCGGCGCTGGCGCTGGGCGGAAGCGCCGCGGCGCTCGTCGGGGTGCACGCGCAGGCGGAGGAGGAGCCGCGCGGCGGCGGGCCGGTGCCCGGCGACTTCGTGGACATCAGGACCGTCGAACCGGGCGGCACACCCCGTGCGTCCGGGGTCCCCGGCGCGTCCGGTGCGTCCAGCGCGTCCGGCGCGTCCGGCACACAGCGGTCGCCGGAGTCCGGTGCGGCGCGGCGGGACGCCGCCACCGGGAGCTTCACCACGCGCTGCGGCCGCAACGAGGAGGGCCACTTCAACTCGGACAACGTGATCGTGGCCCCCGGCGTCCGCAACGGCGCGCAGCACACCCACGACTACGTCGGCAACCTGTCCACCGACGCCGACTCCACCGACGACAGCCTCGCCGCCGCCGGTACGACCTGTGCGAACGGCGATCTGTCGACGTACTACTGGCCGGTGCTGCGCGCCCTGGACGGCAACCGGGAGCGCGCGCACGACGGCAACGTGGGCACGGTGCTGCGCCCCGCCGAGGTCGCCCTCACCTTCGCGGGCAGCCCGGCGGGCAAGGTCACCGCCATGCCGCGCTTCCTGCGGATCGTCACGGGCGACGCCAAGGCGTTCACCCAGGGCACGGCGAACGCCAACGCCTCCTGGAGCTGCGAGGGCTTCGAGGACCGCCGGCTCACCGACACATATCCGCTGTGCCCCGAGGGCAGCCGGGTGCTCCGCTTCTTCGACTTCCCCGGCTGCTGGGACGGCAGGAACACCGACAGCGGCAACCACCGCGACCACGTGGCGTTCGCCCGCGAGGACGGCTCGTGCCCGGACGGCTTCCGGGCCGTGCCGCAGCTGAGGCAGCGCGTGGCCTACGACGTGCCGCGCGCCGGCGTCCCCGCTCAGGCGCCGTACGCCGTGGACAGCTTTCCCGACCAGATGCACAAACCGGTGACGGACCACGGGGACTTCATCAACGTCATGCCGGACCGGCTGATGGACCGCGCGGTCCGGTGCATCAACGAGGGCCGCTCCTGCGACTAGGTCCGTCACAGGCCGTTGATGCGGGCCTCCTGCGCCGGGCTCGGCGGGCTGCCCAGCGGGACGGCGCGCGCCTTGCGTCCGCCCGGCGTGCGGGCCCGGCCGCGCCGTATCCTGCCCAGCAGCTGCCGCCCGCGCAGCGCCGCCTCCAGCTCGAACCGCGACCGCGGATCCCGCAGCGCCGTGGAGCCGAACACCTTCTCGATCTGGCGGAGCCGATAGCGGACGGTCTGCGGGTGCACCCGCAGCGTCCTGGCCGCCTCCGGCGCTCCCCCGCTCTCCAGCCAGGCCAGCAGCGTCACCTCCAGCCGCTCGCTCTGCCGCGGCGTCAGCCCGGCCAGCGGCCGCAGCCAGCGGGCCGTGAGGGCGCGGGCCAGCGACTCGTCCTGGAGCAGCAGCAGGGTGGTGAGATGGTCGTCGACGAAGACCGGACCCGCAGGCTCCGGGCCGCCGGGTCCGTGGGCGGCCGTCTCCAGCTCCAGCAGCCGCCGTGCCCAGCGCACCGAGTCCGCGCAGTCGTCCAGCGCCACGGCGTGCCCGACGGCCGCTGTCCAGCCGCGCAGCTGGTGCTCCAGCGTGCCCCGCGCGTCCTCGCCGCAGTCGGGGACCAGCAGACAGGTCTCTCCCTCGACCGGGCCGGCCAGCGCGTTGCCGAGTCCGCCGGAGAGCGGCGGCGGCTCGCAGGGCACCGGCAGGGCCACCGCGCGCACCGCGTCGGGCAGCGGCCAGCGCGCGCTGCGCGCCAGCGTGGCGAACCGTTTCCTGGCGGTGCCCGCCGGCGCCGGTGCGCCGGAGGCGCCGCGGTCCGCGGTCAGTGCGGCGAAGAGCGTTCTGCGTGCCTGGTCCGCCGTCGGCGGAGCGGCCGCGGCGCGGCCGCCCGGTGCGGCGGCTCCCTCTCTGGTCTCCCACAGCACCGTGCCGGGCAGTTCAGCCCTGAGCTCGCTCATCTCCACCTCGCTCCCGCGGTCCCCCCGCGTATCGCCTGTGGGCATCATCGGCAGCTGCGCGGCACGGCGGTGGCGACGTACGGGAATTTGTCACAGCACGATAAACACTGGGTGCGTTCCGTCCGCTTCGACCATGCTTCTGGCTCCCGGCCGCCGCTTCGTGCCCACGGGAACCTGATGCCCTCTCCCCCACGCCCACCAGCCATACCGTCACACAGGCGACCGCCCGCGCACCGTTTCCGGCCGGGCCGCAGGACCGCAGGACCCCGCCCCGGACCGCTGCACGCCGCGTTCGGCGCCACGGCGCTGCTCGCGCTCGGCTGGGCGGTGACCGGCGGCGCTGCGGGCCGCGCCTGGGCCTTCCTCGACCACGGCGCGGGGGTGCTGGCGCTCGTCTCGCTCACGGCCGCGGTGCTGTGGGGGCTAGGGGCCACGGACCGGATCCTGCTGGGCCCGGCGCACCGGCTGCTGGCCCAGGCCGTGCACCGGGGGACGACCGCCGCCGGGCTGTGTTTTCTGGCCCTGCACGTGTGGGTGAAGGTCGCCGGGGGCCCGACGGGCGTCGGGGCCGCTGCCGTACCGCTGGCCGACCCGGCGCGCCCGGTACTGATCGGTCTGGGGACCCTGGCCGGGTACCTCTTCGCGGCGGTGGCGGTGACGGGCGCCGTACGGGCGGCCTTCGCGGATGGCGGCCGGTCCGGGTGGTGGCGGGCGCTGCACATGTGCGCGTACCCGGCGTGGGGCGCGGCGCTGGTGCACGGGCTGCGCTCCGGACGGGCGGCGAGCGGCTGGGTGACGGCGGCGTACGCGCTGTGCCTGGCGGGTGCGGCGGCGGCGCTCGCACACCGGGTGCTGCGCGCGCCGCGCGACCGGCC
>NZ_JAAKZZ010000361.1 GCF_011045075.1 Streptomyces boncukensis
GTGTCCACGCGTCGGGGGGAGGAGTTGGGGGATGTTGTGGGGTTTTTTGTGAATACGGTGGCGTTGCGGAGTGATGTGGGGGGTGAGCCGTCGTTCGGTGAGTTGCTGGTGCGGGTGAGGGATGCGGATCTGCGGGCTTTGGACCGGGGTGATGTGCCGTTCAACCGGGTGGTGGAGGCGTTGAATCCGCCGCGGCATCCGAGTCGTAATCCGCTCTTCCAGGTCCTCCTCGCCCAGCAGCACCACACGGAACTGGTTCCCGACCTCGACGGCGGGGCCGACAGCACCCCCTTCCCCGTCGCCTCGGGTGAAGCCGCCTTCGACCTTGCGGTGGCCTTCGTGGAGCTGCCGGACGGCGGTGGGATGGTGCTGACGGTGGAGTTCGGTTCGGCGTTGTTGGACCGTTCGACGGTCGAGGGGCTGGTGGAGGGGATGGAGCGGTTGCTGGACGGTGCGGCGGCGGGGGAGGACCGGGTGGTCCGGGCGGTCACTCGGGTGCGGTCCGTGG
The DNA here is from genome assembly GCF_011045075.1 of Streptomyces boncukensis. GTDB lineage: Bacteria > Actinomycetota > Actinomycetes > Streptomycetales > Streptomycetaceae > Streptomyces > Streptomyces boncukensis. Next base: position 509 of record NZ_JAAKZZ010000361.1, read on the forward strand.
CCGCGGAGCCGTCGGGTCCGGAGCCGGGGCCGGAGCCGGGGCCGGAGCCGGTGGAGACCGTGGCGGTGCTGCGGCGGTTGTTCTCCGAGGTGCTGGACCAGCCGGGCGTCCGGGACGAGGACAGCTTCTTCGATCTGGGCGGCCACTCCCTCACCGCCATGCGCCTCATCGCCCGGATCAGGGACCGGTTCGGGGTACGTATCCCTGTGCGCACCCTGATGAGGAAGCCGGAGCTCATGGCGCTGGCTGCCGAGGTCGAATCCCGGGCGGGGCACGGCGCCCGGCGTCGCTGACCGGGCACGTCGCTGCCCGGCTCACCGCCCGGTCCACCCGGTCCACCCGGCCCGCCCGGTCCGTCCGGCCGCGTCCCGGGGCGCCGTCCAGGTGGACCACAGCTCGGCGTAGAGGCCGCCGTCGCGCAGCAGCTGCTCGTGCGTGCCGAACGCGGCCACTCGGCCCTCGTCGAGAACCAGGATCCGGTCGGCGGCGCGGGCGTCGCTGAGCCGGTGCGCGATGACGATCCCCGTACGCCCCTTGAGGGCGGCGTCCACAGCGGTTCTCATGGCCGAGCGATCCCCGCCGTAGCTCTCGGCGGTGGGCTCGTCCAGAACGGCCAAGGGCGGGTCCGCGAGCACCAGCCGGGCCAGGGCCAGCTGTTGCCGCCGGGCGGGGGACAGCGCCTCGCCCCCCGGCCCGACCACCGTCTCCAGCCCCTCGGGCAGCTCCAGCGCCCAGTCCAACGCCCCCACCTGGGCCAGCGCAGCGGTCATCGCGGGCTCGTCGGCGTCGGGCCGGGCGATCGAGAGGTTGTCCCGCACCGACCCCGCGAAGACATGGCTCTCCTGGGTGACCAGCCCCGTGGCCCGCGGATGGAGCCGCCCGATCGGCACCCCGCCCACCGTCACGCTGCCGCGCCAGGGCGTGTGCACCCCCGTGACGAGGCCCACGACCGTGGACTTGCCCGCACCGCTGGGCCCCACGACTGCCACGCGCTCGCCCGGCTCCACGCGGAACGTCACATCCTGGACGGCGGGAGCGCCGTCCGCGTAACCGAACTCCAGTCCGCGCACCGTGAGTCCGCCGTCGCTCGGCAGCTCGCGGCCGGACCGCACCGCGTCCTCCGCGTCCTCCCCACGCTCCGCGTTCTCCCCGCGCTCCGCGTCCCCCGTACGCTCCGTGACGACGCCCGCCAGCCGGGCCAAGGCGGCCGAAGCGGACTGCACCTCGTCCAGGAGGTAGAGCAGCGTCCCGACCGGCTCGAAGACGCGCATCAGCAGCAGCACGGCCGTCGAGGCCGCGCCGAGCGACAGCGACCCCGATCTCACCAGCGCCGACCCCGTCACCAGCACCGCCAGCAGGCCCAGCAGTTCGGCCCCGTTGAGGTGGAGCGAGAACCGCACCCGGGTCACACAGGTGCGCAGCGCCGCCGCGCTCCACGCCTCGGACCGTTCCTTGATCACGGCCGTGTGCGCGTCCTCCAGGCACAGGGCACGCAGGGTGCGGGCGCCGGAGATCCCCGTCAGCAGGAACTGACTCAACCGCGCTTCGGCTGTGCGCTCGTGTGCGTACTGCGGTCCGGAACGGCGCAGATAGCCCCTGGTGGCCGCCACCCAGACCGGCAGCGGCAAAGCACCCGCGAGGGCCAGGCGCCAGTCCAGGGCCAGCAGGCCGCCGCACGTGACCAGCAGGGTCAGCAGCGCGGACAGGAAGGCCGGCAGCGCCCCCCGGGCCACGTCGGACGCGACGCCCACATCGCCGACCGTACGGCTGAGAACGGTGCCCCGCCCGAGGCGCTCCACGGTGGGCAGCGGCAGGGCCACCACTGCGGCGAGGGCTCGCTCGCGCAGCCTGCCCAGGGCGTTCTCGCAGACCCGCGCGGTGAGACCGGCGCCCACCGCGGCGAGGACGGCGCCGACCGCCGTCATGACGAGCGCCCCGAAGGCGGCCGGGCCGAGCAGGCCCCTGTCGCCCGAGCCGGTGACGATGTCCACGATCCGTCCGACCAGCAGGGGCACCACCAGCACCGAGGCCGAACTCAGCACCAGGCAGACCGCCGCCACCCAGGCGGCCCCGGCCTGGTCGCGGCCGCAGTCCCGCACCACCCGCCAGGTCTGCTTCACACCGGCGGTCGGAAGCTCCTCGGAACTCATGCGAACACTGCCGAGGCGTAGTGCGGGCGGTGTGACAGCTCGGCGTGCGTACCGGCGAAGGCCACTCTCCCGCCGTCGAGCACCACCACGTGGTCGCAGCCCGCCAGCACCGCCGGGCTGCTGGTGAGCAGGAGGGTGGTGCGCCCCGCACGGGCCCGGTGGATGCCCTGGGAGACCCGGTGCTCCGTCGCCGCGTCCGTGGCGCTGAGCGGATCGGCGAGCACCAGCACCGGCGCCTCGGTGGCCAGGGCACGGGCCAGCACCACACGTTGGCGCTGGCCGCCGGAGAGCGAGCGGCCGCGCTCCGTGATCTCGGTGTCGAGACCGTGCGGGAGGCCCCGCGTCACCTCGTCGACGGCGGCTGCCCGGATGTACGGGTCGGCACGGAGGCGGGCCGAGGGGCCGGACGCGCCGGACGCGATGTTGTCCATGACCGTGCCGGGGAACAGATCGGCGTCGTGCCGGCTCACGGTCAGACGTTCCCGTGCGGCGGTGACCGGCATCTCGCGCAGCTCCACGTCGTCCAGCAGCACGCTTCCCTCGTATGCGCCCTCCCGCGACAGCAGGGCGAGCAGGGCGTCGCTGTCGGCTTCCGTCCGTGACACGATCCCGACGTGGCTTCCGGCTGGAACACGCAGGTCGAGCCCCCGCAGCGATCCGGCCCGCACACCGCTCAGCCGTACCTCCCCGGCGCCCGGCCCCGGAGGCGCCAGGGGCCCGTCGGGCACCCCGGCGGGGGCGCGCAGCATCTCGTCGATCGCGGTACGCGACACGGAGGCACGGGCGATCAGCGTCCCCATGGAGGTCAGCCGCTCCAGCGCGGTGGCGATCACCTGCACCAGTCCCACGGCTCCCACGAGCCGACCCACGGTCATCGACCCGTCCAGCACGGCCGAACCGCCGAACCAGATCACGGCCACCATGAGCAGCCCGGACGCGGCCGAATTGACGGCCCGGTAGGCGCTCTCCCAGCGGATGGCCGCCACCCTGGTCCGCACGGCGCTCCGGCTCACCCGCCGGTAGCGTTCGACGCTCTCGGCCTCGGCGTCGAGGCCCTTGAGGGTGCGCAGGCCGGTGAGCACGTCCTCGGCCTGCGCCCCGATGTCCAGCAGACCGCCGCGCTCCGCGTCGATCCGGGCGGTCAGCCGGCGGGACAGCACCCGGGAGAGCAGCAGCGTCGTCCCGACCCCGGCGGCCAGCAGCGCGGCCAGTGCCGCGGACACCGCCAGCAGGGCCGCGAAGCCGATCACCATCGAGACCAGAGCGGGGACGACCGTGCCGGCGACGGTCGCCAGCCCCGCCCGCTGCTGGGTGTCCCTCAGGACCAGGGCGGTCAGCTCGCCGTCGCGGCGCGCGCGGCCCGCGAAGCCGTGCGGGGACAGGATGCGCCGAACCAGCGCGACCCGCAGGCGGTGGGCCCAGGCCAGCTCCGCGGCGTAGTTCAGCCTGCTGCCCAGCGCCCCGGCCACTGCCGTCAGGGCGAACACCGCCGCGAGGGCGGCGCACCACCGCAGGAGCACGGCCGGGCTCTCGCCGAGAGCGGTGTCGACCGCCGCGCCGACCAGCAGCGGCACCACCACGTATCCGGACTGGTGAACGCTCAGCAGCAGGCTGCTCAGCGCGACCGGGCCCGACTGCCCTCCGGCCGCCGTGCGCGGAAGGCGCGGACCGGCGTCACTCCGTGCCACGCTGCGCCTCCGTCCGCCCTTCATGCGGTACCGGGGCGGTCGCGCCCCGGTACCGCGACCGGGGGCACACATGCAGAGCCGCCTTCTTGTGTGGCAGTTGCACCGTCCTGACCAGGGACATTCCGGCCCGCTCCAGCACCGTGCGGCAGGCCAGGTTGCGTACGTCGGGCTCGGCGGCGACGCGCCCCGCTGCCGGCGAGCACCGGAACAACGTCTGCACGAGGTCGCCCACGAAGGCGGTGCCCAGCCCTCGCCCGGTCAGCGCGTGGTCGATGATCGCTATGTGGAAGCCCAGGTCGTGTCGGCCCCAGTGCTGGAAGGAGGCGATGTTGGAGTGCAGCGGCCGGTAGACCTCGATATAGGCGAACTGCCTGCCCTCGTACGTGATCAGGATCGGTCCGCCCCCGTCACCCCCGTTGTTGCCGTGCAGCCGGCGTAACTCCTCCGTCCAGCGCTCCGGCGGCCACGCCTGGTCCCAGGTCTCCTCCAGATACGTCTGGCCCATCCAGCGGGACAGCAGACGGCCCTCCTCGACAGTGCCGCTGAGCTGGCGGGCGGCCCAGGGCGCGGGCAGAGCCAGTCGGTTGGTGAGCACATCTCTCCTCTCTTGAAGGGGTGCGTGCTTCCCCAGCCTCCGCGTCGATCAGTCGATCAGCCCTGATCCAGGGGAAGGGCCTGCCAAGACGCTGCCGGACCGGGCGTATCACGGAGGCAGGCCGCCGTCCGTGCGGCGTCCTGCCCTGCGGAATTGTTGCACCGACCGCACCTTGGGAGAGGGCAAAGCGGCAACTCCGCGGTGGGGGAGTCGGCGGGGACAAGGGGCTGCGGCTCCAGGGCGATCCGCACCTGGCTGCGGAGCAGGAAGATCCCGCACACCACCCACGGGCCCCGGGTCCTCAGCAGTCGAGTTCCTGGCGCACGGTGGCGGCGATGCGGGTGAGCGCGGTGGTGAGGTGGCGGCGCTGGGCGGCGGTGAGCGGGTCGAAGACGAGCCGCTTGACCTGTGCGACGTGTTCGGGTGCGGTCTCGGCGAGTTTCTGCCGGCCGGTGTCGGTCAGGGTGGCCAGGGTGTAGCGGCCGTCTTCCGGGTCGGGGCGGCGGGCGACCCAGTCACGGGCTTCGAAGCGGTCCATCAGCTTCGACAGGCGGGGCTGGGTGCTGTCGCAGTCCCGGGCCAGGTCGCTGAGCCGCATGGTGTGATCGTCGGCCATGGAGAGCCGGGCCAGCACCCCGTACTCGAAGTTGGAGATGTTCGATGTGTGCTGCAGCTGGCGGTCGAGGGCTGCGGGCAGGGCGATGACGACGGTGAGGAGTGCCTGCCACAGGGCCTGCTGGTCGTCGTCGAGCCAGGGTGACTGGGTGCTCATGAACCCCATCATACTTGCCCAGGCAAGCCGCATCCCTTGCCTGGGCATGCATTGTCGGGTTAGCTTTTCACTTGCCCGAGCAAGTCATAGGGCTTGCCTGGGCAAGTGAAGGAGTCTGATTTCGATGACCCCCATGCACAACCTGGCCTCATCCACTCCGGCCGGGGCATACGACGACCTGTTGGCGCGAGCACTGCCGCAGGCGCGTGAGCAGCGGATGTGGGACCCGTCCTACGGTCCGCTGCCGGGCCTGTTCGTCAGTCACGGGGCACCGTTCACGCTCGACGATCCGCAGTGGCTCAGCGACCTGTTCAACTGGGCGCAGTCGATGCCCAAGCCCCGGGCGATCGTCGTCGTCTCAGCGCACTGGGAACAGGCGCCGGTCGCGATGTCCGGTGCCGCGGCCGGCACTCCGCTGTACTACGACTTCAGCGGCTTCCATCCCCGCTACAAGACCCTGCCCTACGCGACGCCGGACGCCACCGACCTGGCGCGGCGGCTCGGGGGCGTGCTGGGCCGGACACCGGTGCACGAGTTCACCGGCCGCGGTCTCGACCACGGCGCCTTCATCCCGCTGATGGCGATGTACCCGGCCGCGGACATCCCGGTCGTCCAGCTGTCGATGCCCAGCCTGGACCCCGACGCCCTGCTGACCCTGGGGGCGCGCCTGCGGGCTCTGCGCGAGGAGGGCATCCTCGTGCTCGGTTCGGGCTTCATGACGCACAGCTTCGCCGTATTCCGCCGGCCGGAACTCGCCGAAGCCACAACAGCCTTCGACACGTGGGCGGTTGAGGCTCTTGCACGGGGCGACGCGGACGCTCTTGCCGACTACCGCGCCCAAGCACCCGGCGCCGCCGTCGCCCATCCGACGGCCGAGCACTTCGTTCCGCTGCTGGTCACCGTCGGTACCGCCGACGACCCGGCCAGTGCCGTGAGCGCCATCGACCGCATGGTGATGGGCAACTCCACCCGGTCGGTGCAGCTGACCTGAGCACCTCGGGTGCTCCTCGTTCCCGCCGGATCGCCTCAGCTCCCTGGGCGACGGCATCCCCTACAGATCCTGGAGGAAAGTGCCATGAAGGCAGTGCGTTTCCACGAGTTCGGCAGCAGTGAGGTGCTGCGCTACGAGAACGTCGACCGTCCCGTTCCCGGCGCCGGGCAGGTGCTGGTGCGCATGGCGGCGACCTCGTTCAATCCGGTCGATGACCACATCCGCGCCGGTGCCCTGGCCGAGATGATCCCGATCGAGCTCCCCTACGTGCCGGGGATCGACCTGGCGGGCACCGTGGAGGAACTCGGCGCAGGCGTGACGGGCTTCCAGGCGGGTGATCAGGTGGTGGCGATGCTGCCGCTCGACTCCGCCGGCGGCGCCGCCGAGTACGTGGCCGTGCCCGCCGAATCCCTGGCCCCGGCTCCCCGCACGATCGCGCTGGCTGACGCAGCGGCCCTGCCGCTGACGGGCCTGGCCGCATGGCAGACGGCGTTCGAGCTCGCCGAGGTGAAGTCCGGCCAGTCCGTCCTGGTCAACGGAGCGGGAGGCGGGGTGGGCAGCCTGGTCGTGCAGCTCGCCGTCGACGCAGGGGCCAAGGTGACCGCAGTGGACGGGGAGCAGCATGGCGAGCGCTTGCGGGGCTATGGCGCCCACCAGGTGTTCGGACCGCTCGAACTTGCCGCGGGTCCGGCCGCTGTGGGCGGTCCGTTCGACGTCGTGGTCAACCACGTGCGGGTCTCCCCCGACGAGCTCGCACAGCTGACGTCGTACGTTGCCGACAGCGGTGTCGCCGTGAGCACCGCGGGGCCCGTCCCGGAGGATCCGGCCCGCGGCGTGCGCAGCGCGAACCTCTTCGTCCGCCCCGACGGCACGCAGCTGGCCGAGCTGGTGGGCAAGGTCGACGCCGGCACGGTCCGGATCCACGTCGCCGCCCACCGCCTGGTAGCCGACCTGGCCGCCGTGCACGCGGATGCCGGCGCCGGACGCCTGCCCGGCAAGACGGTCGTGCTCGCTCCCTGACCTAGTGCTTCGCCGCGGAAGTTCTGCTGGTGAGGTCGTGCTCGTTGGCAGGGCGTGATTCTTGGTCTTGAGGTGCAGAGGGTGCTGGAGGCCCGGGTACGGGCGCACACTGCCTCGCAGAGGGAGGT
>NZ_JAAKZZ010000362.1 GCF_011045075.1 Streptomyces boncukensis
CACCCCCTCCCGCACCACGGCCCCGCAGTACGATACGAACGCGCGCGAGTGCCGGAATTGGTAGACGGGACGGCTTTAGGTGCCGGTGTCTTCGGACGTGGGGGTTCGAATCCCCCCTCGCGCACGGCAGGCTTCGCCTCTCTGACCAGCGCGAAGGTGGTCGGCGGGGCCTTTTTCGTCTGGCCTGTGCGGGCACCGGGCGGGCACGGGCACCATCACCTTCTCCGCGCACGGGCAAGAAGGAATCCGAGGTCTTCACCGGCCCCGCAGCCGCAGAGCGGTTCCGGGGCCTGGTGAACGCGCACGGCCAGCAGTGGCCGTGCGCTGGGTCCGGGACGAGGGCTTCCGCACGGAGGCCGAGCGCCGCGAGGCGCCCGAACAGGAGGCGTTCGGTAGGCCCGCCTCGGCCACGAGTCGATCAGGACCACGGTCGACCGGTACGGGGGTCGGACTCTCAGAGTGCGGAAGCCCGCGCCGCGGGCCGAGGCGTCGGCGTGTTCCCACAGAGTCCTCCCCAGGCCGGTGCCGATCTCCTCGGGTTCGAGGAACAGATCTGCCAGCTCTCCATGCGGCGGTTCTCCGGTGATCTGGTAGTAGCCCACCACCACACCGTCCCGCTCCGCGACTGCGACATGTCCGTCACGGATGGCAGCGGGGCTGATCGTCAGTTTTTCCGCCGTCCGGTCCAACAGTTCCTGTGGGCACCCCCCAGTACCCCTACGACCGCCGCGTCAGCGCGCTCAGCGCTTCCGCTTCCCCAGGCGCGGCAGCTCGCACGAAGATCTCATCCATAAACGGAGTATCACCCGCCTCGTCCTCCCGTGATAAAGGGATTTCGAGCTGGCGGGCAACGCCACGGAACGCCACGTCCTTCGGGATCCAGTCTGGTGCCGACTAGGAATTCTGGAAGTCCGTATCCATCGCTTTTCCAGAGCCGCAGAGTTGCCAGTCCGCCATGAACCTAACATCACACGACAACGCTGAATCCTGTGTCCACTCACCTTCTCACGCCTCGCACTTGAGATCGTGTTTCACTGACTTCTCGAACTCGTTGAGCAGGGCGCCGGGAGGAAGCAGGTGCTTATCGGTGTAGGCACGGAGGGCCCGTTCACTCGCCTTCGGATAGTTGACCGGTTGTCCCGATCCCGCCCCGCGCGCGGCCACCGCCTGCGGCGTTGCGACCCCTCCACAACCCCCGCTCCTGAACGGAGGCCCCGTTGAGCACTCCCAACTACGCGCTGGCGTCGGCTCTCTCGACCGCGGGCTGGTCGAACGCGGCAACGGCACGGCGCATCAACGACTGCGCGGCGCGCCGCGGTCACCGGGGAACCGCGGTGGACACGGCCCGGGTCGGCCGCTGGATCCGGACGGTCAACGTTGCGCATGAGGCGTACGCGAGATGGTTGATCAAGAACGTTCTCAGCAAGATGACGAACAATCACAGCACAGATCTGACCACTTGAACCTACGTCAGAACGTCGGTCACGGAGCATGCACCGGTCCCACGGACCCTGCGGCCCATCGGTGAACTGGCATATCTCCATGGCACATCACTGGTCAACGTTGTCAGGCGACCTCACCTGGAGGTATGCGGTCAAGATATCGACTCAAACGAATACAGGAGTGCTCCGTTCCGAAAATCATCAGAAGTGGGCCTGCACGAATCGGCCAGGCGTAGGGGTCGTAGGGGCAGAGGGTGAACACGTCGCCCTCCGGGGATGCGGGGGATCAGCCCTGACCGACTAGCCGAGAGGACCCACAGGTCCGTGAACTACCAGTTGGAACTGCTCGGGCGGGACCTGGTCATGGCCGCCCTGGCGCTGCGCGTCTTCGGCCCGGCGGCGGTGTCGATGCTCAGACGTGCGGTTGCCGCCGGTGTGCGTGTGGGAGTGACCGAACTGCGCCGTCGCACGCCGGAGGACGGAGAGCAACGATGACCCAGGAAGAACCGTCGCTGCGCCAATCCGGACACCCACCGGCCCCGGAACGGCCGCCGCTTGACTTCTCCGCGTTTCACCAGATGCACCGGCCCAAGTACATTCGCTGGGCTGAGCGCGTACTGGGGTGCCGCGCCTACGCAGAGGACGCAGTGGACGAAGCATTCGAGAGGCTGCTGCGCCGGTGGGACGAAGTTCTCAAGAAGGAGAACCCAGCCGCATACGCGTGGGCGACGATGAAGAACTGCGTGTGCAGCCACGCCCGTTCCCGCCGGCGCCGCGCCGATCTCACCGAAGGTGCGGCATTCGACACCATCGCCGTGAGGGAAGCAGGCGACTCCATCGGGGAGCTGGAGCAGACCATGTCCGTCTTCGCCGCGATCTCGGAGCTCCCGGAGCGTCAGCGGGACGTCATCGCGCTCCGCTACTGCTTCGACTTCAGCACTGCGGAAACGGCACAGGAATTGGGAATCACAGAGGCAGGCGTGCGCTCGCACGAGCGGCATGCCAAGAAATCACTTCGCGGGAAGTTTGAAGTGCAGTCCCGTAAGGAGGGCCAGGAGCAGCGATGACTGTCGACATCGACTTTCTGCTTTCCAGGGTGCGCATGGTCCCGATGAGTCCGTACACGGACCAGGAGATCGCCGCTGCCGAGGAGCGCATAGCGATAAGGGTCGCCGCTCACACTCCGGAAACAAGATCGAATTCCGATCCCGACATGGCTCTCCCATCCCCGGAAGAGTGCCGGACACCGGAATCGAGGGCGCTGAGTCTTCGGAGCCTGTGCGAAGCGTTCATCACCCGCCCGGAGGCCCTGAGCAGCCTGCGGGAGTTTGTCGCAGACGCGATGCCGGAGCCCCGGGGCGCCAGAGTCCTCGGCGGGATACTGTACCTGGCGCACTGCGAGGACAGCGCCCGCTTCTGGTGGCAGTACGCGGCGGGTGCGTCAGACGCCCTCGCTTCCTACTGCCTCTACCTCCACCACCGCTCCCTGGGCGAGAAAGCCGAGGCGGACTGGTGGCTGGACCATGCCTCCTTCACACCGGCCACGTTGAGCACCAAGGCGACTCGGCTTGAGATAGACCTTGCACTGCACGTCCTGACCTCCATGCGGCGCTGGCGCCCGCAGCTCCCCGAAAGGGCGCAGTTCTTAATCCAGTGCGTTCCGGCAGCCGTAGGGTTCGTCGACGACGACCTGGAGCTTCCCCTCCCCGACTGCGATTTCGTAGAACTGATCGAATCAATCGTCGGCGAGGAAACCCCCGGTGCCGGGAAGCAACGCGTCGGCGTTGAGCATCTGAGCCCCAGGGCGAAATGCTCCGCACCGCCGGCATACGGGTCCAGGAGGACGAGAGGGGAATGGGCCCTGCCCGTGCAGGATGCCCTACGGGACTGCGAGGAGACGGTTTCCTGCTGAGGTGGCGGGCAGTCGCGTGATCCTGGAACGGGTGAGCTACCCCATGGGAGCTCTCGCAGGGCGGCGCTGGTGCCGGGGGAGTGCGAGGGGCCCGCGGGGCAGGGAAGCGGGCCCCTGCCCCACCCCCGTACATCGCTGCTCAGCTTGTTGATTGCCGCCGGTGCGGTTCAGGACCTCGCGTATATCGGGCGAGACGCGGTTGCCGGGGACGTCGTCGAGAATCAGCTGCGGATTCGCAGGCGGCGAGAGGGAAGTAGAGATGGGTCTCGTCCTTCGCGCGCGAAAGCATGGTGTAGAGGCGTTGGCCTGGGCGCCGGGGCCGTAGACGAGGGCGTGGTGGACGGTCCCGACGCTGAGGGTGAGGGGGGCGCCGACCGCGCGGGCGAAGGTGTGGTCCGGGCCCGTCAAGCGGCCGGGGTGGCGGTGGTCGGCATCCGCGAGAGTACCGCCACTCGAAGCGGAGGGGTACTTGAGACGGTCGCCAGCGGACACGTCGCGCACTCGCACGGCTTCGCCTCCTATGGCGCGGTGAGGCTCTGGGCGGCGCCTTGCCGAGCGACTCCGTCGACGCATTGCGCCGCAGCGCACCCGGCGCCGCATTCCGGTCGGACCGTAGGAGCGCGAGCATGGGACAGGACGCATCGATGGCCGTGCACACGGATGCGTGCAGAGCCTGCAGAACCGGGTGAGAATTGCGCCCTACGGGTTTCGAGCCCCCTCACGCACCATTGCCACTGGCGCAGTAGGTCTCGCGCCAGCGCAGGTACTCGTCCACGCGGTTGGTGATGATGCCGTCGACGTTCCATGCTGTCGCGGACTGCCATGCGGTGGGGGTGTCGATCGTCCAGACCAATATCTCGACGCCGGCCGCCTTCAGTTGGCCCACCACCCCGGGGCGCGCGGAGAGGCTGCTGAACTTGACCGCGTAGGCGTCGAGGGAGAACGTGCGTGCGGTGGCCACGGGATCCGCGTCCAGCCGGGAGCGCAGCAGTGCGACCTTGGTCTCGTACGGGGAGGCGGCGGCGTCCCGCACGATGGCCTCGTCGAAGGACTGCACCAGCGTGCGTGCGGTCATGCCGTTCTCGTCCACGAGGTCGAGGGCGCGGCGGACGGCACTGGAGCTCTGCGGTCCCTTGATCTCCAGCAGGAGGCGGACGGACCGCACCTTGGGCGAGGCCAGCACCTGTTCCAGGGTGGGAACGCGTCCTCCGCCCTTGACGGTGAGCCGGGCTGTCTCTGCGGCGGTCAGCTGTTCGACGCGGCCGGTTCCGTCGGTGGTTCTGTCCACGGTCGCGTCGTGCATGATGATTGGGTGGCCGTCCTTGGTGAACTGCACGTCGGTCTCGACCCAGCCCGCGCCGCTGTCGATCGCCGCCTCCAGGGAGGCCATGGTGTTCTCCGGCGGGTGCGGTGGCGGCGGGCGGGAGCGGGATGCGTATGTGCTGCTCCTTGGGGTCGTGGCGCAGCCGGGCCAGGAAGTGCAGAGGGCCCGGCGGCAGGGTCTCGGCATCCAGGCGGATGCTGATGCCGCCGTCCGCTGTGGCGCGGGCGGCGGCGCGGGGCCGCGCGGGCGCGTCCGGGCCGGATGACGGTGCCGGTGCGGGCGACGCCTCATTCCGCGTCGCGCGGCCGACGGGCAGTGCGGAGCGCAGCCGGGTCCACAGGGTGCGGTGGCGGCGGCGCGCGGCCAGCAGGTCCTGGATCAGGGTCTCGTAGCGGTCGGCGATGGTCTCGGGGGTATAGGCGCGGGCACGCTCGCGACCCGCCGCACCCAGCCGCGCGCGGCGCGGCGCATCCGCCATCAGGGCGCCCAAGGCCGTGGCGTAACCGTCCACACCGGCCTCCAGCGGGACCAGGACACCGTTGGAGCCGTCCTCGATGATCTCGGCGGGCCCGTGCGGACAGTCGCCGGAGATGACGGGCACACCGCAGTGCATCGCCTCCACGAGGGTCATCCCGAAGGACTCCCTGTCCGAGCAGACGGCAGCGATCGCCGCCTTGGCCCACTCCGTCTCGATCGGGGAGACCGGCCCCATGAGAAAGACCCGCTCATACAGGCCCAGCTCGTCGATCCGCCGCCGCAGCGCCGCCCGCTCCGGCCCGCGCCCATACAACCGCACACTCCACCCGGGATGGGCCCCGGCGACCTTCGCGAAGGCGTCGACGAGCCGGTCATAGCGCTTGACGGCCGCCAGCCGCCCCGCCGCCACGATCACCTTCGAGCCGTGATCGCACGGCTCGACCGCCGGCTGAGGCACACCGTTGGGAATGCACACGATCCGGGCCCAGACGTCCGGCAGAGCCCGGCGGTACTGGGCAGCATCCGCCTCCGAGACGGCCACAAACGCATCCAGCCCCGGGATGGCGGCATTCTGATGCCCGCGCAGCGTGGGATCGTGGGCGTCCAGACTCAAGTGCTCCTGACCGACACGCAGATAACGGGTCCCGCCGTCGCGGGCGAGATAGCCGTTCAGATCCGGGCGAGTGGCGATCACCACCTCCGCGCCCGTCTCCCCCAGCCACCGGCCGATCCGCTCGTCCTGCAACGCGGAGTACGGCAGACGCGCGGAATCCGCCGCAGCCCCGGTGTCCGGAAACATCGAGCACGGCTGCCCGGTCAGCGGATGACCGCCCTCATAGCCGGGAGTCCCCTCCCGCATGTCGATCAGCGACGACAGCCTCACCCGCCCATCGAAGGCGAGCTCGGGCTCATCCGCCACCCGGTGGACACTGACGACCTCCACCTCATGCCGCCCCGCCAGCGCACGCGACAGATTCGCCGTCGCCCGGATCGTCCCCCCTATGCCATACACATTGTTGATCAAAAACGCAATCTTCACTCTTCTCCCCCCTGCGCACCCACCCGAATCGAGGGAACGGAGGAGGGCGCGCGGCCTGCGCAGGGGTGCGGGCACACGTGATCCGCCCCTGGCAGGGCCCGTCATGAACGAACTTCAGGAATGTGCTGCCACGGGTTGGTTGACCGCCCGTGGCGACGCGTCAGGGAACCGCCGATGACGCGGACGCAGATCTCCTCCCCGAAGCTGCGCCTACTGGCCACCGGCGGGCCGTTCTCACCGCCGTGGTCGGCCGGTGAGCAGGCCCGTTCGCGTGAATACGGTGTGCATATCGCGTGCCCCCTGTGTATCGGTAACGTGCACACGTATTCAAACACCACCCGTTGGGGCGATCACAGGCATATCTCGGCCACCAGCCCCCGGCGTCGGGGCTGCCCCTTGCTGTTCACCGCCGGGTGCGGGCGCAGACCTGGCTGAGCGGGCAGTTCCCCGCGCCCCGGACGGGGTTCGTCGTGCTCTCCGCGCATTGCCGGCCCCGATACCGGGTACGCACGAGACGCCGGACACGGCCTCGACCCGTGGCCGGAAAAGTCAGCCGGCCGCGGCCGGAGCGCCGGGCGCACCGCGCACCCGGCTCCCAGCCGCGGCCGCACAAGAGTCCGCTACTCGGCCACGAATGTGCTGTGGCTCCATTCGAAGACGTTGAGTTGACGCTGCTCGCGCACTACCTCTTGTCCGGTCCGCTGGAAGTGCTCGTAGCGATTCCCCACATTGACCTTGATGGTTATCTGCTCCGGCTTGACATGCCGGACACGCCAAGGCTCATCGTTGGACCAATCCGGCCCACCGACCAGAAGCGCATTCGGACCCGGGTTATTCATCTCCATACCTTCCAGAGTGTTCAGTGACGGGCACAGATCGAGCAGTGGCGTCAGCCCCGGTTCCACCGGTTGCCTCTCGGCCTTCCCACTGGGGTGCCCCGTACCGGTCCGGCCCTGGGGCGCGTCGCGCGGCTCGACGCGTGCGCTGCTCCGCAGAGGCGGATGCCGGCCCGGCGTCCCCTGCTAACGGGGGATGGCCGAGGACGTCGGGCCGGAGTCTGGAGCTGTTTCGGTATGGCGCCGGCAGCGGCGCCGCTCGGGGCGGTGCCGCACGGGGCGCGCGGCGGACGGGGGGACGGCAGGAATGCGGTGGCGCTCGATCAGACGAGTAGTGCGGCCCATACGACCATCGACGAAAGCCTCGATCGCCATGCCAGGAAGTGTGCACGACGGCACGGAGACGGCAAACCCGTACGCACCCCTATCCGATACGGGCGCTCCACAGTCCCCCAACGCGCCCCCGGAATAGGGGTCGGGAATTCTTCCTTCCGAGGTGGAGGTGTAGTTTTCGCCGCGCTGTTCGGATCCACGGAATGCCGCACGGACCCCTGCTCTCCCCCGGAACCCAAGCGTTTCCCGCTCGGCGCGCGGCCGTTGCCGGGGTGCGGGACCGCGCCGCCGGGGCCGGGCCACGGGCCCTCCGATGCCCGGAAGGCGACCGGCTCGGCGGAGCACGGACCTCACGAGCGTTTGCTCAGCGAAACCCCGTGCCCCGCACCCCGT
>NZ_JAAKZZ010000363.1 GCF_011045075.1 Streptomyces boncukensis
CGCCTCTCCCGGCCCGCCATCGCCGGGCCCGGCGATGGCGGGCCGGGAGAGGCGCCGTCCGACGAGTACACGCCCACCGAGCGGGACCTGCCCGTGATCGGCGGAGCGGCGGACGGCACGCAGCCGACGCCCACCATGGTCGACGTCTCCGTGACGTCCAGCGGGAACGACGGCGACGGCCCGCTGTACGTCGTCGGCGATGTGCACGGCTATCTGGACGAGCTGCGCGCCGCGCTCCGCCAGTTCGGCATCATCGACGCCGACGACCGCTGGATCGCGGACAACGCGCGGCTGTGGTTCCTGGGCGACTTCACGGACCGCGGCCCGGACGGCATCGGCGTCATCGACCTGGTCATGCAGCTCTCCGCGGAGGCGGCGGCGGCCGGGGGCTACTGCAAGGCCCTCATGGGCAACCACGAGCTGCTGCTGCTGGGCGCCAAGCGGTTCGGCGACACCCCGGTCAACTCCGGTGCGGGCACCGCCTCCTTCCAGGCGGCCTGGCTGCTGAACGGGGGTCAGCGCACCGACATGGAGCGGCTGCGCGACCACCACATCCAGTGGATGTCCCGGCTCGACGCGATCACCCTGGCCGACAGCCACCTGCTGGTGCACTCCGACGCCAGTTGCTACCTCGACTACGGCGAGACCATCGAGGACGTCAACGACGCCATCACCGAGGCCCTTCAGCGGCAGGACGCGGAGGAGACCTGGGACCTCTTCCGGAAGTTCACCAAGCGGTTCGCGTTCCGCGAGGAGACCGCCGGCCCGGCGGCCGTACGGGAGCTGCTCGACAGGTTCGGCGGAAAGCGCATCGTGCACGGGCACAGCCCGATCCCGTATCTGCTGGGCGAGGTCGGCAGCGAGGACGACGAGACCGGCCCGGACGTCACAGGACCGCATGTCTACGCCGACGGCCTGGCGGTGGCGATGGACGGCGGCGTCACGATGGCGGGCAAACTGCTCATCGCCCAACTCCCCCTCGCCGACTGAGTTCGGGGTTCGCACGCGGAAATCCCGGGCAGGAGATTCTCAAGGAGTGATCGGCTGGGGAAGACCGTGTGCGCGGGTCAATTCGGAAAACTCTCTGTCACGGAGTGCGGGGGGCGCTCTACCATCGATTTCGCCGACGAGTTCTCCGCCCTGCTGACCCGCCCCGCCCTCGACCGGCCACCGACGGCCCTACGGAGCATCGGGGGATGCACATGAACAGCGCTCCGCATCTGCTACGCGAGGACCGGCCCGAATTCGAGCGGGTCCTCGACGAGGCACTGCGATCCGCGCCGCGCCGTCCCGACCTCGCGGCGATCGGCCAACATCTGAACGCCGAACAGCTGCGCACCATGGCGCTCAGCGCGGCATCCGCGATAGCCGCCTGTGCGGAGACGGAGTACCGGCAGTTCGTACGGCTGCGCGAGGAGTTGCGCCAGCCTTCCAACGCGCCCTCCTCCATGGGCGGCACGCCCGCCGGGCGCGAGAGAGCCGACGGCGGGAGGGGCGACGGCGGAAGCGGCGGGGAAGCGGGAGTGAGCCGGCTGGCCAGCGCCGTCGGCGGCGAGCCCTTCGTGGAGGCCAGCGGCGCGGGTCTGATGGCGATCGTCTCGGTGCTGGCGCCGGTGCTCGCGGGCACCGCCGCCGTGATCTTCCTGCTGCTGGGCTACACCCTCCATCTGATGACGCCCGAGCCGGCCATCGCGCAGCCGATCCGGAGCGCGGGCTGGGTGTTCGCGGCGTTCGCGGCGGCGGGGGCGCTGATCGCGATGGGCGCCCTGCTGCTCACCGCGCTGCGCAACGGGGCGAGTTCGGTCCGCGCGCCGCGCGACGGCCGCCCGCGCGCGGACGCCGACGGCACGGAAGCGGGTGCGGGACAGGGTGAGGGAGAGGGAGAGGCCGGGCTCAGCGCGGAGGTGGACCGGGCGCGGGAAGCCTGGCGGCAGGCGCTGCTGGAGCGCGGCATCGTGCCGTTCCTGCGGGAGGCGCTCGACGGGTCGCGGGGCGCGGAGTCGCCGCCGGACCGGACGCCACCGGACGGCAAGCACAGTCCGCTCGGCTACTCGCACCCGGAGTTCTCCAGCCGCCCCGCCACCGAGTCGCCCCAGGAGCACTCCACCCGGCCGAAGTTCTCCAGCCCCGACTACTCCAGCCCCGAGTACGGCGGCCCCGACAACCGCCCGGAGTAGCGCCGCCCGCCCGGCGGAACCCGCTGGGAGGGGGCCCGCGCCCCTGATGGGTGCCCCACTCGGGTGTGTGCGCCCCGAAGGGGCGCGGGGAACTGCGCGACCGGCCAGGAAGCCCCCGCGGACCGCGACGCTCCGTCAGGGGCAGCCCGCGCCCGGCCCCGGAGAGGCGGCACGGAGAGGCTCAGCTCAGCTCTCCCCGGCGCGCAGCCCCCAGCGCGCTGCGCAGGTCGGCGACGAGGTCCCCGGCGTCCTCGACACCCACCGAGAGCCGTACGAAGCCCTCCGGCACCGCGTCCCCACCCCAGCGCCCGCGCCGCTCGGCGGTGGAGCGCACACTCCCGAAGCTGGTCGCCTCGCCGACCAGCCGCAGCCCGGCCAGAAAGCGCTCGGCGAACTCCCGGTCCTCAAGCGTGCAGGAGACCACGCAGCCGAAGCGGCTCATCTGGCGCGCGGCGAGAGCGTGCGCGGGGTCGCCGGGCAGCCCCGGATGGCGTACCGCCGTCACCTCGGGGTGGTCGCGCAGCGCCTCGGCGACGGCCAGCGCGTTCTCCGCCTGGCGCGCGGTACGCACCTCCAGGGTGGCCAGCGAGCGGTGCGCCAGCCACGCCTCCATGGGCCCGGGGATCGCGCCGACGGTCTTGCGCCAGCCGCGCACCTGAGCCGCCAACCCGGCGTCCCGGCAGGCCACATAGCCGAGCAGTACGTCCCCGTGCCCGGTGAGCGCCTTGGTGCCGCTGGCGACGGACAGGTCGGCACCCAGCGCGAGCGGGCGCTGGCCGAGCGGGGTGGCGAGGGTGTTGTCCACGGCGACGAGCGCGCCGTGCGCGTGCGCCGCGTCCGCCAGCGCGCGGATGTCGCAGACATCGAGCCCGGGGTTCGAGGGGGACTCGATCCACAGCAGCCGGGCGCCCGCGAGCAGTTCGCGCTGCGCGTCCCCGGGGGTGGGCGCCGTGCGGACCGTGACGCCGAAGTCCTCCAGCCGCTGCCGGAGGGACGCGAGCAGGTTGTAGCCGTCCGAGGGGAGCACGGCGACATCGCCGGGCCGCAGCCAGGTGAAGAGCACGGCCGACATCGCGCCCATCCCGGAGGCGAAGGCCACGGCCTCCGCCGCGCCCTCCAGCTCGGCGACGGCGCGCTCCAGCCCGGTCCAGGTCGGATTGCCGTCCCGGCCGTAGGTGTACGGGGCGCCGTCCACGTCCCCGGGCAGGTGGTAGTGCGCGGCGAAGACGGGGCCGGGCAGCGGCGGGGCGTACGCCTCCTCGGGCGGCAGCCCGGCCCGCACCACCCGCGTCGCCTCGGCATCACGGTGAGCATCACTCATCGTCCCAGCCTCTCAGAGCGCTCCCTGCCGTACGCGCGCCCGGTCACGCTCCCGCGAGCGCCGTGCGCGCCGCAGCGCCGCACCGCGCTCCGTATCCGCCGCCGAACAGCACCGCGTGCACCAGCAAATGCTGCAGCTGGTGCAGCGGCATCCGCGCGGCCAGCCCCGGCACCGGCCGCACCTCCTCGTACGCCGCCAGCACCCGCCGCAGTCCCGGGGTGCCGAAGAGGTCGAGCAGCGCCAGATCGGTCTCGGGGTGGCCGCCCTGCGCCGCCGGGTCGATCAGCCGCGCGCGCCCGTCGGCCGACCAGTGCACATTGCCCGCCCACAGGTCGCCGTGGATGACGGCGGGCGGCTGCGGCGGTCCCCAGACGCCCTCGTCGTCCGGCCGGTCGCACACCCTCTCGACCGCCCGCGCGTCGCCGGGCGCGAGGTGTCCGGCGTCGACGGCGGCGCGGACGAAGGGCAGCAGCCGGTGCTCGGCGTGGAAGGCGGGCCACTCGGCCGGGTCGGTCACGGGTGCGGCGGGCGAGGTCAGCGGGAGCGGGCCGAGGTAGCAGGGCTCGCCCGGGGTGCCGTACGAGGGGGCCGGGGTGTGGTGCAGCGCGGCCAGGTCCCGCCCCAGCCGCTCGGCCTGTGCGGCGTCGGCGGCGCCCGGCTCGACCCACTCCAGGACGAGCGCGCCGCGCTCGGCGCCGTAGACGTCGGGCACCGCGACCGCGCCCGTCGCCCGCAGCCGCGCCAGCCCTGCCGCCTCGGCGGCGAAGAAGTCAGCGGGGGCGGCGTCCAGCGTCTTGGCGAACACCTGCCGCGCCGGGCCGGAGCCGGTGCCGGAACTGGTTCTGGTACCGGTGTCGGTTCTGGCATCGGTGCCGGTGCCGGTTCTGGTATCGGGGCCGTCGAGGGTGACGGCGTACGCGTCGCAGATCGAGCCGCCGCCCACCGGCACCGCGTCGACGGCCTCCCGGCCCACGGCCCGCGAGACGGCCCGGACGAGGTCGCGCGGGGCAGAGTGCGGCGTCATTCGCGCGCCCCTTCGAGATCCAGCGCATCCCGCACCGCGACCAGCAACCCGGGCATGGCGGCCTCCACCAGGTCGAGGCAGACGTCGAAGCCGCCGGGCCCGCCGTAGTAAGGGTCGGGCACCTCGCGGTCGGCCGGGTCGGCCTCCGGGTCGTACGAGCGCAGCAGCCGCACCTTCGCGGCCTCGGCGGGGTTGCGGGCCAGGGCGCGCAGCTCCGCCGCGTGCCCCTCGTCGAGCGCCACCACCAGGTCGTGCCGTGCGAACGAGTGGGCGTCAAACTGCTGTGCGGCGTGGTCCAGCTCCGGATACCCGGCGGCGGCCAGCACGGCGAGCGTGCGCGGGTCGGCGCCCTCGCCCACATGCCAGCTGCCGGTGCCCGCGCTGCTCACCCCGACCAGCCCGTCGAACCCGGCCTCGGCGACCCGGGCCCGGAAGACGGCCTCGGCCATCGGCGAGCGGCAGATGTTGCCCGTGCAGACGAAACAGACCCGGTACATGCGCTTCCTTACACCCGTGTGTCAGTCCCGGTCCGGCAGCACCATGTTCAGCGCCCAGGACACGATCGAGATGATCAGGCCGCCGAGCACCGCCGTGCCGAACCCCTCCACATGGAAGCTGAGGTCCAGCTTGTCCGCCAGCCAGGAGGTCAGCAGCAGCATCAGGGCGTTGATCACGAGCGTGAACAGGCCCAGCGTCAGAATCAGCAGGGGCATCGAGAAGAGCTTGACGACCGGCTTGACCACGAAGTTCACGACGCCGAAGATCAGGGCGACGAGCACCAGCGTCAGGGCCTTCTTCCCGCCGTCGTCGCCGGTCAGCGTGATGTCACCGATCAGCCAGGTTGCCACGGCCAGCGCCAGCGCGTTGGCCCCCGTCTTGATGAGGAAGTACGTCATGGTTCGATCGTTGCAGACCCCGAGCGAAAGGATGCCCGTCCGGTGAAGGCGTTCCGTCTGGAGGAGTTGGAGGCCGAGCGCGCCGCCAACGAGGGAGCGTATCTGCAGTTCCTGCGCGAGCGGCGGATGTCGGTCGGTCTCTACGCCCTCGACCAGGGCACCCAGGACCCGCAGACCCCGCACGCCCAGGACGAGGTGTACTTCGTCGTCAGCGGCCGCGCCTCGGTGACGGTCGGCGAGGAGACGACGCAGGTGGCGCGGGGCAGCGTGGTGTACGTCCCGGCGCTGACCCCGCACCGGTTCCACCACATCTCCGAGGACCTGCGGGTCCTGGTCGTCTTCTCCCCTCCGGAGAGCTGAGCGGGAGGGGGGGGATCCGGCAGGCGCGGAATGAGCGCGTCAGGGTTGCCTCGGGGTTGGGTTCAGGGGAGGACCGGGGCCGGGACACCTCCCGGGGCGGCGATCGGCCGCTTAGCATCGAAGACAGCACGACAGCCCTGGCACCGACACAGAACGGAGAACGCAGATGGACGCGAAGGACACCTTTTCGAGCCTGCCGTGGTGGGTGAAGTGGATCGCCGTCCCGGTCATAGCGCTGGTCGTCTTCGGCGGCCTCATCTCCGCCATCGTGGGCTTCATCGTCGGCCTGCTCTTCAAGGTCCTGGTCTTCGCCGCGCTCGTCGGCGGCGTCGTCTACCTGGTGCGCCGGTTCACTTCGGCTTCCTCCTCTTCCCGCGGCGGCTGGTGACCCGGCCGGTGGCCGCACCGCCGCCCGGAGCACCACCCGGGGCACCGCCGCCAGGACCGCCGCCCGCCGGGGCCTCCCCGCCCGGCCCCGTCACGGCAGCGGCGGTTCCGCGGCGCTGCCGGTCGGCGGAGACCACCAGGGCCGCCAGCAGCGTCGTCACCGGAACGGAGGCCACCAGCCCGATCGAGCCCACCAGCGTACGGACGATCTCCTCGGCGACCACCTCGCTCGTCGCCACCATCGACACATCGCTGCGCGCGATGGAGAAGAGCAGCAGCAGCGGCAGCGCCGCCCCCGCGTACGCCAGGACCAGCGTGTTCACCACGGACGCGATATGGTCCCGGCCGATACGCATCGCCGAGCGGTAGATTTTGCGCCAACTCGCGCCCGGTTCGGCCTCCTTCAGCTCCCACACCGCCGAGGTCTGGGTGACGGTCACATCGTCCAGTACCCCCAGTGAGCCGATGAGCACCCCGGCGAGCAGCAGCCCCTTGATCTCGATCTGCGGATACAGCCCGTGCACCAGGCTCGTGGTGTCGTCCGTGTTCCCGGTCAGCCGCGCCCAGCCGATGAACACCGAGCCCAGCACCCCGATCAGCAGCAGCGACACCAGGGTCCCCAGCACCGCCACGGAGGTGCGCGCGTTCACCCCGTGGCAGAGATACAGCGTCGAAAGCATGATCGCGCTGCCCCCGATCACCGCCACCACCAGGGGGTTCGAGCCCTGGAGTATCGCGGGCAGGATGAACAGCGTCAGCACCGCGAAGCTCACCGCGAGCCCCACCAGCGCCAGCACCCCGCGCAGCCGTCCCACCGCGACGACGACGAGCGCGAACAGCCCCGCGAGCAGCAGCATCGGGAAGTCCCGGTTGGCGTCGACCACGCTGTACTGCAGCTTGCGCGGCGCCTTCTCGGCGTAGGCGACGACGACCTTCTGCCCCACCTCGTAGGTGCGGGTGGCGTCCGGCGTGACGACCTCGGTGTAGCGGTGGCCCTTGTCCTTGCCCTCGGCGATCTCGATGGTCGCCTTCTGGCACGGCCCCGAGGCGCTCCCCGCCCCGTCGCCCTGCTCCCCCGGCCCGGAGGGCTGCTGCGGCTGCTGGGCGTTCACGTCCTTGCAGTCCACCTCCGCCAGCTTCACCACCTTCGCCTGGAAGGTGGGCCGGTCGAAGCCGACGCCCGAGTGGTTGTGATCGTGCCCGGGGGCGCCGCCGGGCCACAGCACGACCAGCCCGGCGAGCACCGCCAGCCCGAACGGGATCAGCACCGCGCCGATGACCTTGCGCAGATGGCGGGAGACGGGCGCGGGCGGACCGTGCGCATGGCTGTGCCCATGCCCATGCCCATGGCCATGGCCGTGCCCATGCGTGTGCCCGGGGCCGTGCGCCTGGCCCGGCACCTGCCCGGGGTCGTGTCCGGGACCGTGGCCGGAGTCGTGCCCGGGGTCGTGTCCGGAGTCGTGTCCGGGGCCGGGATCGTGTCCATGGCCCGGGTCGGGGCCGGGAGGCGG
>NZ_JAAKZZ010000364.1 GCF_011045075.1 Streptomyces boncukensis
AGCCCCCGGGCCCGCCGCAGCGGCCGCTGACGGGCCCGCTGACGGCCGCGGTGCCGTCCCCGCGCCCGGGGCCGCCGTCCCCGCGCCCAGGGCCGGAGAGGGCCCCCTGCTGCCGCCCGAGGCCCGGCTGCGGATCCAGCGCGCCATGACCGAGGGCGCCGGGGTGCTCCGCTCGGCCGACAGCCTGGCGCGGGCGGCGGAGCGGCTCGCGGCGCTGCCCGCCGAACTGGCCGACAAGCCCGCCGAGCCCGGCACCGAGACCTGGGAGACGGCCAACCTGCACCTCGTGGCCCGGACGCTGGTCGCCGCGGCGCAGCTGCGTACGGAGACCCGCGGCTGCCACTGGCGCGAGGACTTCCCGGAGCGGGACGACGCCCACTGGCGACGGCATATCGTGGTCCGCCTGCCGCTGAACGACGCAGACATCCGGATGACCGACACGACCGCGTTTCCTCCGGTCGCGACCAAGGAGAGCAATCCGTGACCGACGACCTCCCGCTCCTGACGATCGGACGAGGCCCCGCGGCGCCGCAGGGCGGCTGCGGCGACGGCTGCGGCTGCGCTGCGGGGGACGGCGCCGGCCTCGACCCGCTGGAGTGCGGCCTCGACCCCGGCCTGGTCCAGCTGCTGCTCGAAGCGGGGCTCGACCCGGTGCAGGTCGAGGACATCGCGCACCTGGCCATCGAGGAGGACCTGGACAACGGCGTCGACGTCACCAGCGTCGCCACCATCCCGGAGGACGCCGTCTCCACCGGCGACTTCACCGCTCGCCAGGAGGGCACCGCGGCGGGCCTGCGGATCGCCGAGGCGGTGCTCTCGGTCGTCTGCACGGACGACTTCGAGGTGGAGCGCCATGTGCTGGACGGCGACCGGGTCCGGCCCGGTGAGAAGCTGCTCACCGTCCGCACCCGCACCCGCGACCTGCTGACCGCCGAGCGGAGCGCGCTGAACCTGCTGTGCCGGCTGTCCGGGATCGCCACCGCGACCCGCGCCTGGGCGGACGCCCTCGCGGGCACCGGAGCGCGAGTGCGGGACACCCGCAAGACGACGCCGGGGCTGCGCGCCCTGGAGAAGTACGCGGTGCGGTGCGGCGGCGGCGTCAACCACCGGATGTCGCTGTCGGACGCGGCGCTCATCAAGGACAACCACGTGCTCGCGGCGGGCGGCGTCGCCGAGGCGTTCCGGCGCGTGCGGGAGGAGTTCCCCGACGTCCCCGTCGAGGCGGAGGTCGACCGGCTGGACCAGATCCCGCCGCTCCTGGAGGCGGGGGCCGAGCTGATCCTGCTGGACAACCTCACTCCCGGGGAGACGGCCGAGGCCGTCCGGCTGGTCGAGGGCCGCGCCCGGCTGGAGTCGTCGGGCCGCCTCACCCTGGACAACGCCGCCGTGTACGCGGCCACCGGTGTCGACTATCTGGCGGTGGGCGCCCTCACGCACTCCTCGGCGGTCCTCGACATCGGCCTGGACCTGCGCGAGGAGAGCGCCTGATGCTCCTGACGATCGACGTCGGCAACACCCACACCGTCCTCGGCCTCTTCGACGGCGAGGAGATCGTGGAGCACTGGCGCATCTCCACCGAGGCCCGCCGCACAGCCGACGAACTGGCCGTCCTGCTGCAGGGCCTGATGGGCATGCACCCGCTGCTCGGCGAGGAACTGGGCGACAACATCGAGGGCATCGCCATCTGCTCGACGGTGCCCTCCGTGCTGCACGAACTGCGCGAGGTCACCCGGCGCTACTACGGCGACATCCCCGCCGTGCTGGTCGAGCCGGGCGTCAAGACGGGCGTGCCGATCCTCATGGACAACCCCAAGGAGGTCGGCGCCGACCGCATCATCAACGCGCTCGCCGCCGTCGAGCTGTACGGGGGCCCCTGCGTGGTCGTCGACTTCGGCACGGCGACGACGTTCGACGCGGTCTCGGTGCGCGGCGAGTACGTCGGCGGCGTCATCGCGCCCGGCATCGAGATCTCCGTCGACGCGCTGGGGGTGCGCGGCGCGCAGCTCAGGAAGATCGAGATCGCCCGGCCGCGGAGCGTCATCGGCAAGAACACCGTGGAGGCCATGCAGGCGGGCATCGTGTACGGCTTCGCGGGCCAGGTGGACGGCGTCGTGGGCCGGATGGCCAGGGAGCTGGCGGACGACCCCGGGGACGTCACGGTCATCGCCACCGGAGGGCTGGCCCCGATGGTGCTGGGTGAGTCGGGGGTCATCGACGAGCACGAGCCCTGGCTGACCCTGATCGGCCTCCGGCTGGTGTACGAGCGCAACGTGGACCGCAGCTGAGCCCTTCCGCACGGGGTGCGCGTCCGCGCCGGGGAGGGCGCAGTACGCTGGATGCCGCGCACCGAGGAGGCAGCAGAGACATGGACTACGTTTCCGCACTCGTCCCGCCCCTCGTCATGGCGGTGGCGTTCACGGCACTCATTGTGACGATCGTCAAGAGCCAGGGCGGGGCGAACAAGGCCAAGGAAGACGGCATCGTCGACGCCGCGCTGGCCCGCGCGGAGCGGAACTCCGACGACTAGACGACCAGGGGCGCCGCCCCTGGCGCGGGTGCGGGTGCGGTCCGCTGGGCCGGACCTGGCCCTCGGGTATCGAGAAACCCCTCGATTCGGACATCTCCCCCTATTATTCTGGTGTGCCTCGGCCATTGGGTGAGTTGGAAGATGCCGTGATGACACGGGTATGGCGCTGGAACCGCCCGGTCACCGTGCGCGAAGTGCTGGAGGATCTCCAGAAGGAACGCGTCATCGCCTACACCACGGTGATGACGGTAATGGACAACCTGCGCCAGAAGGGCTGGGTCCGCCGGGATCAAGAAGGCCGGGCCTATCGATATGCGGCCGTCTCCACCCGCGCCGCCTACTCGGCCGCTCTGATGAACGAGGCGTGGGCTGCCAGCGACAACCCGGCCGCGGCCCTCGTCGACTTCTTCGGCATGATGTCGCCGGAACAGGTCGAGGTGCTGCGGGACGCGTTGCGCGTCGTACAGCTGAACGGTGTCCATCTTGATGCCCCCGGAGGGAGCCCCGGCGGCCAGGAGCGATAGCGTCCGTTCATGACAGAACGGCCGGAACCGGAGCCGCTAAGCGAAGTCGCCGTGCGCAGGGCGCGCACCTCGGATGTGTCGGCCCTCCGCACGCTCATCGACGCCTACTCGCGGGACCGGATCCTGCTCGGCAAAGCCACCGTGACCCTTTACGAGGACATCCAGGAGTTCTGGGTCGCCGAACGGTGCCACGACGGGGAAGTCGTCGGGTGCGGCGCGCTGCATGTGATGTGGGAGGACCTCGCCGAGGTCAGGACGCTCGCGGTGGCGCGCGAGGCGCGCGGCACCGGTGTCGGGCACCTGCTGCTGGAGAAGCTGCTGCAGACCGCGCGCCGGCTGGGGGTGCGGCGCATTTTCTGCCTCACCTTCGAAGTCGACTTCTTCACGAAGCACGGCTTCGCCGAGATCGGCGAGACTCCGGTGGACGGCGATGTCTACAGTGAGCTACTGCGTTCCTATGATGAGGGTGTAGCCGAGTTCCTGGGGCTCGAACGGGTGAAGCCGAACACCCTGGGCAACAGCCGCATGCTGCTGCATCTCTGAACCCGGGCGCCGGGCCCGGAGCCGAACGGCCACCACTTTGTCCGAAAGGTCCCGCCAATCCCGGGCGGCCGCCCTGTCAAACTCAGCCGAGGGTTTGTGTTTCTCCCGGAAAAGCGGTTTGCTTTCGTCGGCAGTATCAGTAATCCGTTATCGATGACGAATGGGAGCGACCGGTGGCACAGAAGGTTCAGGTACTTCTTGTCGACGACCTCGACGGCGGCGAGGCGGACGAGACGGTGACGTTCGCGCTGGACGGGAAGACCTACGAGATCGATCTCACCACCGACAATGCGAACAGGCTCCGCAGCGCCCTGGAGCCCTATCTCAAGGGCGGGCGGCGCACCGGCGGGCGCTCTTCGCGAAAGGGTGGCCGCGCCGCGCCGGCCGGCGGCAGCCAGGACACCGCGAAGATTCGCGCGTGGGCCAAGGAGCAGGGCTACGAGGTCAACGACCGGGGCCGGGTCCCGGCAGGCATCCGTGAGGCTTACGAGAAGGCCAACGGCTGAAGCCCGAGCCGCGCGCGGTGGCACTCCGTCGCCGCGGCGCTCACCAGCCTGACCAGATCCGGCGCGGGACCCGCCCCGGCCGGCTCGCGCCCCGGACCGGGAGGCCGCAGCCATACGGCGGCCTCCCGGGGGTCGTAGGCGGCCCGGGCGGTCAGCGCGAGCCCCACACCGCCCCACTCCAGCCACTCCAGCAGCCCCGGCAGCTCCTCCGCGCTGCCGCCGGGCACCAGCAGCTGTACGCGCTCGCGCGCCGGGTCGTACGCCACCGGGCCGGTGCGTACCCCGCGGCGCCGCAGCAGCGCCAGTCCGGCGTCGACCGGCAGCTCCAGCGCATCGGCCCCGGCCGTCCCGCCGGCCCCGTCTGGCCCCTGCGCCGCGCTGAGCGGTGCTGCCGCCGGGGGGCGCGGAATCGCGAACGTCATGCACAGTGCAACGGGCCGGACGGCATCGATGTTACGCAGGGTTGACATTCGCTACCCATCGTGCTCGGAAAGGTCCTTCCCCGGCGCAAGGCTGTTCGCCGTCAGCGGATGCGGCGGGCCGTATCCGGCGGAAGCGGCATGGAGAGTCCGCGGGAGCGGGTAAGAAGGCTCTAACGAGCAGGAAGCCCAGGTGGAGACGGGGGGAACGGGGGTGTGAACGGGCGGTGTCAGCCGAGGGCGGGCGTGTCGACGGGGAGGCGTTCGCCGTCGGCGTAGTGGATCCAGGTGAATACGCCTGGCCTGCGGGAACATCGTCTCGCACCATCGGGTTGGAACTGTTGTCGGCTGTCCGGGGCAGGAGACAGGGAGTCAACTGGGCTGGTGTCGGCAGTTGGAATGAGCGGTCCCCCGTTGCGGGACTAAGCTGCGGAAGGACAGCGAGGGGAGCGTCCCCTCACTGCCTGACCGCTCTGAGGAGCGATTAACGATGTTCGAGAGGTTCACCGACCGCGCGCGGCGGGTTGTCGTCCTGGCTCAGGAAGAAGCCCGGATGCTCAACCACAACTACATCGGCACCGAGCACATCCTCCTGGGCCTGATCCACGAGGGTGAGGGTGTCGCCGCTAAGGCACTGGAGAGCCTCGGGATTTCGCTTGAGGCTGTCCGCCAGCAGGTGGAGGAGATCATCGGACAGGGCCAGCAGGCGCCGTCCGGCCACATCCCCTTCACGCCCCGTGCCAAGAAGGTGCTGGAGCTGTCGCTCCGCGAGGCCCTTCAGCTCGGCCACAACTACATCGGCACCGAGCACATCCTGCTCGGCCTGATCCGCGAGGGCGAGGGCGTGGCAGCGCAGGTCCTCGTGAAGCTCGGCGCGGACCTGAACCGGGTGCGGCAGCAGGTCATCCAGCTGCTGTCCGGGTACTCGGGCGGCAAGGAGGCCGCGACCGCCGGCGGCCCCGCCGAGGGCACGCCGTCCACCTCGCTCGTGTTGGACCAGTTCGGCCGCAACCTCACGCAGGCGGCCCGCGAGTCCAAGCTCGACCCGGTCATCGGGCGCGAGAAGGAGATCGAGCGGGTCATGCAGGTCCTCTCCCGCCGTACGAAGAACAACCCGGTGCTCATCGGCGAGCCCGGCGTCGGCAAGACGGCCGTGGTGGAGGGGCTGGCACAGGCCATCGTCAAGGGCGAGGTGCCCGAGACGCTCAAGGACAAGCACCTCTACACCCTGGACCTCGGCGCCCTCGTCGCCGGCTCCCGGTACCGCGGTGACTTCGAGGAGCGCCTGAAGAAGGTGCTCAAGGAGATCCGCACGCGGGGCGACATCATCCTGTTCATCGACGAGCTGCACACTCTGGTGGGCGCGGGCGCCGCCGAGGGCGCGATCGACGCGGCGAGCATCCTCAAGCCGATGCTGGCCCGCGGCGAGCTGCAGACCATCGGCGCCACCACCCTGGACGAGTACCGCAAGTACCTGGAGAAGGACGCGGCCCTGGAGCGCCGCTTCCAGCCGATCCAGGTCGCGGAGCCGTCCCTGCCGCACACCATCGAGATCCTCAAGGGCCTGCGCGACCGGTACGAGGCGCACCACCGCGTGTCCATCACGGACGCGGCCCTGGTCGGCGCCGCGACCCTCGCCGACCGCTACATCTCGGACCGCTTCCTGCCGGACAAGGCCATCGACCTGATCGACGAGGCCGGCTCCCGGATGCGGATCCGCCGGATGACCGCGCCGCCGGACCTCCGCGAGTTCGACGAGAAGATCGCAGGCGTCCGCCGGGACAAGGAGTCCGCGATCGACTCGCAGGACTTCGAGAAGGCCGCGTCGCTGCGCGACACCGAAAAGCAGCTCCTCGCCCAGAAGGCCAAGCGGGAGAAGGAGTGGAAGGCCGGCGACATGGACGTCGTCGCCGAGGTGGACGAGGAGCTCATCGCCGAGGTCCTGGCCACCGCCACCGGCATCCCGGTCTTCAAGCTGACCGAGGAGGAGTCCTCCCGGCTGCTGCGCATGGAGGAGGAGCTGCACAAGCGCGTCATCGGCCAGGAGGACGCCATCAAGGCGCTCTCCCAGGCGATCCGGCGCACCCGCGCGGGCCTGAAGGACCCGAAGCGGCCGGGCGGCTCGTTCATCTTCGCCGGCCCCTCCGGCGTCGGTAAGACCGAGCTGTCCAAGACGCTCGCCGAGTTCCTGTTCGGGGACGAGGAGGCGCTGATCTCCCTGGACATGTCGGAGTTCAGCGAGAAGCACACCGTCTCCCGGCTGTTCGGCTCCCCGCCCGGCTACGTGGGCTACGAGGAGGGCGGCCAGCTCACCGAGAAGGTGCGCCGCAAGCCGTTCTCCGTGGTCCTCTTCGACGAGGTGGAGAAGGCCCACCCGGACATCTTCAACTCGCTGCTGCAGATCCTGGAGGACGGCCGCCTGACCGACTCCCAGGGCCGCGTCGTCGACTTCAAGAACACGGTCATCATCATGACCACCAACCTCGGCACCCGGGACATCTCCAAGGGCTTCAACCTCGGCTTCGCCAGCCAGGGCGACGTCAAGGCGGGATACGACCGGATGAAGGCCAAGGTCAACGACGAGCTGAAGCAGCACTTCCGCCCCGAGTTCCTCAACCGCGTCGACGACACGGTCGTCTTCCACCAGCTCACCCGGGAAGACATCATCAACATCGTCGACCTGATGCTCGCCCAGGTGGACGAGCGGCTGAAGGACCGTGACATGGGCATCGAGCTGAGCACCGATGCCAAGGAGCTGCTCGCGAAGAAGGGCTACGACCCCGTGATGGGTGCCCGGCCGCTGCGCCGCACCATCCAGCGCGAGGTCGAGGACGTCCTCTCCGAGAAGATCCTCTTCGGCGACCTGCGCCCCGGCCACATCGTGGTCGTGGACACGGAGGGCGAGGGCGAGACCAAGACCTTCACCTTCCGCGGCGAGGAGAAGTCGGCGCTGCCGGACGCCCCGCCGGTCGAGTCCGCCGCGGGTGGCGGCGCCGGGCCGAACCTCTCCAAGGAGGCGTGAGCCCGCGCCGGTGAAGCCCACCGGCACAGCCCGCTGACAGGGGCCCGGCATCCGCTCCGGATGCCGGGCCCCTGCCGTGCGCCGTACGGTGCCGTACGGCACCCTCACGGGGTGGTGCGGGGGCGGGGGATGC
>NZ_JAAKZZ010000365.1 GCF_011045075.1 Streptomyces boncukensis
CCCCCAGGACCACCCCCACGTGAATCCGGGTTCCGGAGCACCGCCCCCGAGCTGGTAGTGTTCTACCTGTCGCCGCAAAGACGACCACGCCCCCGTAGCTCAGGGGATAGAGCAACGGCCTCCGGAGCCGTGTGCGCAGGTTCGAATCCTGCCGGGGGTACCACTTCCAAGGTGCCTGAAGACCCCGTGACCAGCACAGATGCTGAGTACGGGGTCTTCGTGCGTACGCAGCCGTGTGCCACCCTGGGCGGCGGCCCTATGTCGCGGTCCGTGGACTACAGGTGGACAGCGCCGGGTGCCGCACGTCGTACGGGCGCGCGGCGAGGGGTGAGGCGATGGCGGCCGGCGGAAGCTCGGGGCATGCATCGGGCGTCTTTCGGGTGGTCAACCGGCTTCGTGTCCGCCGTGGTGGAGCCGGTAGTGCTGGGCGAGGAGGTCACGTCCGTAGTCGCCTCCGTTGGGGTGGCGCACGATGGTGTGGACGTGGTAGCGGGCAGGTTCGGGGTTGGTGAGGAAGACGCCGGGGTGGTTGTCGTACTCGACCAGGAGCACGGGGGAGTGGATCCGGTAGTAGAACGCGCACACGTCGTCGTGTCCGCCGCGCCAGGCGAACCGGGTTTCGTCGAAGTGGTCGCGAACGAGGGACAGGGTGTGCTCGGCCTGCGCCGGCGGGAGGCGGTCGAGATAGACGCGGATCAACTCGATCAGACCGTCCCGCTGTTCGGTGGGCAGGCTGGCGGCAATGATGCCCTCAGCGGGCAGGACGAGGTTGTCGCTGCCCGCGCCGGAGAGATGCCGGCCGTTCCACGGTCCCGCGAGTTCGGGCGGCAGATCCTCGGTCCGCAGCGACGGTCCCATGAGGAATTCGTCTTCCCGGTCGGGGGCGAGGGTGCGGCGGAACTGCAGGGCGACTTCGGTCTCGTCGCGCAGCGCCTGGACGCCTTCGAAGCGGCCGGTACCGATGGTGGGTTCGGCGCCGAGGAACACCGGGGCGAGGACCACCTGTCCTGCCACGAAGACGCAGTGCAGGTCTACGTGGTGCCCCATCAGCTGCCATCCCCATGGAGCGTCGGGTGAGGGCGTGCCGAAGACGGTGAACCAGTAGGCGTATTCGGTGAGGGTGTCGCGGTAGTCGTCGATCAGCTCGCCCAGGTTCGCGTTGAGTACCATCGCGGCCCGGACCTGGGCGTAGCCGCCGGGGCTGAGGCCGGCCTCGATGATGGCGAGTGCCCGGTCGCGGTCGCGTTCGGCCAGGCGTTCCAGGCGCATGCCCTTGGGGTGCCAGGTCGGGATCGCGTTGGTCCACAGCCGCCATTCCGCGGCGTCCATCGGCAGGTTGCCGACCACACGTCGGTGGGGTGCGAGTCCGTCGAGGTACGCCTCGGCCGCCGTGACCGCGGCCTTGGGGGAGGCGCCCGCGTCGTTGAGGCGGTACAGGCCCGGTCGCGGGGTGCCGTCCTCGGTGATGCCGACGAACGGTTCACGATACCCCCGCAGGCCGGCGGTCAGTTCGAACGCCGCTTCGGGGGGCAGGAGGTCGTCGAAGAGATGGGAGTCGACGATCGGCAGATCGCCGGGGGCGTCCGGCAGCGGGAATTCGTCCGGTTGGTGCTGCTGAGAAGACATCGTCGTCTCCTTCCGGTCGGTCGAACTACTCGGTCGGAACTGCCAGGACGTCGCCGGGCGTCAAAAAGCGGTTCTCGATCCGTCGGGAGGCGATCCGCCAGCGGCTCGTGTGCTCGTCCGTGTTGCCGGTCCGGACGAAGTGGTCGTACACGTCGGCGATGAGAACCGGCACGGTCGCCGGGATCGGTGGTGTGCCGTCCTGTGCGTGGAGCACCAGGGCGGAGACGGCCTCGACGTGACCCCTCTCGTGGCGCAGGACATGGAAGTTGGACATCAGGTGGCGCGAGACCCTGGGCCCGCGGGCGGCGCGGTCACGGTAGACGCCGTTGATCTCGTCGGTGCCGCGGAAGGTCCGGCGGGAGAACGTCAGCTCGGCATCGGAGGTGAAGAAGCCGGCCGCCGCCGCGCCGTCACCGTGGTCGATCTCGTACCACACTGCCGTCACCAGCATCGACAGCTCGGTATGCAGCAGGGTGGCCGGCGTCGGGCTGGCGATGGTGCCGGCCTCGGGGGTCATCGCCCGGCTCCCAGCGTGGCGGTCCGTGCGGCCTGCACGAGTGCGTGTGCGCCCTGACGCAGGATGGTGGTGTCGGCCCCCAGGACGAGGAAGTCGTATCCGCGGCGCTCCAGCAGTTCGGCGGCATTGCCCGCAGCCACGGTCCCCACCGGGACGCAGTGGTCGGCGCAGTTCTGCTCGGCCGCTGTGATCAGGTCTGCCATTTCGGTGCTGCCCTCCTGGAACCGACCGGAGACCGCGAGGTCCATCGGCCCGATGAAAGCCGCATCGATGCCGGCCACCGCGCCGATCTCCGCGATGGACGCCAGGGCGGTGACGCTCTCGGCCTGGACGATGAGGCGGACGTTGTCGTTCCCGGAGCGCAGGTACTCGCTGAGCGGGGCGCGCCCCCACTGGCCGGCCCGCCCGGACGTGCTGGCCCCGCGCATGCCGAGCGGAGGAAACCGGACGGCGCGTACGGCGTCCTGGGCCTGGGCGACGGAGTTGATCTGCGGGACGAGCAGGCCGGCCGCACCCGCATCGAGCGGGATCTGCACGTCACGGGGCGCGGTGCCCGGGACACGGACGTACGGCGCGATGTCGTAGCCGCGGGCCAGGGCGATCATGGTCGACATGGTGCGGAGGTCGATCGCACCGTGCTCGGCGTCGATCACGACGAAGTCGAATCCGGCGAGGGCGAGCAGTTCGACGCTCTCCGGCGTGGGGAGCTTGACCCAGGCACCGAGCCGGGGCAGCTCGTCGCCGGTCACGGCCGGCCTCCCTGATAGTCGCCGGAGTTGAGAACCCAGCCCTGGGCGAGGAAATCCGCGCGCGGCGGGGCGAAGACATCGATGAGAGTGTGCAGGCCGGGGCCCACGGCACGGGTGGTGTGGATGACGGTCGGCGGGATCAGCGTCATCGAGGGACTGCCGACCTCGGCGTGCTCGTCGTCACGCCACTGGCTCATCCGCGCCGTCCACGGAACGCGAAGATGGTGCACGTAGTCTCCGGCGAGCGTCACCGACATCTGCTCGAAGTCCGCGTGGGAATGCGGTGTCAGGCGTTCGGTGTCGCGCGGCCCGTCCTGCGCCGGGAACCAGTTGACCATGAGCGAGGCGGTGCGGAAGATCCGGCCGAAGCGGCTCTCCTGGACCGGGATGTCGCTGAGGCGGTGCACCCGGATCCGGTCGCTGCCGTGCTCGGTGGGTTCGGGCAGCGGTGCGGTCCGCGGGTCGGCCCCTGCCGTGTGGTTGACAGCCCGGCGCATCTGCTCGTCGCAGCGCGCGGTGAACACCCGCACCACCGTCGTGGGTGCCGCCGTAGAGACCGTGCTGGTGCCTGCCGGTATGACGACGAGGGCCGGCGCTGCCACGGTGACCCGCGGCTGACCGGCATGCTCCACGCCCACCAGGGCGTCATCCTGGACGAGCAGCAGGTACTCGTCGGGCAGGTCGTGCTCGGTGAGCCGGTCGCCCGTCGTCAGTTCGGTGATCGCGACGACGAAGTTGCGCCCGCATACCGACCATGTGCGGCTGCCGCCGGCCGAGACGCGGTCCGGATCGCGCGCGGCCACCTCGTCGACGACGGCGGCTCCGGTGAGGGTGGCGATGCTCATCAGAGAATCTCCTTCGGGTATCGCATGGACTGCGGAGGGACCGGGCGCCGGCGGGACTGCCCTAAACCAGTGCGGAAACGGTGCCGCGGATGCCGAACAGGGACTTGCCGTAGATCTCGGCGGCCACCTCGGGGTTGAGAACGGCGTGCCGGCTTCCCGCTTCGATGTCACGCCAGATGCGCTGCAGCGGGTTCGACTCGCCGAAGCTGGAGGCACCCTGGGCCGAGCACACGATGTCGACCGCTTCCCGCGCGAGTACGGCTGCCCGGCCGGTGTCCATCCGCATCCGGGCCCGGTCGTCGTACGGGGGGAAGCGGCCGGTCCGTGCGGCGTCGTCGATGTCGGCGGCCGCGCGGAAGGCGTGCAGGTGGGCGGAGTCGGTGAGCGATGCGGCGTGTGCGGCGGCGAGTTGGACGGTGGGGGCCTGAGCCTGAGAGCTGTAGCTCGTCAGGGTCAGTCCCCGGCTCGGGGCCTTGTCGAGCAGGATGTCGACGGCGGCCGTCGCCAGTCCGAGCTGGGGCCCGGTCAGGACCAGCGCGGTGACCGGCACGAACGGCGCCCGGTAGAGCGCCTCGTCGGTGAAGGGGGTGGCGTAGCGGCCCTCGACGGCGTCGGGCACGGAGTGGAAGCGGTGCGCGGGCACGAACAGGTCCTCGCCGATCAGCGTGTTCGACGCGGTCCCGCGCATGCCCGTCACGAACCAGGTGTCCTCCACGGCCAGTTCCGGCATCGGCACGAGCACGATGCCGACGGCGTCCGCCGTGCCGTCCGCGTCCGGACGCTTGACCCCGAGGATCGCCCAGTCGGCGTGCGCGCACCCGGAGGCAGGGGTCCAGCGCCCGCTCACCCGGTAGCCGCCCTCGACCAGCTCCGCCGTGCCCATGGGCGTGACGACGCCCGCGACGCGAGCGTGCGGGGTGTCGGCCCAGACGTCGTCCTGGGCCCGGGAGGGGAAGAGGCCGACGAACCAGGCGTTGGCGTTGAGCAGCGAGGTCAGCCAGCCGGTGGAGCCGCAGGCCCGCCCGACCTCGCGGGCGACCTCCAGGAGCGTACGGAAGTCGGTCTGCAGACCTCCGTAGCGGGCGGGCTGCATGAGTGAGAGCAGGCCGGCGCCGGCCAGGGCCTCGATGGTGTCGGCGGGTACCCCGCGCTCGCGGTCGGTCAGTTCGGCGTTGCCGTCGAGCAACGGCCGCAGGTCGGTGGCGCGCGCGACGAGGTCGGCTCGCAGGTCGCCGGTGCCGGTGCCGGTGCCGTCAGCGGTACGGGGGGAGTCCGTGGTGATGCTCATCGTCGTCACTTCCGGGTCAGTGAAGGGGAGAGGTAGAAGAGGTAGGGGTCAGCTCGCGACGGCGAGGGCGGAGTGGGTGCCGAAGGTCCGGCGTGCATAGACGAGTGGGGCGGCGGGGGTGGATTCGGCCTCCTCGACGCTGACGACGAGCAGGATGTGGTCACCGCCGTCCACGTGCCGTTCAACGCGTCCCGCGGTCCAGGCGGCGGACTCGGGCAGATGAGGCAGCCCGTCGCGGATCGTCCAGGTGGCGGTGTCGAATTTCGAGCCGGGCCCCTGGTGCCGGCGGGCGAACGCCGCGGCCACGTCCTGCTGGTGGGCGCCGAGGATGTTCACCCCCACCGGGGCCCCGGGCGGAAGATGGGGCAGCAGGCCGGAGGAGCGGTCCAGGGCGAAGCTCACCAGTGGAGGGGCCAGAGAGAGCGAGGCGAAGCTCGACACGGTGCTGCCGTGCGGACGCCCGTCCGTCGCGATCGCTGTCACGACCGTGACGGGGGCGCAGACTCCGCTCATCAGCTCGACGAAGGTGTCCTGGTCGATCATCACGTGCCTCCCGGTGTGCTGGATTCGGTGTGCCGCACGCGCCGGGGTGGTCCGGTGCATCGTCGCGTCCGACATATCAAAGTCAACTCCGCATTTCAGGCGGCTGCTTGGTCTGCGAGCCGAGACTTCCGCTCTCTGGTTGATCTGCTGGACTGAGGTGCGGATCCGGCCGGTGCCTCTCACGCCGCTCACGACTGGGGTACGGGGGGTGTGAGAACGGCGTCGCCCAGTTCCTCGGCGAGAGCCAGGGCGGTGTGCAGGGCGAAGCGGCGGTCGTCGAGACCGTGGCCCAGGACCTCCTGGGCTCGCTTCACGCGGTAGGTCACGGTCGCCCGGGCCACGTGCAGACGCCCGGCCACCTCGACGAGACTGCGCTCGGCGCCGAGGTAGTGGTACAGCGTGGTCCGCAGCGCCTCCATCGTCGCGCTGGGGCCGGCGAGAGCGCCGAGCTCCCGGCGTACGAAGTCGGCGGCCGCTTCGAGATCCGTGGCCAGCAGCGCGATGGCGGCAACGTCGGCGTAGGAGGTGACCGGCCGTACCCTCCGCCCCGCGTGGCGCCGCAGCCGTTCCAGTCGCTCCGCGCGCTGGGCCTCGTGGTGTGAGCGTGCAAACCCCGCGACCCCGGCACCCGGCGTCCCGAAGGCGGCCTGAAGCTGCCGGCCTGCCAGCGCGTCCGCGATGGTCTTCCCTGCACCGTCCTTGCGTACGCCGCCGCTGTCAGGCACGGCGCCCCAGGCCCACAGCCGTCCCGCGGCCATGGGCACGGCCAGCGTCGCCGTGGCCCCACGGGCCCGCAGTACCTCGATCGCCGCCGCCTGCAGGGCGGATCCCGCGTCGGGGGCGTCCGACCACACCACGACCGCCTCATGCGTACGCCGCAGGTTGTATCCGAGGGCCCGGGATGCCTCGTCCGTGTCCACGGTTGCCTCAGCTGCGTCGCCGCTGAGCAGGGAGCGTACGAGGCCGGCCCGTGCGGCGGCCGCGCTGGTGCTCCACACCTCGTGCTCCGCGAGGTAGGTGCGGATCATGGCGTCGGAGAGGTCGTCGACGTAGCAGAACAGCTCCCGGGAGACGGCCGTGACCTCCTCGACCACCCTGTCCGGATCGACGAGCTCGGTACAGGCCCGCAGGAACGCCTCGGTGGTGGCCGCGTGCCCGATCCGGACCCCCTGCAGTACGCGCTCCAGGGGGATGGCCCGGTGGACGAACTCACGGATGCCTTCCAGCGTCGCCTCGCCGACGGGCGCGACGGCGGCGGGGCTGCCCATCAGAATGGACAGCGCCCGCACGGTGGTCGCCTCATTGCCCCGGCGCAGCATCTCGACCGCGGCCGGACTGCCGCCCAGGTGCGGCACCTCGGCGACGATCCGCTGCACCACCACAGCACTCAGCTCGATCGCCCAGCACGCAGGGGTCCGGCCGAGTCGCGCGACAGCCTCCTCGATCACGGTGCGCGGCAAGGCCGCCCCGCCGAGATCGACCTCGCCCTGCGGGCTCAGCCGCGCGAGCCACGCCCGCCGCAACCGCCTTTGACTCGTATGAGCCGTCACACCGTCCTCCTCGCGCAGGGCGACGGGCTTGCCCGTCACATCGGCAGCCGTGCACCTGCACCTGGGCGAAGGCGCCGGTGCAGGTGCGAGGAGCGGCTGGGGGGGTGTCCTGCGGATCATGGTTGCCCTCCGCCGGGACTGCCGGGCTGCCGGGTCGGGACTGCCCCGGCCCGTGCATTGCGGACTGCGGCGGCGATGGGGGTACCCCCTGCTCGAGCGAAGCCGAGAGCTTGGCGGAGGCTGGTCGCGCAGTTCCCCGCTTCCCTGGCGGGGCACGAATGCGCCCCCGTCAGGGGCGCGGGGAACTGCGCGAGCAACCAGCGAGCGCCCGCACCGTGCAACGAAGCCGTACGGGGCAGCCTCCGCCCAGCGTGATCCGCAGGACACCCCCTAGTGCTTCGCTGCGGAGGTTCCGCTGGTGATCAGATGTCTGCGAGTTGCTTGTTGATGTCGTCGATGTCGAGGTGGTCGGGGTCGAAGCTGCCGCCGATCCACTCGGTGAGTTCGTCGTGCTGT
>NZ_JAAKZZ010000366.1 GCF_011045075.1 Streptomyces boncukensis
TGGCGGGGGTGGGGCGGGAATTCGGGTTCGCGCCGAACCCGAGCGCGATCTCGGACTACGGTGCGGACTTCTTCCTCGAAGGCGTGCCGGTCGACTTCAAGTTCAGGCTGGGCAGGAAGCCCCCGTACCTGGTGTCGTACGGCGCTCTGGTGATGTTCGTTACCGTGAGCGGCGACAACGGGGTGTGGGATGCGGGGCTCTGGACTCCTCCGCACACGGGCGCCAGGGCCGAGCTCAAGTCCTGGAGGGATCCTGAGATCCGCTGGCTGTTCCGCGGTCAACCCGTGCCGGACAACCCCCTGTTGCGCATGCCTGGTGATGAGCTCGCGGTGGTCTTCGGCCAGCCGACCGCCGAGCAGCGCATGACGGAACTCCTGCGCCGGTCGACGGGGCGCGTCGTGTCGGCCTACGTCCTCGGGACGGTCGGAATGATCCACCGGGTCGGCCAGCCGCTCCGGGAGGCCGTCGGCTCGCTGGCCGAAGAGGGCATCGTGGTCCTCGGCTATCCCGAACGGGGCATGGCCGAGACTCTCCGCCTGCCCCGGCCCCGCCCCGGTGAGTACGTCAGCGTGCGACTGCTCCGGGTCGGGGCCGGGTACGACGACGGCCCCGTCGTCGAGCTGGCGGGAGCGCGGTGGGCCGTGGCCGGGCCGGACGACCCGGTGGAGTCCGTGCACGACCTGCTGGATGTGCTCTGGCTCAGCCGGAGAGGGACTTCAGGCGGGTGAGGGCGTCCTCCAGGACAGCGGTGCGCTTGCAGAAGGCGAAGCGGATGAACGGGGCGCCCTCCGCCTCGTGGTCGTAGAAGACCTGGGTGGGGACCGCCACCACGCCGCAGCGCTCGGGGAGGGCGAGGCAGAAGCGGGTGCCGTCGGTCTCGCCGAGGGGGCGGATGTCGGCCGTGATGAAGTAGGTGCCGGACGGGGTGAAGACCTCCAGGCCCGCCCCGCGCAGCCCGTCGGCCAGCAGGTCCCGCTTGGCGCGGAGGTCGTCCCGCAGCGCGGCGTAGTACGTGTCCGGGAGGGCGAGGGCCTCCGCCACCGCGTACTGGAACGGGCCCGAGGCCACGTACGTCAGGTACTGCTTCGCCGCGCGGACCGCCTTCAGCAGCTCCGGCGGCGCCATCGCCCAGCCGACCTTCCAGCCGGTGAAGGAGAAGGTCTTGCCCGCCGAGGAGATCGTGACCGTGCGCTCGCGCATGCCGGGGAAGGACGCGAGGGGGAGGTGCTCGCCCTCGTAGACCAGGTGCTCGTAGACCTCGTCCGTGACGGCGAGCAGGTCGCGTTCCACGCACAGCTCGGCGACGGCGGCCAGCTCGTCCCGGGTGAGGACGGTGCCGGTGGGGTTGTGCGGGGTGTTGAGGAGGATGAGGCGGGTGCGGTCGGTGACCGCGTCGCGCAGCTCGTCCAGATCCAGGTGGAAGTGCTGGTCAGCGGCTCCGCCGCGGGGGCGGAGGGTGACCGGGACCCGGGTGCCGCCCGCGAGGGCGATGCTGGCGGCGTACGAGTCGTAGTACGGCTCCAGCGCGATGACCTCGTCGCCCGGCTCCACCAGGCCGAGCAGCGCCGCCGCGACGGCCTCCGTGGCGCCCGCCGTGACCAGGATCTCGGTGTCCGGGTCGAACGTGAGCCCGAGGGAGCCGTAGCAGCGGGACTGGTGGGCCGCGATCGCCTCGCGCAGCTCCGGAACGCCGGGGCCCGGCGGATACTGGTTGCCCCGGCCGTCGCGCAGCGCGCGGACGGCGGCCTCCCGGACGGATTCGGGGCCGTCCACGTCGGGGAAGCCCTGCCCCAGGTTGATCGCACCGGTGCGGGCGGCGAGCGCGGACATCTCGGCGAAGATCGTCGTGCCGAACTCCGCCAGTCTGCTGTTGAGTGGAGGTCGTCCCATGCCCGCATCCTTGCAGGTGCTGCCCGCCCCGTCAGGACCCGTTCCGGGACGTCCCGTCCTCCGGGTACGCCAAGTACGCCGGGTGGTCAGGTGCGCATCGCGGCGCTGGGGGCCGGGGCCGGTGCCGGCAGGAGCAAGGGAGTGGCGTCGTGTTCCGTGACCCGGCGCGGCACGCCGAGCACGGCGAGGCAGGCGCGGTAGCCGGGGCCCGGGTCGAGGTCGGTGAGGTGCGGCAGGGCGGGCGGTGCGGGGTCGGTGCGCCAGGAGAGCAGGGCCGGGGGCTCGCCCGGGGCGCTGACCGTCAGGCGTACCGGCTCGGTCATCACGCCGTCGCCGGTGGCCTTGAGCGCGGACTCCTTCCGGGCCCAGTAGCGGATGAAGTCCCCGGCCCGCCCGTGGGCCGGGCGCCGGGCGAGGGCCGCACGCTCCGTGCCGGTGAGCACGGTCTCGGCCAGGGCGTCCGGGCGGCGCCTGACCTGCTCCACGTCGACGCCCAGCGGCAGGCCCTGGCTCACCGCCACGGCGACCCGCTGTCCCGAGTGGGAGAGGGAGAGCTGCCAGCCGCCCGGCACGAGCGGCTGCGGCTTGCCGTGCGGGCCGCCGCAGTGGACGCACGCGG
Organism: Streptomyces boncukensis; assembly: GCF_011045075.1. GTDB lineage: Bacteria > Actinomycetota > Actinomycetes > Streptomycetales > Streptomycetaceae > Streptomyces > Streptomyces boncukensis. The sequence goes on from NZ_JAAKZZ010000366.1 coordinate 2,510, forward strand.
TGCGGAACTCCAGGGCCGCCGGGTGGCCGCCGGTGTGTGCCGCCAGCACCAGCCGGGCCAGGGCGTGCGCCGTGAGGTAGAGCGCGCGGGCGGCGGGGCGGCGGAGGCGCCGCCAGCGGGTCAGTTCGCGGTCGTCGAGCAGGGTGCGCAGATCGTGCCGGGCGTCGCTGCCGTGGTGTGGGGCGGCCCACCAGACCTGGACTTCGCCGGCCGCCGGCCGGGCTACGAGGCGGGCCATGAATCCTCCTTTCCTTCCCGGAGCCGGTGCCGGAGCCGGTGCCGGTGCCGGTGCCGGAGACGGGGGCAGGGGCAGGGGCAGGGGCGCACGTCGCAGGACCGGGCTACGCGTGCGAGGCCAGCAGAACCCGGTGCATGGGCGTGTCGAGCAGCCCGACCCTCCGCAGGCCCGCGTCGGACAGCCACTGGTCGTAGTCGTGCACGGTGAACGCGTCGCCGCCGCCCGTCGCGAGCATGGACGCGGCGAACAGCCGGAAGAAGCGGTTCTGTGTGGAGTCCTCGCCCTCCTCCTCGTCGACGATGTGGTCCGCGATGGCGATCACCCCGTCGTCCGAGAGGGCCTTCGCGGACTTCAGCAGCAGGTCCCGCGCGGACTCCGGCGTCTGCAGATGGAAGATGTTCACGAACAGCGCCAGATCGGTGTCGCCGGTCCACTCGTCGTTCCAGAAGTCCCCGGTGACGCACCGGAACCGGTCGGCGACGCCCAACTGCGCGGCCTGCGCCTCGGCGATCGGGACGATGCGGCCCACGTCCAGCCCGGTCGCGGACAGCTCGGGGAACTCCTTCAGCAGCAGATGGCTGTAGATGCCGGTGCCGCAGCCGACGTCCAGCAGCGTGCGGCCGCTCCCGGTGCCCCAGCCCGTCGTGCGCAGCCGCTCGGCGAGCGGGCGCACGATGGGCGGGGCCCAGAAGTTGATGCCGCGCACCAGCGAGGTGTAGTCCTCCTCGGAGATCTGGTTCAGCTGCTCGGCGCCGTCGGACGTACGGGCCCCGTCGCGCACGTTCCGCGCGAGGTTCCGCCAGGCGCTCCAGGCGACGTTGCGGTCGTGGCCGATCTTCCCGGCGAGGCTGTAGAGCCCGTCGGGCGCGAACACGCCGTGCAGCTCGGCGGGGAGCGTGTAGACGGCCTGGCCGTCCGCGCCCCGGGTGCGCTGGACGACGTCGTACGCGGACAGCCCGTCCAGCAGCACCCGGGTGGCCCGCAGGTCGGTGCCGAGGGTCTCGGCGAGCGCGGCGGCGGTGGCCGGGCCCTCGGTGAGCGCCGCGAAGGCGCCCAGGTCCTGGGCCGCCTCGATGACCCCGGGCGCCCAGATGCCGATGAGGTGCTCGTACAGCCGGTGCGCCGCGCGGACCTCGCCGTCGGCGACGGCCGGAAACCGGGTGGGGTCCACGAGCGGGGTGTGGTTGCTGGAGACGGCGGTGGTGGTGTTGGAGGCAGAGCGGGGCACGCTCATGGTGGTCTCCTCGGAGGTGTCGGTCACAGGACGATGCCGCCGTCGATCTGCAGGACGGACCCGGTCATGTACGCGGACTTGTCGGAGGCCAGAAACGAGACCGCCTCTGCGACCTCCTCCGCCGTGCCGAACCGGCCCAGCGGGATGGCGTCCACCGCGCGGCGCCGCGCGGCCTCGCCGAGCGCGGCGGTGGTCATATCCGTCTCGATCATTCCGGGGGCGACCGTGTTGGCCCGGATGCCGAACTTGCCGACCTCCTTGCCCAGGGTCCGGGTGAGGGCGATGATCCCGGCCTTGGAGGCCGAGTAGTTGCCCTGGCCCGGGTTGCCGTAGACCCCGGAGACCGACGACAGCGTGATGATCGACCCCGACTTGCGCTTGACCATCGGGAACAGCACGGCGCGCAGCACATGCGCCACGCCGTCCAGGTTGGTGTCCATGACCTGCGACCAGTCCTGGTCGGACATCATCAGCAGCGGCTTGTCGCGGGTGACGCCCGCGCTGGCCACGGCCACCCGGATGGGGCCCAGCTCCTCCTCGGTGCGGGACACCCAGGCGCGCACGGCGTCCGGTTCGCAGACGTCGAGCTGCTCGGGCAGCCAGTCCACGCCGATCTCGCTCAGCTCCTTGCCGAGCCGCGCGGCGGACTCGGTGTCGGAGTGGTAGCAGAAGCTGATGGCGTAGCCGTCCTCGGCCAGCCGGAGCGCTGCCGCCCGGCCGATGCCGCGGGAGCCGCCGCTGACGAGGGCGACGTTGCGGTCACTCATCGGGGCTCCCCTCTTCCCTTCCGCCGGGCGGCAGCGGGAGTTGCGCGGCTTCGCCGTGGCCGGGCGCGCCCCGCGGCGGAGCCGCCATCGGAACGGGCCCCGCGCCCCTTCGGGGCGCCTGCTCACACAGCCGCAGCACCGCGCAGGCGACCACGCCGTCCCGGTCGACCGAGGTGACCACGGCCGTGCGGCCGGCGGCTGCCGGGTCGGCGGCGGCGCCCGCGAGGACGGCCGCGAGCTGGAACGCGCCGGAGGCCGCTGCGGTGTCCCCGATCAGCTCGTGGCCGGCCAGCCGCTCGGTGGCGGCGGCCCCGAACCGCTCGCTCAGCAGGGCCTGTTCGGCGTCCCCGGCGGGGCCGGGCAGCCCGCCGCCGAGCGCCGCCCAGACGTCGTCGGGCCGGGAGGCGGCCTGGTCGAGGGCATCGGTGACGCAGTCGGCGAGGGTGGCGGGCACATCGCCGCGTATGTCGGTGCGTACGTCGATGGCGAGCACCTCGGCCAGCGGCGGGTTCCCGCTCCCTCCGGCGTCCGCGCCGCCGTCGCCCGGCTCCAGGACGAGGACCGCGCAGCCCTCGCCCAGCGGCACGTCCTGCGCGCCCCCGGCGGCGGCGGAGCCGTGCCGCTCCAGCCAGGCGCGGGCCGCCGAGTACTCCTCGCTGGCGCCCACGACGGTGCGCTCCGCGCGGCCGGCGGCCAGCAGCCGGCGCGCGTAGGCGAGGGCCAGCAGCGCGGCCGGACGGCCCCCCGCGAGGGTGGCGTTGGGGCCCTTGAGCCCGTAGCGGATGGCGGTGGCGGACGCCGGGCAGTTCATCAGCACGTTCGGCATCCACTGCGTCGGCACGTCGTAGGGCTTCGTACCCTCGAAGGACGCCTTCGAGAACATGTGCTGGAGGTACGCGCTGCCCAGCGTGGTGCCCAGCACCAGCGCGGTGCCGGCCCCGGCGGGCACCGGCGCGGTGCCGGTGCCCGCTCCGTCTGCTCCGTCCGCGGCGTCCGCGGCGTCCTGGAACAGCTCGCGTACGGCGGTGACCGCGAGCCCGGTGACCCGGTCCATGGTGCGGGTCCCGGCCTTGCCGAGGACCTTGCGGACCTCGAAGCCGGGCACCAGGCAGGCCGACTCGTCCGGCCCGCCCGCCCACAGCGGCTGGGTGTCGTCCACCGGCCCTGCGGTGGGCCCGCCGGAGGCGAGCCCCGCGGCGTGCGCGGCGCGGCCCAGGCCGTACGGCGACACCGCCGACCAGGCGGTGATCACGGGTGGCGCCGCGCGGCGCTGCGCCGTGGCGGGTGGTGCGGTGCTCATCGCGGGTCCTCCGGGTCTCGCGGGCTGTCCTCGGTCCGGTCGCTGCGGCCCAGCACGAGGGAGGCGTTGTTGCCGCCGAAGGCCAGGCCGTTGTTGACGACCACGCGGGGGGCCTCGGCCACGGCGTGGTTGGGCACGCAGTCGATCCCGCACTCGGGGTCGGTGGAGCGGTGGTTGACGGTGGGCGGGATGAAGCCGCGCGCCAGCGCCAGGGCCGAGGCCGCGGCGCCGAGGGCGCTGGCGGCGCCCATGGAGTGGCCGAGCATCGACTTGAGCGCCACGGTGCGGGGCGGCTCGTCGCCGAAGACGGCGCGGATGGCGCGCGCCTCGGTGACGTCGTTGGTCTTGGTGCCCGTGCCGTGCGCGGACACCAGGTCGACCTCGCCGGTCTTCACCCCGGCGTCCGCGAGGGCGAGTTCCATGCAGCGGGACACGCTCTCCAGGGCGGGCGCGGTGGGGTGGTGGGCGTCGCAGTTGAGGCCGTAGCCCAGCAGCTCGGCGTAGATCCGCGCGCCGCGCGCGAGGGCCGAGTCCAGCGGCTCCAGCAGCAGCACGCCCGCGCCCTCGGCGGTGAGCAGCCCCTCGCGCTCCGCGTCGAACGGGCGGCAGCGGTCGGGCGCGACCAGCCCCATCCGGGAGAACCCGGCGAAGGTGCGGCGGGCCAGCGCGTCCGCGCCGCCGACCAGCGCGTAGTCGGCCTCGCCGGAGCGGATGGCGTCGAAGCCGTCGCCGATGGCGTAGTTGCCCGCCGCGCAGGCCGTGCCCAGGACGGACGGGGCCGCGTACGGGAGCCGCAGCTCCCGCACGACGGCCAGCGCCAGCCGGTGCGCCGGGAGGCGCCGTACGGCGGTGGCGTCCATCCCTTCCGGTCCCTCGGCCAGCTCGGTCTCGATGAGGCGCTCGTACTCCGCGGCCTCGCCGTCCGTGGTGCCGATGGTGACCAGCACCCGCGTCTCCCGCAGCCGGTCGGGCTCCAGGTCCGCGTCCCGGGTGGCCATCCGGGCCGCGGCGAGTGAGAACTGGGTGGTCCGGCCGAGGGTGTCGGGGCGCAGATGGTGGATCCAGTCCGCCGGTTCGAAGTCCCGGACCTCGTGCGCGTACTGCTCGCGGAAGCCGGTGGCGTCGAAGCGGGTGATGGGCCCGGCTCCGCACCGGCCCTCGCGCAGGGCCCGGGTGAACTCGGCGGCGCCGTTGCCGATGCTCGACAGGACGCCGATCCCGGTGACGACGACGCGCCGGCCGCTCATCGGGCGGCTGCCCGGGACAGGATGTCCAGCACGGTCGCCAGGTTGACCATCCGCTGCATCTCCTCCTGCTCGATGGTGACGTCGAAGGTCTTCTCCAGCGCCGACAGGACCTCGATCGCGCCCAGCGAGTCGGCGCCGTAGTCCTCCACGAACAGGCCGTCCATGGTCAGCTCCTCGCCCTCCAGGTCCAGGGAGTTGACGAGGATCTCGCGGACCTTGGCCTCGGTCTCGGCGTTGATGACGACGGCGCTCATGGGTTCCTCCCGATGGGTGGTGATGACGTGCGGTGGGTGTGGTTGTGCTGCGGTGTGTGTGTGCGCTGTCC
>NZ_JAAKZZ010000367.1 GCF_011045075.1 Streptomyces boncukensis
CACCCACCGCGTGTGCGGCGCCGCGCCGCTCACCCGGCACCTGGAGGTCGAGACGTACACCTGGCAGGCCCTCCCGCCCGCGCTCCGCCCGGCCACCCGCGCCCAGCTGGCCGACGGCATCGCGGCGGAGCTGGCGGTGGCCCGCGACATGCTCACCGACCTCGGCCTCAAGGAGCTGCCGTGACCGCGCCCCGCCCGCTCCTCGTCGTCGACGTCGTCGGGCTCACACCGGCGCTGCTCTCCCGTATGCCGCGGCTGCGGGCGCTCGCCGACCGGGGGACGCACACCCCGCTGCAGACCGTGCTGCCCGCCGTCACCTGCGCCGCGCAGTCCACGTTCCTCACCGGCGAACTCCCCTCCGGGCACGGCATCGTCGGCAACGGCTGGTACTTCCGGGAGCTCGGCGACGTCCTGCTGTGGCGCCAGCACAACGCGCTCGTCGGCGGCGAGAAGCTCTGGCACGCCGCCCGCGCCGCGCACCCCGGCTACACCGTCGCCAACGTGTGCTGGTGGTACGCGATGGGCGCCGACACCGACTGGACGGTGACCCCGCGCCCCGTCTACTACGCCGACGGCCGCAAGGAGCCCGACTGCTACACCCGCCCCCCGGCCCTGCACGACGAGCTCACCGGGCTCCTCGGCGACTTCCCGCTGTTCACCTTCTGGGGCCCGGGAGCCGCCCTCACCTCCTCCCGCTGGATCATCGACGCCACCCGGCACCTGCTGCGCACCCGCCACCCCGACCTGGCGCTGTGCTACGTCCCGCACCTCGACTACGACCTCCAGCGCTACGGCCCCGACGACCCCCGCTCCCACCGCGCCGCCGCCGAGCTGGACGCCGCGCTCGCGCCCCTGCTGGACCAGGCGCGGGAGGAGGGGCGCACCGTCGTCGCGCTCTCCGAGTACGGCATCACCCGGGTGCGGCGGCACGTCGACATCAACCGCGTACTGCGCCGCGCCGGGCTGCTGCACGTCCACACCCAGGACGGCATGGAGTACCTGGACCCCTGGACGTCCCGCGCGTTCGTCGTCGCCGACCACCAGACCGCCCACGTCTACGTACGCGACCCCGCCGAGCTGCCCGCCGTACGCGAAGCCCTCACCGGCGTACCCGGACTCGCCGAACTCCTCGACGAGAGCGGAAAGAAGGCGCACGGGCTGGACCACCCGCGCGCCGGGGAGCTGGTCGCACTCGCCGAGCCCGACGCCTGGTTCACCTACTACTACTGGCTGGACGACGCCCGCGCGCCCGACTTCGCCCGGCTGGTCGAGATCCACCGCAAGCCCGGCTACGACCCGGCCGAGCTGTTCATGGACCCCCGCGACCCGTACGTCAAGCTGCGCGCCGCCGCGGCGCTGGCCCGCAAGAAGACCGGCCTGCGCTACACGATGAACGTCGTGCCGCTCGACCCCTCCCCGATCCGCGGCAGCCACGGCCTGCTGCCCGCGCGCACCGACGAGGGACCCGTACTGCTCTGCTCCCGCCCCGGCGCGCTCGGGGCGCACCCGGAAGGGAGGCCGTTCCCCGCGACCGGCGTCAAACAACTCCTCCTCGACCTCGCACTGGGAGACCGGACATGAGTCAGGACCGGAAGACCGAACACCCCGAACTCCACCACGCCCTGCGCCGCCGGGGTTTCCTCGGCGTGGCGGCGGGCACGACGGCGGCGGCCCTGCTGGGCGGCGCCGCGGGCCCGGCGGCGGCCGACTCGCAGGCGCGGCACCGCCGCCCGATCGTGCCGCGCGGCAAGCTCGGCATCCAGCTCTACACGATCCGCGACCAGACGCAGGCCCTCGGCTTCGCCAAGGTCTTCGAGGAGCTGCGGCGCTACGGCTACGACTCCGTCGAGTTCGCCGGATACACCCAGGGCACCGGCGACATCTCGCTGCGTCAGCTCAGACGGCTGCTGTGGCGCAACGGGCTGCGCGGCATCGGCAGCCACGTCGGCTACTACTCCGGCAACCCCGACGACTACACCTTCGCCACCCAGCTGGACCGGGTGCTGGACGACGCGGCGGAGGTCGGCGTCCCGTACGTCGGCACCCCCTCAGGACCCGACCGCTACGGCCGCACCGTCGACGGCTGGAAGCGCGTCGCCGAGGAGTTCAACACCTACGGCGCGGCCGCGCGCAAGCGCGGCCTGAAGTTCTACCACCACAACCACCAGATGGAGTTCGGCTTCGCCGAGGACCGCCCCGAGGTGCGGCTCTACGACGTGCTGCTGGCCGAGACCGACCCGGAGCTGGTCTATCTGGAGATGGACATCTACTGGGCCTACGCCGGCCAGTACCGCTTCAGTAAGCGTCCGGACGGCACCCCGGCCCCGTTCGAACCGTTGGACTACGTCCGGGCGGCGCCGCACCGCTATCCGCTCTTCCACGTCAAGGACGGCGAGCACGACGAGGCGTCGGCGGACGGCTACGAGATGGTCGACGTCGGGGACGGGGACATCGACTACGAGCGGTTCATCCGCACGGTCGCGGGCCGCGGCTGCCGCACCGAGCACCACTGGCTCGTCGAGCGCGACGACGCGCCCGATACCGGGGCCAACCCGGCGGGCTCCCTCAGCACCGCCCGCCGCTCGGCGCGCCACCTGCGGCCCCGCCGCTAGACCCCGCCGCTGGACCCCGCCGGTTCCTGATCGCCCCGTCGCGGGGTGCGGCGGCGGATCAGGTGTGCTCCGTGATGAGCATGGCGCTCGTCGCGGGGGACAGGGCCTCGAAGACATGGGGGAGGTCGGCGGGGTAGGCCGCGTAGTCACCGGAGGCCAGCTCCACCGGATCCTCCCGCATGCCGACCAGCGCACGCCCGGCGAGCAGCAGCACATGCTCCCGCACCCCGGGCATGTGCGGGTCGGACTCGCGGACACTGCCGGGCTCGGCGTCCACGCGGTAGAGGTCGCGGCGGGCGCCGGGCGGGCTCGCTGACAGCAGCGTGGCCCGGTAGTCCGCCTGCTCGGCGGCCAGCGCGATGCCCTCGTCGGCCCTGATCACCTGCGTGCGGGGGCGGGGCGGGTCGAGCAGCCGGGCGAACGGCACATCCAGCGTGACGCACAGCGCCCACAGCGTCTCCAGGCTGGGGTTGCCGACGCCGGACTCCAGCTGGGACAGCGTGGACTTGGAGACCCCGGCCTGCCGCGCGGTCTCGCTCAGCGACAGCCCCGACCGGGCACGCTCGCGCCGCAGCGCGGACGCGATGGCGTCCAGCGGGGCCTTCTCCGGGTCACTCGCCATAAGCGTTCGCTCCATCGGTAAACCGTTCGCCTTGACGAACGGGGCCTTCGGTGTTCATTGTACTGGGTGTGCATTCGATATGGAGAACGCTCACCCGTGCCCAGCGCCGGGACATCGCCCTGGTCAGCATGGCCGTCGGGGTGACCGCCCTGTCGTACGGGGCGATCGCCGTCAGCTCCGGCTTCCCGCTGTGGCTGCCCCTGCTGATGGCGCCGCTGGTGGTGGCCGGCTCCGCCGAGTTCCTGTTCGTCGGCATCGTCGGGGCCGGCGGCAGCCCGGTCGCGGCCGTGCTGGCCGGACTGCTGGTCAACGCCCGGCACATCCCGTTCGGGCTCGCCCTGCCCGACGTCCTCGGACGCGGCTGGCGCCGGCTGCTGGGCACCCATCTGATGAACGACGAGAGCGTCGTCTTCGCCCTCGCCCAGTCCGACGCCCGCCGCAGCCGCGCCGCCTACTGGGCCTGCGGCCTGGGCATCCTGGTCTGCTGGCCGGCCGGCGCGCTGGCGGGCGCGGCGCTGGGCACCGCCGTCCGGGACACCGACGCGTTCGGGCTCGACGCGATGTTCCCCGCCGTGCTGCTCGCGCTCGTGCTGCCCGCGCTGCGCGACCGCGGCACGCTCCGCACGGCGCTCGCCGGAGCCGCGCTCGCCCTCGCCGCCACCCTCGTGCTGCCACCGGGGCTGCCCGTGCTGCTCGCCCTGGCGGCGCTGCCGCTCGCCTGGCGGGCGGCGGGCCGACAGCCGGCGGAGGCACCCCGATGACCGGCTCCAGCACCCTGGTCGTCGCCGTCCTGGCGCTCGCCGCCGGCACCTACGCCTTCCGGCTCGCGGGCCCGCTGCTGCGCAGCAGGGTCGCCTTCCCGCCGCGCGCCGAGCGGCTGCTGGAGACGGGGGCCGTGGTGCTGCTCGCCGCGCTGATCGCGACGACGGCGCTGACGGAGGGGGACGGCGCCGCCGGAGTCGCGCGCCCCGCGGGGGTGGCGGTGGCGGGGGTGCTCGCCTGGCGCCGGGTACCGTTCCTCGCGGTGGTCCTCACCGCCGCCGCCACCACCGCCGTCCTCCGCCTGCTGGGCGTCCCGTAGCGCCGACGCACGGGCAGGGGCGGCCCGTGCCCGGAATACACTGATGCGGGACTCGGGGACGGGAGCGGGAGTGTGACAGTGCAGCGGCGAGCAGACGGTTCCGGGGACCCCTCACCCGAGTTGCTGGACCAGGCCGCGGCCGCGTTCGGCCTGCTGGCCTCCCCCTCCCGGCTGCATATCGTCTGGGCGCTGGCCCAGGGCGAGTGCGATGTGACCCACCTCGCCGAGCGGGTCGGCGGCACGCTGCCCGCCGTCAGCCAGCACCTGGCGAAGCTGAAGCTGGCCGGTCTGGTGCGCTCGCGGCGCGAGGGGCGGCGCCAGGTGTACCTCGTCGACGACCCCGGCGTGGTGACCGTGGTGCGCACGATGGTCGGCGAGCTGAGCGAGCGCGCCGAGGCGGAGCGGGCGGCGCCCCGGCGCCGCGGCTTCGGTGCGTGAGATGCGCGACGCGCACGAGGGGCAGGCGGCGCCCGCGCCGCCGGGCGCGGTCGCGCCGCTGGGCACGCTGCGCCGGCTGGACACCCGGCCGCGCGGTCTGACGGAGGCGGAGGCCGAGGAGCGGCTGGCCCGGCACGGCGCGAACGAGGTGCCCGCCGCGTGCCCGCCCTCCCTGCCGCGCCGGCTGGTCCGCAGCGTGCGGGACCCGTTCACCACCGTCCTGCTGTGCCTCGGGGTGGTCTCGGCGCTCGTCGCCTCGTGGGGCCCGGCCGTGGTGATCCTGGTCCTGGTCGGGATCAGCTGCGCGCTGCGGACGAGCGGCGAGCACCGCGCGGACCGCTCGGTGGCCGGGCTGCGTGCGCTCGTGGCCGGTACGGCGACGGTGCTGCGCCGCCGCGCGGCGGACGGGCGCCCGCGCCCCCGCGAGATACCCGCGGCCGACCTGGTGCCGGGCGATGTGATCCGCCTCGGCGCCGGGGACACCGTCCCCGCGGACGTGCTGCTGCTGCGGTCCAGCGGGCTGAGCGTGCACCAGGCGCCGCTCACCGGCGAGTCGGCCCCGGTGGCCAAGCACCCGCCCGCCGACGCGTCAGGGGACGGCTCAGGGGACGGCTCAGGGGACGGGGCCGCCCCGGGCGACGCGGCGGACACCGGCCGCCTCCCCGCACGCCCCGAGCTGTGCTTCCAGGGCAGCTCGGTGGCGTCGGGCAGCGGCACGGCCGTCGTGGTGGCGACCGGCGCCGACACCCACCTCGCCGCCGTGGGGCGCGGACGCGGACCCCGGACCAGCGCGTTCGACCGCTCGATGCACGGGGTCTCCTGGATCCTCATCCGCTTCATGCTGCTGACGCCGCCGCTGGTGCTCATGGCGGACGCGGCGCTCACCGGGCGCGGGGTGCAGACCCTGCCGTTCGCGGTGGCGGTCGCGGTGAGCCTCACCCCGGAGATGCTGCCGGTGGTCGTCACCACCGCGCTGGCCCGCGGCGCGGTACGGCTGGCCCGGGAGAGCCAGGTGATCGTACGGCGGCTGCCCGCGCTGCACGACCTGGGCGCCATGGACGTGCTGTGCCTGGACAAGACCGGCACCGTCACCCAGGACCGGCCGGTCGTGCACCGCGCGTGGGACGCCGAGGGGAACCCCGACGCGGACGTGCTGCGCTGGGCCGCGCTCGGCGCCCTGTGGACGCTCCAGCTCGCGGAGCTGCCCGCGCCCGACCCGCTGGACGAGGCGCTGCTGGAGGCGGCGGATCAGCCGGAGGACGGCCCCTGGGCGGGGTACGACGGCGTCGCTGCGCTTCCGTTCGACCCCGCCCGGCGGCTGGGCACCGCCGTCGTCCGGCACCCGGCGCTGGCGGGCACGCACACCCTCGTCGTACGGGGCGCGGTCGACGACGTACTGGAGCGCTGCGCCCTGGACGCTCAGGCGCGCGCCGCGATCCGCGCCCGCGCCGCGCTGCACGCCGCCGACGGGCTGCGGCTGCTGGCCGTCGCCACCGCCGACCGGCAGGGCCGCGACCGCCCCTACACCCCGGCCGACGAGCGCGGCCTGCGGTTCGCCGGGCTGGTCGGCCTGCGGGACGCGCTCGCCCCCGGCGCCCGGGACGCGCTGCGCGATCTGACGGAGCGGGGCGTCACCGTGAAGATCCTCACCGGCGACCATGCCGGCACCGCGGCCCGCGCGGCCCGCGGACTCGACCTGCCGCTGCCCGGAGAACCGGCGGAGCCGGGGAGCGGGCCCGTCGGCGGGGTGGTGACCGCCGAGCAGATGGACGCGCTCGACGACGCCGAGCTCGCCGCCGTCGCCGCGCGGACCACTGTCTTCGCCCAGTGCACGCCCCGCCACAAGGCCCGGGTCGTCGCAGCGCTGCGGTCGGCCGGGCACACCACCGGCTTCCTCGGCGACGGCGTCAACGACCTCGCCGCGCTGCGCGCCGCCGACGTCGGGCTGTGCCCGCGCGAGGCGGTCGCCGCGGTCCGGGAGAGCGCCGACGTGGTGTTCGCGGCCGACCGCTTCGCGGCCGTCGACAGCTCGCTGTCCGAGGGGCGGCACAGCGGCGGGAACATCGCCGGATATCTGCGCGTCACCCTCTCCTCCAACCTCGGCAACGCGCTCGCCATGCTGGCCGCCGCGCTGCTGCTGCCGTTCGTGCCGATGCTCCCGGCCCAGGTGCTGGCCCAGAACCTGCTCTTCGACGGCGCCCAGCTCGCCTACGCCTTCGACCGGCAGAGCCCCGCCGTCCTGCGCCGCCCCACCGCGCTGCGCCCCCGCGCGATACTGCGGTTCCTCACCGGTTTCGGCGTGCTGAACGCGGCGGCGGACCTGTCCACCTTCGGCGCGCTCGCCCTCACCGCGCCGGACGCGGTCACCGAGGCGGGCCAGGGCGCCTTCCACGCCGGGTGGTTCACCGAGAACCTGCTGACCCAGGCGCTGGTGATGCTGTTGCTGCGCACCGGCCGCCGGGCCGCTCAGGGCCGCCGGATGCCGGGGCCCGTCGGCACGGCGGCCGCGCTGCTGACGGCCGTGGGCATCGTGCTCCCGCTCACCCCGCTCGGCCCGGCGCTGGGCATGACGGCGGCGCTGCCCGCCACGTACTATCTGCTGCTCGCCGTGATCATGGTGCTGTACGGCACCGCGCTGGCCGTGGCCATGCGCCGGTGGGAGCGGCGGCACTAGGGGGTGTTTCGAGAGCCCCATGCGGCGCATGGGGCTCTCGAAACACCCCCTAGGAGTTGTCTTCAAATGTCACGTCCACATCAGGAGCGAGGCGAGGGCGACGGCTCCCTGGTAGGACTCGGCGGTCTTGTCGTAGCGGGTCGCGATGCCGCGCCACTGCTTGAGGCGGTTGAA
>NZ_JAAKZZ010000368.1 GCF_011045075.1 Streptomyces boncukensis
CCCCCGGGGCCGCCCGCGCCTCCGGGGCCGCCCGGGTCCCCCGGCAGCCGGGTGGGCAGCAGGACGAGTCCGGCGGCCGCGCCGGCCAGCCGCCGGGCCTGCTCGGCGACGACGTCCAGCGCGTTGCCCGGGTCCCCGGCGAGCAGCGCCGTGGTGACGGCGGCGCTGCCGTCGATCCACCGCTCGCGGATCCGCGCGGCCTCCCGCAGCCGCGCGTTGCCGATGGCGATGCCCGCCTCGGTGGCCAGGATCCGGATCACCCGGACGTCCTCGTCGGTGAACCCGGGTGCGGTGCGCTTCTCGGTGAGATAGAGGTTCCCGAACAGCTCGCCGCCGACCCGGACCGGGATACCGAGGAAGCTGTGCATCGGCGGGTGCCGCGCGGGGAAGCCCTCGAAGCGGGCGTCGAGCGTCAGATCGGGCAGCCGCAGCGGCTCGTCGGCGCGGAGCACGGCGGCGAGCAGCCCGTGCGTGCCGTCCGGGAAGCGGTCGATGCGCGCGATCTGCTCGGGGCTCATCCCCGCGGTGACGAACTCCTTGAGCCCCCGCTCGTCGGCGCCGTCGGCGTCGTCGGCCAGCACGCCCAGCGCCGCGTAGCGGCAGTCCACCACCCGGGCCGCCGTCTGGACGATGTGGCTGAGCGTCGTGTGCAGGTCGGGGCCCGGCCCGCTGCCGATGCTGACCATGGCGTCCAGCACCTGGGACAGTCGTTCCGCCGGGTCCGGTGCAGGCATATGCCGAGCGTAATGAGTCCGTATAGCGGGTGAAAGCCGGACTCAGCCGAGAACCGGAACGGGGGATGCCGCCCCCGCCGTACCCGCCGCACCCGCCGTACCCACCGCACCGTCCCGCGCCGGCTCCCGCTCCCGCTCCCGCTCCAGCTCCTCCTCCCGCTCCAGCATCCGGCTGAACGGGCCGCCCGCGGCCGCCAGCCGCGCGTAGGTCCCGCGCTCGACCGTACGGCCGCCGTCCAGCACGATCACCTCGTCCACCGCGTCGAGCCCGCGCAGCCGGTGGGTGATCAGCACCGTCGTACGGCCCTCGGTGACGGCGAGCAGATCGGCGGTCAGCGCGTCCGCCGTCGGCAGATCCAGGTGCTCGGCGGGCTCGTCCAGCACCAGCACGGGGAAGTCGGCGAGCAGCGCGCGGGCCAGCGCGAGCCGCTGCCGCTGCCCGCCGGACAGCCGCGCGCCGTGCTCGCCGACGAGGGTGTCCAGCCCTCCGGGCAGGGTGTCCGTCCAGTCCGCGAGGCGGGCCCGCACCAGCGCGGCGCGCAGCTCGTCCTCGCCGGCCGAGGGGCGGGCGAGCCGCAGATTCTCGCGCAGGGTGCTGTCAAACAGGTGCGCGTCCTGGGCGCACAACCCCACGCGCTTCCGTACGCCGTCGGGATCCGCCTCCAGCGCGGAGACCCCGCCGAGGGTGTACGTGCCGCCGGGCTGCGGGTCGAGGAAGCGCAGCAGCGCGTGCGCCAGCGTCGTCTTGCCGGATCCGGACGCGCCGACGACGGCCACCCGGCGCGCCGGGGCGAGGTCGAGGTCGAAGCCGTCCAGCGCGGGCGCCGCGCCCTCTGCCTGCTCCGGGTACCGCACGGTCAGGCCGCGCACCCGCAGCGGCAGGGCCGCGCCCAGCTCCCGCGCCCGGCCCGGCTCCGACCCCGGCTCCGAACCCGGCTCCGGTTCCCGCACCGGGAGCGGCGCGTCCAGCACCTCGTACACCCGCTCGGCCGCGCGCCGGCTGCGCTGCCGGTGCTGTACGGCGAGCGACAGCGGCGTCACCGCCTCGAACGCGGCGAGCGGCGTCAGCACGACCGTCGCCAGCCACAGCCCGTCCAGGGAGCCGTCCGCGGTCGCCACGGCGCCCGTCCAGGCGGCAGCGGCGACCGTCAGCCCGGCGGCCAGCGCGCCCAGGCCGTCCGCGAGCGCCGTACGCGCCGCCGAGCGCCCGGCGAGCCGGGTCAGCGCGCGGTCGGCGTCCAGCGTGTCGGCGATCCGCGCGGGCAGCGCGCCGGACACCGCCAGCTCGCCGGTCGCGGTGCCGGTCAGCAGGTCGACGGTGCGGGTGGCGAGCTCCGCGCGGGCGGGGGCCAGCTCGCGCTCGGTACGGCGGGAGAGCGCGCCGGTCAGCGCGGGCACCCCGATCCCGGCCACCGCCAGCCCCACCGCGAGCGCGGCCCCGGCGGCGGGCAGCAGCGCCCCCGTGAACGCCACGGCCAGCACGCCGACGACGGCCCCGACGGTCGCGGGCAGCAGCCAGCGCAGGAAGTAGTCCTGCAGCGCGTCCACGTCGGCGACGAGCCGGGACAGCAGATCGCCGCGCCGGGCGCGCCGCAGCCCGGCGGGCGCGAGCCGCTCCAGGCGGCGGTAGACGCCGACGCGGAGGTCCGCGAGGACGCGCAGCGCCGCGTCGTGCGACACGAGGCGCTCCGCGTACCGGAAGACGGCGCGGCCGATGCCAAACGCGCGGGTCGCGGTGACGGCGACCATGAGGTAGAGCACCGGCGGCTGCTGGTCGGCCCGCGAGATCAGCCAGCCGGAGGTGGCCATCAGGCCGACGGCGCTGAGGAGGGCGAGGGCGCCGAGCAGCAGGGCGAGCGCGAAGCGCCGGGTCAGCCCCTGAGCGCTGGCGCGCACCCGGGAGAGGGGGTGGGTGCCGTCACGGAGCGCGCCCGGAGGGGGCGCGGGGCTCGGCGGCCCGTATGCGGCTCCGCCGCGATAGGGGACTCCCACTGCTGCCGCTGCCGCGGTCGGCGACGGGCGTACAGCGGCAGCCGCTTCCTCCGCACGGTCAGGCGCCGCTGAGGTGCTCGCCACCGCCGCGGCTCCGCTCGAACAGGGAGGCACCCCCATGGCCGGGCGCTCCCCTGATGCGCGCCCTGTGGCGTCAGGGCCGACCACGACCACCCGGTCGGCCAGCCGGAGCAGCGCGGGGCGGTGCGTCACCAGCACCACGGTGCGCCGCCCCTCCGCGAGGAGCCGCCGCACCGCCTCCACCACCTCGCCCTCCGTGCCCCCGTCCAGCGCGGCCGTCGGCTCGTCCAGCACCAGCAGCGGACGGTCGGCGAGGAACGCCCGTGCGAGCGCCACCCGCTGCCGCTGCCCGGCCGACAGCCCGGCGCCGCCCTCACCCAGCTCCAGCTCCGGGTCCACGTCCTCCAGCGCGGCGTCCCGCAGTGCGCGCCGGACCGCGGCGTCGTCCGCGCCGGGCCGCGCCAGCCGTACGTTCTGCGCCACCGTTCCGGGTCCCAGATACGGGTGCTGCGGCACCCAGGCGATCTGCTCGTGCCACGTCTCCTGCGAGACGGCCGACAGGTCGGCGCCGCCCACGGTGACCCGTCCGCTCGCCGGGCGGGTGAAGCCCAGCAGCACGGACAGCAGGGTGGTCTTGCCGCCTCCGGACGGCCCGGTGAGGGCCACCGTCTCGCCGGGCCGCACGGTCAGCGACGTACGGCTCAGCGAGTCGGCCGTCCGCCCCTCGTGCCGTACGACGACATCCGCGAACTCGATCGGGGCCGTCCGCACATCCGGCGCGGCGCGGTCGCCGCGCGGGTCCGCCGGCTCCTCCAGCACGGCGAACACCTCTTCCGCGGCGGAGAGCCCCTCCGCTGCGGCGTGGTACTGGGCGCCGACCTGGCGCAGCGGCAGATACGCCTCGGGCGCGAGGATCAGCACCAGCAGCCCGGTGTACAGATCGAGGTCCCCGTGCACCAGGCGCATGCCGATGCTCACCGCCACCAGCGCCACCGAAATGGTCGCCAGGAGCTCCAGCGCGAAGGACGACAGGAAGGCGATCCGCAGGGTGCGGACGGTGGCACGCCGGTAGTCGGCGGTGATCGCCCGGATGTTCTCGGCCTGGACCTTGGCCCGTCCGAACACCTTCAGGGTGGGCAGTCCGCCGACGACGTCCAGGAAGTGGCCGGACAGCCGGGCGAGCAGCCGCCACTGGCGGTCCATCGTCTTCTGGGTGGCCCACCCGATGAGCGCCATGAAGAGCGGGATGAGCGGCAGTGTGCCGACGACGATGGCGGCGGAGATCCAGTCCGAGGTGACGATACGGGCGAGCACCGCCGCCGGGACCACGGCGGCGAGCCCCAGCTGCGGCAGATAGCGCGCGAAGTAGTCGTCCAGCGCGTCGACGCCCCGGGTCGCCAGAGCTGCCAGTTCGCCGGTGCGCTGCCGGGTGAGGAAACCGGGCCCCAGGGCGGCGGCGTGCTCCAGCAGCCGGGTGCGCAGCTGGGACTTGACGACCGCGCCGCAGCGGTGCGCGGTGAGTTCGGTCAGCCAGGAGACGAGGGCGCGGGCCACCGCGACGCCGGCGAGGAGGACCAGTTCGCGGCTCTCCACCCGGCCGTGCTGGTAGGCGGAGACGACGACGTCGGCGATCAGCATGGCCTGCGCGATGACCAGCGCGGCGCCGACGAGGCCGAGCGCGACGGCGGCGGCGAGGAAGGCGCGCGTGGTGCGTGCGTACGTCAGCAGGCGCGGGTCAACAGGCTTCATATGACGGCCTCCGTCCTGTTCTCCGGCAGGTCCTGCCGGGTCCGGGCTGCCCCTCGGGGCGCACCTGCGAGAGGGGGCGCCCCTCAGGGGCGCGGGGAACTGCGCGCGCAACCAGCAGCACACCCGCGGACCGCGACGCACGGCGCGGGGCAGCCCGGACCCGGCGAGCTCCGCAGGACATGGCTAGTGGGCGCTTCCGGCCGCGATGTTCTGGGTGCCGATCCGCTTCCGGAACACCCAGTACGTCCACCCCTGGTAGAGCAGGACGACCGGCGTGGCGATCCCCGCGCACCACGTCATGATCTTCAACGTGTACGGCGTGGAGGCGGCGCTGGTGACCGTCAGGCTCCAGTCGTCGTTCAGCGTGGAGGGCATGACGTCCGGGAAGAGGGCGAGGAAGAGCATGGCGACGGCGGCGACGACCGTCACTCCGGAGTAGGCGAACGACCAGCCCTCCCGCCCTGCGAGGTTGAGCCCCACGGCGGACACCAGCGCGACGACGGCGACCAGCAGCGCGATCAGGCTCTTGCCGTCACCGCTGTCGGCCTGGGTCCACAGCAGGAAGCCCAGCGCCAGCACGGCGGTGGCCAGCCCCAGCCAGGTGGCCGTGCGGCGGGCCCGTTCGCGGATGTCGCCGAGGGTCTTGAGCGCCGTGAACACCGCGCCGTGGAAGGTGAACAGGGACAGCGTCACCAGCCCGCCGAGCAGCGCGTACGGGTTGAGCAGGTCGAGGATGTTCCCCGCGTACTCCCCCTGCGCGTTGATCTTCACGCCCCGCACGATGTTCGCGAAGGCCACGCCCCACAGGAACGCGACGATCACGGAGGTGTAGAAGATCGCGTGCTCCCAGTTGGTCTGCCAGCGGTCGTCGTCCCGCTTGGCGCGGTACTCGAAGGCGACGCCGCGCACGATCAGGCAGACCAGGATGACCAGCAGCGGCAGATAGAAGCCGGAGAAGAGGGTGGCGTACCACTCGGGGAAGGCGGCGAACGTGGCGCCGCCCGCGGAGAGCAGCCAGACCTCGTTGCCGTCCCAGACGGGCCCGATGGTGTTGATGAGGACGCGCTTCTCGGCGCGGTCGCGCGCGAGGAGCTTGGTGAGGACGCCGACTCCGAAGTCGAAGCCCTCCAGGAAGAAGTAGCCGATCCAGAGAACGGCGATGAGGACGAACCACACGTCGTGGAGGTGCACGGTCTCTCCCCTCTGGCCTCAGTACGAGAAGGCCATGGGCCGGTCGGGATCGCGGTCGTCGCCGCCGATCTTGGTGGGCGGGTTGAGGTCGGCCTCGGTCAGCTCCGGCGGTCCCGCCTTGATGTACTTCACGAGCAGCCGCACCTCGATCACGGCGAGCACCGCGTACAGCGCGGTGAAGACGATCAGCGAGGTGAGCACCTCGCCCTGGGAGACGCCGGGGGAGACGGCGGACGCGGTGGGCAGCACGCCGTAGACCACCCATGGCTGGCGGCCGGTCTCGGTGAAGATCCAGCCCCAGGAGTTGGCGATGAGCGGGAAGGCGAGGGTGAGCAGGGTGAGCCGCCAGTACCAGGTGCCGAGCCGGGCGCCCAGCTCCCGGTCCCGGGTGAGGGCGAGGCGCGGCACCTCGTCCTCGCCCGTGCGCAGCCGCTCGGCGAGCCAGAACCGGCGGCGGGTGAGGTAGAGGCCGGCGGCCCCGAGGGCCAGCGACGTCATGCCGAAGCCGATCATCCAGCGGAACGACCAGTAGGCGAGCGGGATGTTGGGCCGGTAGTCGTCGAGGCCGATGGTGTCCCGGTACTTCTTCTGGAGCTGTTCGTTGGTGTCGTTGATGCCCGGGACGGCGTCGGAGAAGTTGTCGTGGGCGAGGAAGGACAGCACCCCGGGGACCTCGATGGCGACCTTGTTGTGGCCCTTCTCCACGTCCCCGTAGGCGAAGACGGAGAACGGGGCGGGCGCCTCGGTGTCCCACAGGGCCTCGGCGGAGGCCATCTTCATGGGCTGCTGGTCGTACATGATCTTGCCGAGGCGGTCGCCGCTGACCGCGGTGAGGATGCCGCCGACCACCATGGTGACCAGCGCGAGCCGCAGCGAGGTGCGCATCACGGCGATGTGCTTCCTGCGCAGCAGGTGGTACGCGGCGATGCCCGCCATGAACGCGGCGCCGGTGAGGAAGGCGGCGGTGATGGTGTGGAAGAACTGCGCCCACGCCGTGTTCTGCGTCAGGACGCGGACGAAGTCGGTCAGCTCCGCGCGCCCGCTCTTCTCGTTGATCTTGTAGCCGACGGGGTGCTGCATCCAGGAGTTGGCCGCCAGGATGAAGTAGGCGGACAGCACCGTCCCGATGGAGACCATCCAGATCGTGGCCAGGTGCAGCTTCTTCGGCAGCTTGTCCCAGCCGAAGATCCACAGGCCGATGAAGGTCGACTCGAAGAAGAAGGCGATCAGCGCCTCGAACGCGAGCGGGGCCCCGAAGATGTCGCCGACGAAGCGGGAGTAGTCCGACCAGTTCATACCGAACTGGAACTCCTGCACGATGCCGGTGACGACGCCCATGGCGATGTTGATCAGGAAGAGCTTGCCCCAGAACTTCGTCGCCTTGAGGTACTTCTCCTTGTTCGTCCGGACCCAGGCGGTCTGGAGCCCCGCGACGAGAGCCGACAGGGAGATCGTCAGCGGGACGAAGAGGAAGTGGTAGACGGTCGTGATGCCGAACTGCCATCGCGCCAGGGTCTCCGGCGCCAGCGCGAGGTCCACGTGGCTCGCCTCCTTCAGGTCCTTGCGGTGCGCACTCCGTGGGTCCGCGGCATTTTGCCGGGATTCCGACCGTGTGACGGGTACCGTCCGGGCACACGTCTGGGGCCAAACGGACTAATGGAGCGTGCTCGTGAATGCGTTCACATTCACAAGGATTATGCACCGCACGCCCTGGCGATCTACGAGCGGGGGGGGTGGTTCTCTCCGGAAGGGGGCGCCCACCCCTCAGCGGGCGCCCCAGCCGCGCTACCGGAGCCGCTACCGGAGCCGCTCGCGGAACTCCCCGGCGACCCGTACGAAGATGTCGTTCGCCGCCACCTCGCCGACCGACACCCGCACCCCCTCCCCCGGGAAGGGCCGCACCG
>NZ_JAAKZZ010000369.1 GCF_011045075.1 Streptomyces boncukensis
CCTCGTCCCCGGCGCCTTCTCCTGCACCGTCCCCGGCCGCGTCCTCGGCGCCGTCCTCAGCCGCGTCCCCGGCGCCGTCCCCGGTCCCGCCCCGGGCCGCGTCCCCGGCGCCGTCCTCAGCCGCGTCCCCGGCGCCGCGCTCCGTTCCGCTCTCCATTCCGGCGTCGCTCCCGGCCTCGCTCTCGGCGGCGCCCTCGGGTCCGTTCCCTGGCCCGGCCTCGGAGCCGGACTCGGAGCCCGCCGGCTCCGTCTCAGTCGCGGACGTGGACTTCCGCCGGGGCCCTGTCGTCGTGTCGCTCTCGGTAGCCATGGTGCGTCACCGTAGGCGGGGTTTCTGAGAGTCCGATGAGAGAGGGGGCGCGCTGCGCGGAGATGGTGACCTCCGGCTCCTCCGGCTCCAGCGGCGGCTCGATGCTGATCCGCGGCAGCCAGCGGTCCAGCCAGCGCGGAAGCCACCAGTTGGCGCCGCCCAGCATGTGCATCAGGGCCGGTACGAGCAGCGTGCGCAGCACAAACGCGTCCAGTGCCACCGCCGAGGCCAGTCCGATGCCGAACATCGCGATGATCCGGTCGCCGCTCAGCACGAATGCGCCGAAGACGGCGATCATGATGACGGCCGCCGAGTTGATCACCCGGCTGGTCTCCGAGAGCCCGATCCGCACGGCCCGCTTGTTGTCGCCGGTCAGCCGCCACTCCTCGTACATCCGGCTGACGAGGAAGACCTGGTAGTCCATCGAGAGGCCGAAGAGCACCGAGACCATGATGACCGGCAGGAAGGGCTCGATGGGGCCCGCGCTGCCCAGCCCGAGCAGCTCGCTGCCCCAGCCCCACTGGAAGACGGCCACCACCACCCCGAAGGCCGCGGCCACCGCCGCGATGTTCATCACGGCCGCCTTGAGCGGGATGCCGATGCTGCGGAAGGCGACGAGCAGCAGCAGGCAGCCCAGCCCGATCACCACCCCGACGAACAGCGGCAGCTTGCCCAGGATGACGTCCGCGAAGTCGTCGTAGCTGGCGGTGACGCCGCCCACATGGATGTCGAGGGAGGACTCGTGCGCTGCCTCGGGCAGCACGTCCGCGCGCAGCCGGTCCACCAGGTCGGAGGTGGACTGGGACTGGGGGGCGCTGTCCGGGACGACGGTGATCACGCCGGTGTCGCCGCTGCCGTTGAACCGGGGGCCGCTGACCTGGGCGACGCCCGGGGTGTCGCGGAGGGTGTCGGGCAGCTCGTCGAAGGCCAGCCGGTCCCCCGCGCTGTCGAGTTCGCCGACGAGGGTGAGCGGGCCGTTGGTCCCCGGCCCGAAGCCGTCGGACAGCAGGTCGTACGCCTGCCGGGTGGTGCTGGTGGCCGGGTTGTTGCCCTGGTCGGAGGTGCCGAGGTGGAGGGCGAGGGTGGGCAGCGCGAGCAGCGCCATCAGCGCCGCGGCGCAGGCCCCCAGCAGCCGCGGATGCCGCTCGACGAACCGGGACCAGCGCACCGCGAAGCCGGTGGGCCGCTCGGAGCCGGGACCGTCCACGGTGAGCCGGCGCCGCTCGCGCCGCCCCAGCGCCCGGGTGCCGATGAAGCCGAGCAGCGCGGGCAGCAGCGTGACGGAGGCGGCGACGGTGAGGACGACGGTGAGCGAGGCGGCGAGCGCGACGCCGTTGAGGAAGCTCAGCCGCAGGATCAGCATGCCGAGCAGCGCGATGCAGACCGTGGCCCCGGCGAAGACCACGGCCCGGCCGGAGACGGCGACGGCGCGCTCGGCCGCCTCCCGGACCGGCAGCCCGTCCCGCAGCCCTCTGCGGTGCCGGGTGACGATGAAGAGCGCGTAGTCGATCCCGACGCCGAGCCCGATCAGCATCCCCAGCATGGGCGCGAAGTCGGCGACGGTCATGGCGTGGCTGAGCAGCCCGATGCCGCTGGTGGCGGTGCCGACGGCGACGACGGCGGTGAGCAGCGGGAGCGCGGTGGCCGCGAGCGAGCCGAAGGCGAGGAACAGCACGATGCCCGCCACGCCCAGCCCGATGGCCTCCGCCAGATGGGTGCTGGAGGACTCGGTGAGCGCGACGCCCTCGCCCCCGGCCGCGACCTGGAGCCCCGGCACCGCGTCCCCGGCCCGCTGAGCGACGTCGAGGACGCGCTGCACCTCGTCCTTGCTGAGCTGGTCGGCGGGCGCGTCGAAGGAGACGGAGGCGTAGGCGGTGTGCCCGTCCGCGCTGATCCGGGCCTCGCCCTCGCTGCCGTACGGGCCGCGCACGGAGGCGACGCCCGGCAGGTCCTCGATCCTCTCCAGCGCCTCGGTCATCCGGTTCTCCACCGCCGAGGCCCGCACGGTGCCGTCGTCGGTGTGCCACACCAGCGTGTCGCTGTCGCCGCTCAGGTCCGGAAAGGCGCTCTCCAGCCGCTCCGCCGCCTGGCTGGACTCGGTGCGCGGCGCGTCGTAGTCGTTCGAGTACGAGCTCCCGACGACGGCCGCCGCGACGGCCGTTCCGGCGAGAACGGCGAGCCAGAGCACCAGCACGACGACGCGGTGGTTCAGACACCATCGGGCGAGAGCGGTCACGGGCGTTCGCCTGCTTCCCGGGTTGCGGTTCGGCGCTCGCACTCACCCGGGAGCGGGCGGGACAGGGCGCGGGGGACGACGGGGTTCCGGCTGGATGCAGAGTGCCATTATCCGGAGATCCTTTGACTCCTTTGTGGCAATAGCCACAAGGTGTCGCGAACGGGAACCCTGTGCATATGCCAGAGGAACTCTCCGTCGGCTGGGCAGCAGCTCAGACGGCCGCGTCACACCTGTCTCAGCCGGTGACGGACTCCTCTCCGTTCTCGATGTGCCCCATCAGC
Source organism: Streptomyces boncukensis (assembly GCF_011045075.1). GTDB lineage: Bacteria > Actinomycetota > Actinomycetes > Streptomycetales > Streptomycetaceae > Streptomyces > Streptomyces boncukensis. The sequence goes on from NZ_JAAKZZ010000369.1 coordinate 2,828, forward strand.
CGCCGCCTGAAGGAGGCGTCCGTGTCCGCCGTCAGAGCGACGTCGTACCACCCGTGCGCCCCCGCCGTCCGGTGGGTGACCGTGCGGCTCTGGCCGGCCGCCACCCGGATCCGGCGCGGGGCGGCGCGGCTGTAGGCGAGGGGCTCCAGCCGGAAGGTCAGGGCGCGGTCGCCGTCGTTGGTGAGGGTGAGGTGCAGCTCGCGGCGCCGGGCGCCGATCCGGGTGGCGACGCGGACGCCGGCCGCCGCGCCCCGCGCCGTCCCCGCGAACTCGCGGCGGAAGCCGTTCGGCCCCGTGAGGGTGAAGCGGTAGGCGCCGTCCCGGACGGGCACGCGCAGCGCGGTCCGCTCGCCGCCGCCCACATCGTGGTGCTGCGGCACCTCGAACTCGCCCGCGTACGGATAGAGCGTCAGATGGGCGCTCTGCGGGCCGCCGTTGCGCAGGGTGAGCCGGAAGGCGCGCTCGTGCGGCAGCCAGCGGCCGTACGCGTCGGGCTGGTACGGCAGGGCGCGGGCCGGACGGGTGCCGCGCTCCTGCTCGGGCAGCTCCTGCTCGGCGGGCGGCCGGGGCCGCCAGCGCTCGGTGAACGGCGGGATCGCGCCGGGCCGGGCCGTACGGGGCTGCCGCCGGGGCCGCCGGAAGTCGAAGGCCGCGGTCAGATCGCCGGTGACGGCGCGCCGCCACGCGGTGATGTTCGGCTCCCGCACCCCCGTCCACCGCTCCAGGAACCGGACGATCGAGGTGTGGTCGAACACCTGCGAGCACACATAGCCGCCGACCGTCCAGGGCGAGATGACGGTCATGGGCACCCGGATCCCGAGTCCGGTGGGGTTCCCCTTCCAGTACTCCTCGTCCGTCCCGGCGGGCGGGACGGGCGGCGGGACGTGGTCGAAGTAGCCGTCGTTCTCGTCGTAGGTGAGGAAGAGGGCGGTGTGCCGCCAGGTGCGGGGGTTGCGGCCGAGGGCGTCGAGGATCCGGTAGATGAAGGCGGCGCTCTGGATGGGCGAGGAGCCGCCGGGGTGCTCGCACTCGGCGGTGGGCGCGACGATGTAGCTGACCTCGGGGAGCCGGCCCGCGTCGACGTCGGCGGCGAAGGCGTCGGCCGTCGAGCCGGGCTCGCCGCGGAACAGGGCCCGCTCGAAGAGCCGGCGCTCGCCGGGGGTGAGCGCGGCCAGCCCCTCGTCGAGCCGGGCGAGCAGCCGCTTGCGCGCGTCGCCGTCCGGGGCTCCGGCCAGCTTGCCGTAGAAGGCGGTCATGGTGGCGGCGCCGTCCACCTTCGCCAGCGCCTTGCGCGCCACGGCCTTGAAGGAGGCGAAGAACTCCAGGTTGTTGTCGGTGAAGTTGTCCCACTCCTGGTAGACCCGCCAGGAGCGGCCCGCCTGCTCCAGCCGCTCGGCGTAGGTGGTCCAGGAGTAGCCGGGGTGGGTGTCCTCGGCGTAGGCGTCGTTGCCGACGGCGCGGTTCCGGGTGCCGGGCTCGTCGCCGGTCCAGCCGCTGACCAGGTGGTTGCGGTTGGGGCTGGTGGAGCTGTGGATGGAGGCGTGGTAGGCGTCGCAGAGGGTGAAGGTGTCGGCCAGCTCGTACTGGAGCGGGATGTCCGCGCGGTCGTAGTGCGCCATGGTGGCCGCGGTCTTGGCGGGGACCCAGTTGTCCATCCAGCCCCCGTGCCAGGCGGCGGCACCGCCCTCCCAGCCGTGGTCGAGGTCCCCGATGTACTGGGCCTCCTGCCGCTGCTGCGCCGCGGCCTCCCGCACGGAGAACGGCAGCACGGTGCCGCCGTCACCGCCGGGCTGCTCGAACACGCTCTTGCCGGTGGGCAGCTGGACCGCGTTGCGGTCGGCGTAGCCGCGTACCCCGTTCAGGGTGCCGAAGTAGTGGTCGAAGGAGCGGTTCTCCTGCATCAGGACGACCACGTGCCGGATGTCGCGGAGCCCGCCGTGCCCCGGGCGGTGCGCGGTCTGGGCGATGGCGGTGTGCAGGGAGGGCGGCAGCAGGGAGCCCGCGGTCCCGGCGGCCAGTGCGCCCAGAGCGCGGCGGCGTGAAATCCCCTCGGTCACTTGGGGTCCGTCCTTTCAATGGTCTGCGTCCATGCCATTGGTGCGGTACGGGCGGGACGGTAGCGAAGGCAAGTGACACCGGGTAGGGCTGGGGGAAAACCTTTGTCGACGCGCCCCGCGGGGAAGGCTCCCCGCTCCACCGCACACCACCGAGGAGGCCGAGATGGACGACAGCTCCGAGGACGTCACCGACGGCAACACCGAGTACGGCCGGAAGGCGTTCAAACGCTCCCGGAGCCACTTCACCGACCGCGTCACCGCCGACGGCGCGGCGAGCGGGTGGCCCGTCGAGCCCGGCCGCTACCGGCTCGTCGTCAGCCGCGCCTGCCCGTGGGCGAGCCGCGCCCTGATCTCCCGGCGCCTCCTCGGCCTGGAGGGCGCCCTCTCCCTCGGCGTCACCGACCCGATCCAGGACGACCGCAGCTGGCGCTTCACCCTCGACCCGGACGGCCGCGACCCGGTGCTCGGCATCCGCTTCCTCAGCGAGGCGTACGACGCGCGGGAGACCGGCTACCCCGGCGGGGTGAGCGTGCCCGCGCTGGTGGACACGGTCAGCGGGAAGCTGGTCAGCAACGACTTCCAGCAGCTCACCCTCGATCTGGCCACCGAGTGGACGGCGCTGCACCGGGACGACGCCCCCGACCTCTACCCCGAGCCGCTGCGCGCTCAGATCGACGAGGTCGCGGAGGGCATCTACCGCGACGTCAACAACGGCGTCTACCGGGCCGGCTTCGCCACCGCCCAGGAGGAGTACGAGCAGGCGTACGCCGATGTCTTCCGCCGCCTCGACCTGGTGTCCGAGCGGCTGGCGGGCCGGCGCTACCTCGTCGGCGACACGATCACCGAGGCCGACATCCGCCTCTTCACGACGCTGGTCCGCTTCGACGCCGTCTACCACGGCCACTTCAAGTGCAACCGCAACAAGCTGACCGAGGATCCGGTGCTGTGGGCGTACCTCCGGGACCTGTACCAGACGCCCGGGTTCGGGGACACGGTCGACTTCGACCACATCAAGCGGCACTACTACGCGGTGCACACGGGGATCAACCCCACCTCCATCGTCCCCGCCGGGCCCGCCATGGACGGGTGGCGCACCCCCCACCACCGCGAACAGCTGGGCGGCCGCCCCTTCGGCGACGGCACCCCGCCGGGGCCGCCCCCGGCGGCCGAGCGGATCCCGGAGGGCCACCGCCCCTGAAGCACGGGCGTTCGGCGGCGGAACCGCTCTGCCGTGAGCCGATCTGCCGCAGGCCAAGAAATCGGACACCGGGTCGCCGGAGGGCGGAGGGTGGCGGTGCGCGGCCCCTCCCGGGCCGCCGCTCACCACCACGAGTCGCCACCACGAGGAGGCCCCATGGCACACACCCCGCTACGGGCGAGCGAGGAAGAGACGTCCACCACCCGGTTCGACGACCACCTGGCGGAGCAGCTCCTGCTCCAGCGGATCGTCTTCCTCGGCACCCAGGTCGACGAGGTGTCGGCGAACCGGATCTGCGCCCAGCTGCTCCTGCTGTCGGCCGAGGACCCGAAGACCGACATCGCCCTGTGCGTCAACAGCCCCGGCGGCTCGGTGACGGCCGGGCTGGCGATCTACGACACCATGCGGCTGATCCCGAACGACGTCTCGACGCTCGCCATGGGTTTCGCCGCGAGCATGGGGCAGTTCCTGCTGTCCGTCGGCGCCCCCGGCAAGCGCCGCGCGCTGCCGAACGCCCGGATCATGATGCACCAGCCGTCCGCCGGGATCGGCGGCTCCGTCGCCGACATCGCCATCCAGGCCGAGAACCACGAGTTCATGAAGCGCTCCGTCGAGCAGATCACCGCCGAGCACACCGGGCAGACCCCGGAGACCATCGCCCGGGACGGCGACCGCGACCGGTGGTTCACGGCGGCGCAGGCGCAGGAGTACGGGATGGTCGACCAGGTCGTCGAGTCGCTCGACGACGTCCGGCCCGCCGGTTCGAAGCGACGGATAGGACTGTGACGCCATGAGCCAGTACACGATCCCCACCGTGGTCACCCGCACCCCGCAGGGAGAGCGCGCCTACGACATCTACAGCAGCCTGCTGAACGAGCGCGTCATCTTCCTCGGGACCGAGATCGACGACGGGGTCGCCAACGTCGTCATCGCCCAGCTGCTGTTTCTGGAGTCCAGCACCCCGGACCGCGAGATATCGATCTACATCAACTCGCCCGGCGGCTCGTACACGGCGCTGATGGCGATCTACGACACGATGTCCTTCATCAGCGCGCCGATCTCCACGTTCTGCGTGGGCCAGGCCGCCTCGACCGCGGCGGTGCTGCTGGCGGGCGGGGACCCGGGGCGGCGGTTCGTGCTGGAGCACGCCCGGGTGCTGCTCGGGCAGCCGGCGAGCGGGGGCGCCCGGGGCACGGTCGCCGACCTCAGCATCCAGGCCAAGGAGATGCTGCGGATCCGCTCCCAGGTCGAGGAGGTGCTGGCCCGGCACACGCCGCACGACGCCGGCACCCTCCGCGCCGACATGGACCGCGACAAGGTGTTCACCGCGGAGGAGGCCGTGGCGTACGGCCTCGCCGACGAGGTCCTCAGCCGGCGGATGACGGCAGCGTGACCGGGTAGCGGGCAGCCCCTGGACAGCGGAGACCGAACCGCTCAGGCGGCCAGCCGGATGGCGCAGCGGGCCTGCGGGCCCCTCGTGCCGCGGCCCCGTACGGGGGCGGGGC
>NZ_JAAKZZ010000036.1 GCF_011045075.1 Streptomyces boncukensis
GCCGGGGGCGGAGCCCGGGCCGGAGCCGGAGGCCGGATCCGCGGCGGGAGGTTCAGCGGGGGCGTCGGGAAAGCCGGGGAGAGGGATCTGGGTGTGGCGCTCTGGTGCGTCACCTGCTCGTGCGCTCATGTCCGAGGACGCTACGGACCCGCCGCACCACGAGGTGATCTTGCGGGATTTCCGTGGATAACCCGCGAGTTGTGGATAACTCCGTCCCCCACAAGAGTGGCCGCAGCGCCTGGGCTGCCCCTGCCCGTACCCCGCGGACTGCGGCTGTCGCCATGGCCGGTCGCGCAGTTCCCCGCGCCCTGCGACGCAACAGCAAGGGGCAGCCCGGACCCAGCAGCCCAGCGGACTCGGCCTAGCGGCGAGCGACCACCGCTCCGAGGAGGCCGGGGCCCGTGTGCGCGCCGATGACGGCGCCGACCTCGCTCACATGGAGGCCGCGCAGCCCCGGCAGCCGTCCCCGCAGCCGCTCGGCGAGGTGCTCGGCGCGCTCGGGGGCGGCCAGGTGGTGGACCGCGACGTCCACGGGCGCGTCGCCCGCGCACTCCGCCACGATCTCCTCCAGCCGCGCCAGGGCCCGGGACGCCGTCCGCACCTTCTCCAGCAGTTCGATCCGGCCCCCGGACAGCTGGAGGAGCGGTTTGACGGCGAGGGCCGAGCCGAGCAGCGCCCGGGCGGTGCCGATCCGGCCGCCCCGGCGCAGGTAGTCGAGGGTGTTGACGTAGAAGTAGGCCGAGGTGCCCTCGGCGCACTTCTCGGCCGCCGCCACCGCGTCGTCCAGTGAGCCGCCGTCCTCCGCTGTGCGGGCCGCGGCGAGGCAGCAGAAGCCGAGTGCCATGGCGACCACTCCGGAGTCCACCACCCGGACGGGGACGGGCGCCTCCCTGGCGGCCAGCACCGCCGCGTCGTACGTCCCCGAGATCTCGGCCGACAGGTGCAGCGAGACGACTCCCTCCGCGCCCTCCTCCGCCGCCGCGCGATAGATGCGCGCGAAGGTCTCCGGGCTGGGCCGCGAGGTGGTGACGGGGCGGCGCTCGTGCAGGGCCGAGGCCAGCGAGCGGGCCGAGATCTCGGTGCCCTCCTCCAGCGCCTCGCCGCCGAGGACCACGGTCAGCGGGACCGCTTCGATACGGTGCCGCTCCAGCTCCGCGCGGGGCAGATAGGCCGTGGAGTCGGTGACGATCGCGACAGGTCGGGACATGGCAGGAGCGTAACCGGAGGCCGGGGGCTCAGGAGGCGCCCCGGGGGCGCCGCTTGTCCATGCCCGGCAGCGGGCGCTTGGCCTCCTCGCCGGACGCGCTCTCGTCCAGCGCGGGCCCCGGTTCCGGGGCGGCCGGGGCCTCGGGGGTCTCGGGCGGCTGCCAGTGCCGCAGCGCTCCCGTCTCCAGCTCGATCTGGCCGCGCAGCGCGTCCAGCTCGTCGGTGTCGAACCGCCGGGCCCTGTCCTGTGCGGCGAAGCGGAGGGAGTCGGCGGACTCCTTGATGGCCCGCATCCGCTCGCGCGCGTCCGGCAGCCGCTCCGCTATCCGGGCGCGGTCCGGCTCGCGCTCCATCAGCAGCCGCAGCTCGCCGTCCAGTTGCCGCGCGTGGTCGTGCAGCCGGTCCAGCAGGCCGATGGCCTCGCTCAGCGAGGGGTCCGCCTCGGCGCCGGTCTCCAGGGCGCGGCGCGTGCCGTCGATGGACTCGCGCAGTTCCATCCGCACTCGGGCCACCTCGCCGACCGGGCCGGGCTGGCTGCCGCGGGCCTTCAGGGTGGTCTCCTCGACGGTGCGCCTGACCTGCGCTCCGGTGCGCTCCACGCCCCGCTTCACGGCGCGGACCGTACGCACGGTGGCGATCACTCCGAGGACGACACACGTCAAGAAGAACAGGGCCACCAGACCCATGACGAACTCCACGGGCCGCTCCTTCGTCCGTCCGCCTGCCGCACTCCCGCCGTTCCTGTCCCCACCAGACTAAACGGGAGGGGGCGGCCGCGGGTTCCCCGCAACCCGGACCGCCCCCTCAGCCGCCCCGTAGGGGACGTCACGCGGGGACGACGTTCACCAGCTTGGGCGCCCGCACGATCACCTTGCGGATGTCCGCGCCGTCCAGTGCGGCGACAACGGCGGGCTCGGCCAGGGCGCGCTCCTCCAGTTCGCCCTCCGGGATGGACGGCGGGACCTCCAGCCGCGCCCTGACCTTGCCCTTCACCTGGACGACGCAGGTCACGGTCTCGTCGACGACGTACGCCGGGTCGGCGACGGGGAAGTCCGCGTGGACCACGGTGGTGTCGTGGCCCAGCCGGCGCCACAGCTCCTCGGCGACATGCGGGGCCAGCGGCGCGATCAGCAGCACCATGCGCTCCGCCACCGAGCGGGGCACCTCGCGGCCCTTGGTGACGTGGTTGTTCAGCTCGGTGATCTTGGCGATGGCGGTGTTGAAGCGCAGACCCGCCATGTCCTGCCGTACGCCGTCGACGGCCTTGTGCAGGGCGCGCAGCGTGTCCTCGTCGGGCTCCGTGTCGACGACGGTGACCTCGCCCGTCGTCTCGTCCACGACGTTCCGCCACAGCCGCTGCAGCAGCCGGTACTGGCCGACGACGGCGCGGGTGTCCCAGGGGCGCGAGACGTCCAGCGGGCCCATCGCCATCTCGTACAGCCGCAGGGTGTCGGCGCCGTACTCCGCGCAGATCTCGTCCGGAGTGACGGCGTTCTTCAGGGACTTGCCCATCTTGCCCAGCAGCCGGGTGACCTTCTCGCCCCGGTACCAGTACGCGCCGTCGCGCTCCTCCACCTCGGCGGCCGGTACGGCGATGCCGCGCGCGTCGCGGTAGACGTACGCCTGGATCATGCCCTGGTTGTACAGCTTGTGGAACGGCTCGGCGGACGAGATGTGCCCCAGGTCGTACAGCACCTTGGACCAGAAGCGGGCGTACAGCAGGTGCAGGACGGCGTGCTCCGCGCCGCCGACGTACAGGTCGACGCCGCCGGTGGGCTGCCCCTCGCGCGGGCCCATCCAGTACCGCTCGACGTCCGGGTCGACCAGCTTCTCGCTGTTGTACGGGTCCAGATAGCGCAGCTCGTACCAGCACGAACCCGCCCAGTTGGGCATGGTGTTGGTCTCGCGGCGGAAGCGCCGCGGGCCCTTGCCGTCACCCAGGTCCAGGGTGACGTCGACCCACTCCTCGTTGCGCGACAGCGGTGTCTCGGGCTGGGCCTCGGCGTCGTCCGGGTCGAAGGTGCGCGGGGAGTAGTCCTCGACCTCGGGCAGTTCCAGGGGCAGCATCGACTCGGGCAGGGCGTGCGCGATGCCCTCCTCGTCGTAGACGATCGGGAACGGCTCGCCCCAGTAGCGCTGGCGGCTGAACAGCCAGTCGCGCAGCCGGAAGTTGACGGTGCCCTCGCCGATGCCGCGCTCCTCCAGCCAGCGGGTCATGCGCTCCTTGGCCTCGGCGACGGTCAGGCCGTCCAGCGAGACCCCCTCGCCCGAGGAGTTGACGATCCTGGCGTCGTAGGAGACGAAGGCGTCGTCCCAGGCGGCCGGGTCCAGGCCGCGGTCGTCGGACGGCTCGACCACGCACCGCATCGGCAGCTCGAAGGCGCGCGCGAAGGCGAAGTCGCGCGTGTCGTGCGCCGGAACGGCCATGATGGCCCCGGTGCCGTACCCCATCAGCACGTAGTCGGCGATGAAGACCGGCACCCGCTCGCCGCTGGCCGGGTTGCGGGCGTACGCGCCGGTGAACACACCGGTCTTGTCCTTGGCCTCGGCCTGGCGCTCCACATCCGACTTGGCCTCGGCCTGCGCGCGGTACGCGGAGACGGCTTCGGCCGGTGTCGCGTGGCCGCCGGTCCACTCCGGGCGGGCGCCCTGCGGCCAGGCGTCCGGCACGACGCTGTCGACCAGGGGGTGCTCCGGGGCCAGCACCATGTAGGTGGCGCCGAACAGGGTGTCCTGGCGGGTGGTGAAAACCTCGACCTTGTCGCCGCCGACGGGGAAGTCGATACGGGCGCCCTCGCTGCGGCCGATCCAGTTGCGCTGCTGCAGCTTGATGGCCTCGGGCCAGTCCAGTGCGTCCAGGTCCCGCAGCAGGCGGTCGGCGTAGGCCGTGATCCGCATGTTCCACTGCCGCAGCCGGGCCTTGAACACCGGAAAGTTGCCGCGCTCGGAGCGGCCCTCCGCGGTGACCTCTTCGTTGGCCAGGACAGTGCCCAGTCCGGGGCTCCAGTTGACCGGCGCGTCCGAGGCGTACGCCAGGCGGTACTCGCTCAGCACTTCGGCGCGCTCGCGGTCGCTCAGCTCGCCCCACGGCCCGAAGCCGTCCGGCGTCCCCCGCTCGCCGGACGCGAACTGCTCGACCAGTTCGCTGATCGGGCGGGCCCGGTCCGCCTCGGTGTCGTACCAGGCGTTGAAGATCTGCAGGAAGATCCACTGCGTCCAGTGGTAGTAGTCCGGGTCGATGGTCGCGAAGCTTCGGCGCTGATCGTGCCCCAGGCCCAGGCGGCGCAGCTGCGCCCGCATCTGGCCCATGTTGCTCTCGGTGGAGGTGCGCGGGTGGGTGCCCGTCTGGACGGCGTACTGCTCGGCGGGCAGGCCGAACGCGTCGAAGCCCAGGGCGTGCAGGACGTTGTGGCCCGTCATCCGCAGGAAGCGCGCGAACACGTCGGTGGCGATGTAGCCCAGCGGGTGTCCGACGTGCAGCCCGGCACCGGAGGGGTACGGGAACATGTCCATGATGAACTTCTTGGGCTTGGCCACCTGCTCCGGGTCGCCGCCCAAATCGCCCTCGCCGGGGTTCGGCGCCTCGTAGACGCCCTGCTTCTCCCAGAAGTCCTGCCAGCGCGCCTCGATGTCGGCGGCCAGGGCCGCCGTGTAGCGATGGGGGGCCGCGGTCTCGGCGGCGGTGGTCTTCTCGCTCATCGTCCTCAAAGCTCCATCAGTCGTCTCTGCTCAGCCGTCGCCAGCGTTCTCGGCCCAGCGCTCAAAACGAAAAAACCCCTCGCACAGGAGGGGAAGCCGCGCCGAGTCCGGCCCGTCGGAAGGGCCGGTCCGATCAGCGCGGCCTGCTAAGCAGAAGGCGTGCGGCACGCATGCGGTCAGGGTACCGCACAGCACGAGAGGGGTGCGGGGCACCACCGTGCACACGACGAAGGCGACCGCGCCGCGCACTCCGCGGACGACGATCGCCTCTTACCTGTGAAGCCGAGTGGAGCTAAGGAGAATCGAACTCCTGACCTCTTGCATGCCATGCAAGCGCTCTACCAACTGAGCTATAGCCCCGGGATCTGGTCCGCCGGGGGCTTCCCCTCGGCGGCTCAGCCAACAGTACACGCCCCCACCCGCCTCATGCCAAATCGCTTTCCCGGTCCCCGCGCCCCGGGCCGTGGGGCTTCGGACTGCGGGGCTTCGACTGCGGGGCTTCGGACTGCGGGCTTGTGGGCCCTCAGGCCGTCGCGAACGAGTAGAACCGCTTGAGGGTGCAGTGAGCGTCCAGCAGGCGGCCGTAGATCGGCTCGCCGTCGAGCTCGCGGTACGTCTCGATCGGATCGCCCTTTATGATCAGCGCCCGCGCGCAGTCCTCGCACCAGTACTGGTACGCGGGGTTGACGGGCTCCATGTCGCGGACGATCGGGGTACCGCTGCCGCACCAGTCGCACTTTCTGCTGTGTGCGCCCATCGCTCACTCAGCTCCAGATGTGGCCGCAAGCCGTGCACACGTAGGAAACTCCTCCATTGTCACCGAGCACTTGGGCGACATTCGATGAACCGCAGGACGGGCACTGCAGGGCGTCCGGGCGGGTCGGCAGGTGCTCCGGCCGAAGCTCGGGCTCCGGGCCGTCCTCATCGGGGACCCTCGCCGACATCGCACTCGTCCCTCCCCTCTGGCCTTCCCCCTTCCAGCCGTCACGATTCTGCCACGTTCTTCCCCGTCTCCTAAGCCCCGGTCAACGATCCGCCCGCGCTGTCCCCTGGCGCTCTGCGCCGGCGGACGAGCGCGTCACGGGCGCCCGGAGCCGCCCAGCAGTGCCCGCACCGCCCCGCCGAGGGCTCCCGCCACCGCGCCGGCCGCCAGCACGGCACATGTCAGGGCCATCGCGCGCGGTGCGGCGAGCGGTCCTGTCGCTGCCTCCAGTCTTCCCAGGAACACCGCTCCGTAGGCCGCCACACCCACCAGCAGTCCCAGCTGGGACGTGGTCACCAGAAGACCGCTGGCGTCGGCGGCCTCGCTGGGCCGCACGCCCGCCACCGCGCCGGCCAGCACCGGGTTGAAGGCCAGCGACAGCCCCACGCCCAGCAGACCGGTGAGCACATAGACGACCGCCCCGCCGTCCCCGCCGTCCGCGAACACGGCTCCCAGAGCGGCGAAGCACCCGGCGGCCAGCAGGAAGCCGCCGGGGGACAGCAGGGGCAGCGTGCGCGCGGGCAGCCGCCGCCACACCATTCCGGCCACCGAGAAGGTGACGCACTGCGGCAGCATCACGAGGCCCGCGCGGAACGCGCTCTGTCCCAGGCCGCCCTGCAGGTGCAGCATCAGCGCGAAGGTGAACCCCGCGTTGACGGCCATCATGGCGCAGATCCGGAACATCGCGAGCGGGACGCCCGGCGCGCGCAGCACCAGCGGGGACAGCAGCGGGCTGCCGCCCCTGCGGAACAGCCGCGACTCGTGGACCGCGAAGACGGTGAAGACGACGGCGCACAGCGCGAGCGACCCCCAGCCCCACAGCGGCCAGCCCAGCTCCTGCCCGAGCACCACCGGGACGGTGAACAGCAGCACCGCGGCGGCGAGCAGCACCAGCCCCGGCAGGTCGAGCGCGCGGGGCCGCTCCTCGCGGTCGGTGCCCCGGGTGTCCAGGACCGACCTGCCGACCGCCAGCAGGACGAGCCCGACCGGCACGTTGATGAGGAAGACCGGCCGCCACCCCGTGCCGAAGAGGTCCGCGCTGACCAGGACGCCGCCGAGGATCTGCCCGGCACCGGCGCCGATGCCGAGGACAGCGGCGTACGCCCCCAGCGCACGGGTGCGCGCGGTGCCGGTGAACGTGCGCTGGATCAGGCTGAGCACCTGGGGCATCATCAGCCCGGCGCCGGTGCCCTGCGCCACCCGGAAGGCGATCAGCTGCCCGGGGCCGGCGGCGAGCCCGCAGGCCAGGGAGGCGGCGGTGAACAGGGCGAGGCCGCCCAGGAACATCCGGCCGTGCCCGGCCCGGCCGCCGAGCCGCGCGCCGGTGATCAGCAGGACCGCGTACGCGATGGTGTACCCGGCGACGATCAGCTGCAGCACCGCACCGGACGTGTGCAGGTCGGCACGGATGTCCGGGGCCGCGACATTGACGATGAAGGCGTCCAGGACGCCCATGAACTGCCCGGTGAGCACGAGCGCCAGCAACCGGCCGGGCCGCGTGCGCTGCTGCGGGCCCGGCCCGCTGTCAGTGCCGTGGGCTCTACTGGAGCTGTCGACGGCCGACGAGCCGGCCGTCGCCGTGGAGGAGGTGGAAGCCATGCGCCGACCCTGGCCCGGCTCCGGTAAGGGTTCCGAGAGCCCTGTGATGCTGGTACCGACAGCACCTGGCACCGTGCCGTCCCCGCCCGCACGATGAAGGATGTGAGCACGATCGCACCCGGTCCCCCGTCCCCGGCCCCGTCCGCGTCCCGGTCCGCGCCGCGGTCCGCGCCCCGTCGCCCCGAGCTGGCCGCCTTTCTGCGCAGCCGCCGTGCCCGGGTGACCCCCGCGGATGTCGGCATGCCCGCCGGGCCCCGGCGCCGCACCCCGGGGCTGCGCCGGGAGGAGGTGGCCCAGCTCTCCGGCGTGGGCGTGACGTGGTACACGTGGCTGGAGCAGGGCCGCCGGATCAACGCCAGCGCCCAGGTGCTGGACGCGGTGGCGCGCACCCTCCGGCTCGACCCGGCCGAGCGCGAGCATCTCTACCACCTGGCGGAGGTCCCGTGCCCGCCCGCGCGGGCCGCCGACGCGGAGCAGGTCGACTCCGAGGTGTGGAGCATCATCCAGGCGATGGATCCGCTCCCGGCCGTGGTCTACAACGGCCGGTACGACGTGCTGGCCGCCAACGCGGCGTACGCCGGCGTCTTCCCCTGGCTGCTCGCGGAGCGGCCGGAGGAGCGCAACGTGCTGTGGCACCTGTTCGCCGGCGTCCCGCGGTGCTGCTGTTCGATCCTCAACCGCGAGGAGGAGCTGCCGCTGCTGGTCGCCACCCTGCGCGGGGCCTATGGCCGGCATGTCGGCGAGCCCGTCTGGGAGGACTTCATCCAGCGGCTGTCGGAGGCCAGCGCGGAGTTCGCCGCGCTGTGGCGGAGCGGGGACGTGGCACCGCCGGGCACGCGGGTCAAGAGGGTGCAGAACGCCGCGGTCGGCAGGCTGCGCCTGATCTCCACCTCGCTGGAGATCAGCCTGGCACCGGAGACCAGGATCGTGGTGTACACGCCGTACGACGACGAGACCAGGAGGCTGGTCGCCGAGGCCCGCTCGGTGGAGGACCCGCTGATCGGCTGTCCGCTGCACGCCCGCCCGCTGTCCCGGATACGGGCGGAGCGGCAGCGCTCCGGGTGACGTGCCGCACGGCAGGCATTGAAAAAGCCCCGCCTTCGGGCGGGGCAGGGCTTCGGTCTTCTCGCCTTGTGTCGAGCTCATGTGCCGAGCCGATGTGTGGAGCTAAGGAGAATCGAACTCCTGACCTCTTGCATGCCATGCAAGCGCTCTACCAACTGAGCTATAGCCCCGTGCCGGGCGCCTGAGCGCCGCGAACGAGTAGCAGCTTACCCGGTGACCAGGTGAAAGGCGAAATCGGTCCGCCGCCCGCCGGAGAGCCGCACGACACCCCCTGGTCGCCGTCCCTGGCGCCGTCCTGGTCGCCGTCCTAGTCGTCGTCGCCCAGGACCGGTTCCGGCAGGCTGCCCGCGTTGTGTTCCAGGAGCCGCCAGCCGCGTGCGGTCTCGCCCAGCACGGACCAGCTGCAGTTCGACAGCCCGCCCAGCGCCTCCCAGGTGCGCGGCGCGAGGCCGAGCAGCCGGCCGATGGTGGTGCGGATGGTGCCGCCGTGGCTGACCACGACGAGCGTCCCGCCGTCCGGCAGCTTGTCCGCGCTCCGCTCGACCACCGGCGCGGCCCGGTCGGCGACCTCGGTCTCCAGTTCGCCGCCGCCCCGGCGCACCGGCTCGCCCCGCTTCCACGCGGCGTACTGCTCGCCGTACAGCCGGACGATCTCGTCGTGCGTCAGGCCCTGCCAGGCGCCCGCGAAGGTCTCCCGCAGCGCCTCGTCGTGGGTGACGTCGAGGCCGGTGAGGGACGCCAGCTGGGCCGCCGTGACCGCCGTGCGCTTCAGGTCCGAGGCGATGATCGCGTCCGGCCGCAGCGCGGCCAGCAGCCGGGCCGCGCGCCGCGCCTGGCCGAGGCCCTCGTCGGTCAGCTCGATGTCCGTCGACCCCTGGAAGCGGCGCTCCAGGTTCCACGCCGTCTGGCCGTGCCGCCACAGCACGATCCTGCGGTCACGGCAGGTGTCCGGGTGCCCGTTCAGCTCAGCTCTCCATCCAGCTCGGCCGCCTGCGATCCCTGGCCCTGGCGGGCCGCCTGCTGCTCCGCGTCCCTGCCCCGGGTCGCCCGCGCGTCCTCGGGCAGGTCGAGCTGCGGGCAGTCCTTCCAGAGCCGCTCCAGCGCGTAGAACACCCGCTCCTCGCTGTGCTGGACGTGCACGACGACATCGACGTAGTCCAGCAGCACCCAGCGGCCGTCGCGCTCCCCTTCGCGGCGCGCCGGTTTGGCGCCCAGCTCCTTCAGCAGCCGCTCCTCGATCTCGTCCACGATGCCCTTGACCTGGCGGTCGTTGGGTGCGGAGGCGAGCAGGAAGGCGTCGGTGATGGCGAGGACGTCGCTGACGTCATAGGCGACGATGTCGTGGGCGAGCTTGTCAGCGGCGGCCTGGGCGGCGGCGTTGATCAGCTCGGTGGCACGGTCCGTGGCGGTCACAGGCAGGCTTTCGGGTCGGGGACGGGGGCGTCACGCGTACGCGGCCACACCCGCGGTCGGCGTGTACGTATCAGCTTCCAGGGTCTCACGGCCGGCGGCGCGCCCTCAGCCCTCGTAGTCGCGGCCCAGCACCACGCTCACGTCCGCGTTCGCCGCGCCGTCGGCCCGGCGCACTGACGTGTCCACGCCGAGCGTCTTGGCCACCTCCTCCGCCTTGGCCTTCTGCTCCGGCTCGGCGTAGGTGACCAGCGTCTTCGCCTGCGCGGAGTCCGCCGCGCCGCCCTTGACGACCTGGTAGCCGCCGTTGACCAGAGCCACGGAGGCCGCGTCGGCCGCGCCCTTGCGGCCGCTGCCGTTCTTGACGTTCACGCGCGGTGCGGCGTCCGGGTCGGTGTTCTTCACCGCGCCGCCGAGGATCTTCTTGACCACCGTGTCGCTGGTGCGCTCACTGAGCGTGCCGTTGGGGCGTACGGGCAGCAGCCGCGTGTGGTACGCGCCCTTCTTGGCGTGCTCGGCGAGCTTGGCCAGCGAGGCGCCCAGCTGGCCCTCGGAGAGCGAGGGGTCGGGGATCTGGCCGAGCGACCGGACGGTCTTGGTGGCGGCGTCCGGGGTGGTGGAGAGCTTCCGCAGCGCCGCCTGCATCACCTGTCCGAACCGCGCGAGCTGCTTGGTCTGCGGCTCGCCCGTGCCCCGGTAGGTGGCGTAGCCGACGGCCGCCTTGCCGTCCAGCTCGCGCTCCTTGCCGGAGCGCACCAGCGGCTCCGCGCCCTTCTTGCCGCCCGGCACGGTCGCGTCCGCGTCCACGGCGATCCCGCCGACCAGCTCGACCAGGTTCTCCAGGAAGGGGGTGTCCAGCCGCCAGGTGCCCTTGATGTCGGCGCCCAGCAGGGTGCCCAGCGCCTCCCGGGTGGGCCCGGCGCCCTCGTCCTCGACCGCCTTGCCGAGCGTGGTCGCCTTCCCGTCCTCGCCGGAGACGGCGAGGGTGTTCGGCAGCAGCACGGAGGTGCCCTCGGCCGCGCTCGCGTTGTCGACGAGGAGGGCGGTGGAGGTGCCCTTGCCGTCCGTGGTGCGCAGATGGACGACGATGACGTCGCGCCGCTCGCCCGTCGCCGCCTTCTTGTCGTCCTTGGGGCCGTCGAGGCCCGGCAGCATGCCCGCGTACCAGAGGTAGCCCACGCCGCCCGCGGCCACCAGCACCAGCGCGACGACCAGTGCGACGACCCGGTGCCGCCCGCGCCGCTTGGCCTCCTCGCGCCGCTCCGTGCGGCTCTCGGTGAACTTCAGCCAGTCGATGACGTCTTCGGAGTCCTCGTCGGGCTCCTCGACGAACGAGAACTGCGCCGTGTGGTACTCGCGCCCGTCGGACGGGGCGCCCTCGGCGGCCGGGCCGGACTCCGGCGCGGACGCCTGGGGAGGGACGCGCGGAGCGTGCCGCTCCTGCTGCGGGGCCTGCGGCTGCTGCGGGAACCACTCCCCCTGCCCGGCCTGGGTCCGGGTCTGGGCCTGCTGGGCGTACGGGTCGTAGCCGTAGCCCTGCGGGTCCTGCCCCTGGCCCGGGTACGGCGCGGAGGGCTGCTCCGGCTGCTGGGGCGCGGCGTAGGAGGCGTACGGGTCGTACCCCTGCTGCTGCGCGTACGGGTCGTAGGAGGCGTCGTAGGGCGCCGCGTAGCCGTCCTGCCCGGGGTACGCGGCGGGGTCCTGCTGCCGGTAGACGGGGCGGCCGTACTCGTCGTACCCGACGAGCTCCGGCTGCTGACCGCCCTGGCCGTACGGGTCGTACCCATAGCCGTCCGTCACGCGTGCGGACCCCCCTCCCGGTACAGCCCCCGCTTGCTGATGTAGCGCACCACGCCGTCGGGCACCAGATACCAGACCGGGTCGCCGCGTTCCACCCGCGCGCGGCAGTCCGTGGAGGAGATCGCCAGCGCGGGGACCTCCACCAGCGAGACGCCGCCGTCCGGGAGCCCCGGGTCCGCCAGCGCGTGGCCGGGACGCGTCACGCCGATGAAGTGCGCGAGCGAGAAGAGCTCCTCGGTGTTGCGCCAGCTGAGGATCTGGGAGAGCGCGTCGGCGCCGGTGATGAAGAACAGGTCGGTGTCCGGGTTGAGCTCCCGCAGCTCGCGCAGCGTGTCTATGGTGTACGTCTTGCCGCCGCGGTCGATGTCGATCCTGCTGACCGAGAACTGCGGGTTGGAGGCCGTGGCGATGACCGTCATCAGATAGCGGTCCTCGGCCGGGGACACCCGCTTGTGGCTCTTCTGCCACGGCTGGCCGGCCGGCACGAAGACGACCTCGTCGAGGTGGAAGCGCGCGGCCACCTCACTGGCGGCCACCAGGTGGCCGTGGTGGACGGGGTCGAAGGTCCCGCCCATCACACCGAGCCGCCGCTTACCGCCGCCGGACACTATGTCCTCTCCCATGCGTGCCGACCCTATCCTCTGTCCCGGGCACACCGGCCGCCCAGCGGGCCCGCGGAGGGCTCAGCGGTCCCGGTTGAAGCGCGTGGTGACCCACAGCAGCAGGATGAGCGCCAGCAGGGCGCCGCCGCCGGTGAGGAGCGGGCTCAGGCTCTCGTGGTTCTCTCCGCCGTGCTCGCCCCCGGAGGCGAGCGTCAGCAGGGTGTCGTGGGCGGTGCTGGACAGCGTCATGGTCGGCAGGGCCTATCCCGTAGAGCGGACAGTTGGCAGCCATATCGTAAGCGTGCGGGTGCGCGGGGCTCACGCCGACTCAGCCCGTAAGGCCCCCTCATCCGGCACCCTGGGGAACGTCGGGGCCCCAAAGGGCGTCCACCCTCTAGGCTGGACAGTCACGTCGAGGAGGGGAACACCATGACAGACGGCACAGGCGCCGAGCGTCTGCCGGGCCGCGAGCGGCGCCGCTTTCCGGGCATCTCGTCCCGCGCCTACGAGCACCCCGCGGACCGCTCCGCGCTCGTCGCGCTGCGCAAGCTGAGCGGTTTCGACACGGTCTTCAAGGCGCTGAGCGGGCTGCTGCCCGAGCGCAGCCTGCGGCTGCTCTTCCTCTCCGACTCGGTGCGGGTCAGCGATCAGCAGTTCGCGCATCTCAACGCCATGCTGCGCGACGCCTGTTACATCCTGGACCTGGAGAAGGTCCCGCCGATGTACGTCACCCAGGACCCGCAGCCCAACGCCATGTGCATCGGCCTGGACGAGCCGGTCATCGTGGTCACGACAGGGCTGGTGGAGCTGCTGGACGAGGAGGAGATGCGGGCGGTCGTCGGGCACGAGGCCGGGCACGCGCTCTCCGGGCACGCGGTCTACCGCACCATCCTGCTGTTCCTGACGAACCTCGCGGTGAAGGTCGCGTGGATCCCGCTGGGCAATGTCGCGATCATGGCGATCGTGACGGCGCTGCGCGAGTGGTTCCGCAAGTCGGAGCTGTCCGCCGACCGCGCGGGGCTGCTGGTCGGGCAGGACCTGCAGGCGTCGATGCGCGGCCTGATGAAGCTCGCGGGCGGCAACCACCTGCACGAGATGAACGTCGACTCCTTCCTCAAGCAGGCGGAGGAGTACGAGTCGGGCGGCGATCTGCGCGACTCCGTGCTGAAGATCATGAACATGCTGCCGCGCACCCACCCGTTCACCACGGTGCGCGCCGCCGAGCTGAAGAAGTGGGCGGACAGCCGCGACTACCAGCGGATCATGGACGGCCACTACGCCAAGCGCGAGGACGACCAGGAGACCTCGGTCAGCGACTCCTTCCGCCAGTCGGCCAGCCACTACGCCGACTCGGTGAAGACCAGCAAGGACCCGCTGATGGGCCTGGTACGGGACATCGCGGGCGGCGCCGGGGACCTGGGCGGCAAGCTGCGGGACACCTTCACGGGCGGCGGCCGGGGCGGGGGCGGCGCCTCCGGCGGCAGCGGGGACTCAGGAGGCGGCAGCGGCTCGGGGGGCGGCAGCGCTAACGGGAAGGACGGTCCGGGCTCGGCTGAGCACTAGCGGCCAGCACTCCGCAGACCGAGGCCGAGGACCGGCCCCGCGCGTAGGGGTCGGTCCCGCCCGCGGGGCCGTCGTGCCCCACGCGCTTGCCCGCCAGCAGCGGCGACAGCGTGTCGGAGGAGTCGGAGGAGCAGGCCATCGGCCCGGCGCGCATGGAGACCTGCTCCACGCTCATCTGGTGGCTGCGCAGGTCCTCGCGGTCGAAGTGGAAGCGCACCGCGCGGCGCACGGTGAACAGCGAGGCGCCCTTCGCCGCGTGCGCGTCCTCTCCGGCCTCGGCGGGCCGCACGGCGTAGACGAAGACGTGGTCGGCGGTGACCTCCAGCGCGTTGGAGCCCGCCTCCTCGACGGTCAGGGTGCCGTTGACGCGCACCTTGGGGTCGGCGAGGGCGACCTTGGCGGGGTCGAAGCGCACCATCCAGCCGGTCGCCGCGTGCCGTCCGTCGCTGCGCGGGCTCTCGACGCTCCGGTCGAACTGCCGCTGCTGTCCGGGCGAGAGCAGAACGTGTACGGGGCGGACCGCGCCCCCGGTGAGCACGTCGGGGTCGAGGGAGCTCTCGATCACGTAGTCCTTCGCGCCGGTGAGCGCCGAGAGCACCTGGCTCTCGGAGAAGTGTTTGCTGCGGCGGGCGGGCGGCAGGGTCACGCCGTCGGCGCCGGTGCGGAACTGGGCGGCGGGGCTGTGCTCGTACAGGTCGGCGGGGGTGGCGCCCGGGACGGCGCCGCGCGGGGCGAGCGGGAGCATGTCAAGTCGCATGGGCGCGGCCGGGGGCTGCGGCGGGGAGTCGTACGGGTTGCGTATCCCCATGTAGATCGCCGTGCCGAAGGCGACGGCGATCAGCAGCACCAGGATGACGCCCTGCTTGGAGACCCCGCCGCCGCTCCTGCCCTCGCTCTGCTCGACCGGGGGCCGGCTGCGCACGGCGGCGTGCTCCTCGTCCTCCAGCCGCTCCTGCGCGGAGAACTCCTGGAGCCGCGCGGCCTGGATGAAGGACTCGTCGAACACCAGCGACCGGTACTCGTCGTCGCCGCCTGACGCGCCGCTGTCGGACGGCCCGTCCGGAGGGTCCACTCGCCCGCTCATACCAACAGGGTAGGACCGGGCGGGCGCTCGTAAACGCGCTGGTTCGGGACAACTTCCCCGTTTCCCGGGCCTCCGCGCAGGCCCCGGCGCACGGGCGCTCGCACGGCGCGGAGGCGCCCCCACGCGGGCCGGTCAGCGGCCCCGCGAGCGGCCGTGCTCCCAGCCGTGATCCCGGTCTGGGGGCTTACGCCGAACGGGCTACCGTCCCGCGCCGGAGGCGGAGCCCGCGTCGGACGGGGAGCCCGCCCGGCCCGCTCCCCGCCGTGCCGCAACGGGTCAGCCGGACGGGGGCTCGGCCGAGGCGGTGGGCGCGCCGGTGTCGGCGGAGGCCGAGGGCAGTGCGCCCGGCACGCCCCCTCCGTCGGCTCCTGGAGCGCCCTCGGCGCCGTCCGGGCGCTCGGCGCCGCCGGGCCGGGACGAGGGGTCCACACCGGTCGTCGCGGGCGGCGGGGAGGGCTCGCGCTGCCCCGAGGCGCCGCGGTAGACGGCGGAGAAGGCCAGCGCGACCATCCCGATGCCCATCACCACGGCCAGCACCCAGGCGACGGGCCGCTGCCAGGCGACATGGCCGCGGTAGGGGCGGGAGCCGTCCGGGCCGTACGCGCCGTCGCGGCCGGAGCGGCCGTAGCCGTAGTCGGAGCCATGCTCGAACGCGGGATCCAGCTCGGGAGGGCAGCCCGGCGTGCCGGGTCCGTACGGGGAGCGGAAGTCGCACTCGGGGTGGTCCCGGGCGGGGTGCTCGCCCCGGTGCGGGGAGTAGCCGCCGTAGGGGCCGTAGTCGCCGTAGTCGGGGAGGCCGTCGTACTCCGCGGCGTAGTCGGAGCGGTCGAAGCGGCCCTCGTCGTCGTCCGGGTCGTCGCCGTCGGGCTCTCCCCGGCGGTAGCCGTGGCCCTCCTCGGCTATCCGGCGCTGCTCGCTCTCCGCGTGCGACTGGGCCGCCGCGAGTATGCGCTCCGTCGCCGTGGGCTCGTGGACCTCGGCAGCCCGCACGAAGTCCTCGTCGAACACCACGGAGGCGAACTCGTCGTCCGCCGCACCGTGGTCGCGGCTGTCGGGCTCCTCGCCGTCCGGGAACGGCTGGCCCCCCACATCGTCCGGCACGCACTCCAGCGTAGACCTATGCGGTCAATTTGGGCAGGGACCGAGGAAATTCACTCGCGGATGTGACCGTCGCCCGTCACCACATACTTCGTGGACGTCAGCTCGGGCAGCCCCATCGGGCCCCGTGCGTGCAGCTTCTGGGTGGAGATCCCGATCTCCGCGCCGAAGCCGAACTGCCCGCCGTCCGTGAACCGCGTGGAGGCGTTCACCATCACCGTCGTCGAGTCCACCAGGGCGGTGAAGCGGCGGGCCGCCGCGGTGTCACTGGTGACGATGGCCTCGGTGTGCCCGGAGGTCCACGCGCGGATGTGCGCCACGGCCGCGTCCAGCGAGGGCACCACGGCGGCGGCGATGTCGTACGAGAGGTACTCGCTCGCCCAGTCCTCGTCCGTGGCCGGCAGGACGTGCGGGTCCGCGGCCTGCCAGGCGGCGTCCCCGTGCACCGTGACGCCCGCCTCGCGCAGCGCCTCGGCGGCGCGCGGCAGGAAGCCGTCCGCGATCCCGGCGTGCACCAGCACCGTCTCGGCGGCGTTGCAGACGCTGGGGCGCTGGGCCTTGGAGTTGACGAGGATGCGCAGCGCGGTGTCCGGGTCGGCGTGCTCGTCCACGTACACATGGCAGTTCCCGGTGCCCGTCTCGATGACGGGGACGGTGGACTCCGCGACGACCGTCTTGATGAGCGAGGCGCCGCCGCGCGGGATGAGCACGTCCACCAGCCCGCGGGCGCGCATCAGCTCGCGGACGCTCTCACGGCCCTCTCCGGGCACGAGCTGCACGGCGTCGGCGGGCAGCCCTGCGGACTCCAGCGCGTCCCGCAGAACGGCGACCAGGGCGCTGTTGGAGGCATACGCGGAGGACGAGCCGCGCAGCAGGACGGCGTTGCCGGACTTGAGGCAGAGCGCGGCGGCGTCCACGGTGACGTTCGGGCGGGCCTCGTAGACGATTCCGACGACGCCGAGCGGGACGCGGACCTGGCGCAGCTCCAGGCCGTTGGGCAGCGTCGAGCCGCGGAGCACCTCCCCGACGGGGTCGGGCAGCGCGACGACGTCCCGCACGTCCGCCGCGATGGCGGCGATCCGCTCCGGGGTGAGCGCGAGGCGGTCGACGACGGCCTCCGGGGTGCCCGCGTCCCGGGCCCGCTTCACGTCCTCGGCGTTGGCCGCCGTGATCTGGTCCGTACGGGCCGTGAGCGCGTCCGCGATCGCGGACAGTGCCGCGTCGCGCGCGGTGCGCGGGAGGGGGGCCAGACGGGTGGCGGCCTCCTGGGCACGGCGTGCCGTCGCGATCACGGGTGACTGGTCGTCGCTCATGGGGCGATGGTATCGGCGTCGCGGTGCCCTCTCTCACACCCGTACCCGGCGTCCGGGCTGCGCTTGCCGGCCCTCCAGCCTCAGAACGGGTGGACGCCCACCGGGGAGGCGGGCGGAGGACCGTAGCCCTCCGCGATGCGCTGGTGGTACGTGTCCCGCCCGATCACCTCCAGGCCCACGATCTCCCACGGCGGCAGCTGCGCCGAGGCGCGGTGCTCGCCCCACAGCCGCAGGGCGACGGCCGCCGCGTCGTGCAGGTCGCGGGCCTCTTCCCAGTAGCGGATCTCGGCGTGGTCGTTCGCGTACCGGCTGGTGAGCAGAAAGGGGTGGTCGTGTGCGAGCTGCTCCAGCGCCCGGCGCACCTCCTTCAGCGGGGCCTCGTCGCCCGCCACGCTGAGGGTGATGTGCCAGAGCCGGGATTCGGGCTGGGGAGGAGATCCCACATCGACGCTGGCCAGTCGTCTCACCGGTGGCCTCCTGGAGTGGTGCTGGTGTCGTGCTGGTGTCGTGCGCGCATACCGCTGGTCTTGTCGCGGTGACGGCGCTCCTGCTGCGCCCCTGCAACAAAGTTGACCAGCCCGACGGCGCGCGCGTGGCGGTTTTCCGGAACGTGTCCGTGGAAAGGCTGGTCTTTTTCCGATCTCGCTCACGTATGACGGCCGTCAGGGAAACATGACGGCGAGCGGGCCCGGATCGCCGTCAGTCGCGCAGCAGCACCAGGTCGTCGCGGTGGATGACCTCCCGCTCGTAGGCGGGGCCGAGTTCGCGCGCCAGCTCGTGCGTCGTCCGTCCGAGCAGCCGGGGCAGTTCCCTCGCGTCGAAGTTGACCAGACCGCGGGCCACCGCGCGGCCCTCGCCGTCCCGCAGCTCGACCGGGTCGCCGGCGGTGAACTCGCCCTCGACGCGGGCGATCCCGGCGGGCAGCAGCGATGTGCGCCGCTCGACGACCGCGCGGACGGCGCCCTCGTCCAGCACCAGCGCGCCCAGCGGGGTGGAGGCGTGCGCGAGCCAGAGCAGCCGCCCGGCCGCCCGGCGCCCTGTGGGGTGGAAGTAGGTGCCCGTGGGGCGCCCCGCGAGCGCGTCGGCGGCGGACGCGGCGGAGGTGAGGACGACGGGGACGCCCGCGCCCGCCGCGATCCGGGCGGCCTCCACCTTGGTGGCCATGCCGCCGGTGCCGACCCCGGCGCTGCCCGCGCTGCCGATGTCGAGCCCCTCCAGGTCGTGCGGGCCGCGGACCTCGGCGATCCGGGAGGTGCCGGGGGTGGCGGGGTCGCCGTCGTACAGCCCGTCCACGTCGGACAGCATGACCAGCAGGTCGGCGCGGACCAGGTGGGCGACGAGGGCGGCGAGGCGGTCGTTGTCGCCGAAGCGGATCTCGTCGGTGGCGACCGTGTCGTTCTCGTTGACGATCGGCACGGCGCCCATCGCCAGCAGCTGGTCCAGCGTGCGATAGGCGTTGCGGTAGTGGGCGCGGCGGCTGGTGTCGTCGCTGGTGAGCAGCACCTGGCCGACCCGGCGGCCGTAGCGCGCGAACGAGGCCGTGTAGCGCGCGACCAGCAGCCCCTGGCCCACGCTGGCGGCCGCCTGCTGGCGGGCCAGGTCGCGGGGGCGCTTGGCGAGGCCGAGCGGGGCGAGCCCGGCGGCGATGGCGCCGGAGGAGACGAGTACTATCTCGCGATCGTCCCGCTCGGCGCGTTTGGCGAGGACGTCGACCAGGGCGTCCACCCGGTCCGCGTCCAGGCCGCCCGCCGCCGTCGTCAGCGACGAGGAGCCGACCTTGACCACGATCCTGCGCGCCCGCCGGACGGACGGCCGCTCGCCGCCGCCGGCCCCGTCCCTGGTGTCCACCGTGTCCGCCGCCGTGTCCTCCGCTGTTTCTGCCCCTGTCACGCTCCGCAATGTACGCCAGCCCGGCGGCGGGGAGCGCGCACGGTCCGCCCCGCGGACCCGTGAGGGACGTGTGACGGAGGCATGAGGGCCGCGTGCGGGACAGGTGAGGACGGCCGCCCTCCGCCCCCGCAGCGGTTACCCAGAGGCTCAAGATTGTCACCGAGCCCGTCCGCGTCATAATACGGTCGGTGGTAAGCCTGGCGTCATCTGCCGGCCACCCCGCATCCGAACATCTCGACTCTCCATGCCAGGAGCCCAGCCCGTGCCTGCTGCCGGACTACCCTCACGACGCACCGTCCAGCTGACGGCGCTGCTCGCCCTGCTGGTGTTCTACACCGCGCAGCTCGCGGGCGCGCTGCTGCCGAACGTGCCCGTCTTCGTCGCCGCGTCCCTGGGGGGTCTCGCGCTCGACGTCTACCTCACGCACCAGCAGCCGGGACTGCTGTCCCTGCTGGGCCGGGTGCGCTTCGACGTCACCACGCGCCAGCTGCTGCGCGACATGCTGATCGTCATCGGCCTGGTGCGCATCCCGGACGTCCCCTCGGACATCGAGCGCCCCCTCACCTTCCTGCTGCTGGCCGCCTACGCCGCGCACTTCCTGAGCCAGGCGGTGGCCCAGCTGGCGCGGCGGGCCCGCACGCTGCCCGTCCTGACCCGGAACATCGACACCTCCGGCCTGCGGCTCACCGCCGCGCCGCCCCGGCTGCTGGCCCGCCAGCCCAGCCGGCGGCTGCTGCGGTTCTCCATCCCGGGCACCCTCGGGCTGATGCTGACGGCCGGCCTGGACGTGTCCGCCTGGGGCCTCGTCGGCGTCTCCGTCACCCTGCTGCTCTCCCTCGGCAGCGCCGCCTGGCTGTCCACCTGGCTGCTGCCGAAGAAGCGCCGCGCGAACGACCAGCAGGTGCTCACCTGGCTGGACGGCTGGCTGGCCGACTACCGGCCCACCGTCGGGATGTACTTCTCCGGCGGCCAGTCCTCCGCGTACCAGGCGAACATGTGGCTGTCCACGCTGGCCGAGCTGGACGGCAAGCCGCTGATCGTGCTGCGCGAGCGGTTCATGGTGCAGAAGATCGACGCGACGGACATCCCCATCGTGTGCATCCCCAAGGTGGCCGACCTGATGCGGCTGGAGCAGTCCACCCTGCGGCTGCTGCTGCACCCGGCGAACTCCGGCAAGACCTCGCAGGTGCTGCGCATCCCCAGCATCAAGCACGCCTTCATCAACCACGGCGAGAGCGACAAGCTGTCCTCCTGCAACCCGTACGCCAAGGCGTACGACCAGGTGTGGGTCGCCGGACCGGCCGCGCGCGAGCGCTACCAGCTCGCCGAGGTGGGCGTCGACGACCGCGACGTCGTCGAGGTGGGCCGCCCGCAGCTCTCCCCGATCCGCCCGTACGACGGGCCGCCGCGCGGCGCGTACACCACCGTGCTGTACGCCCCCACCTGGGAGGGCTGGGACGGCAACCCGGGCAACACCTCCGTCGTGCTGGCGGGCGAGAACATCGTGCGCGCCCTGCTGACCGACCCGGCCGTGCGGCTGCTCTACAAGCCGCACCCGATGACCGGCTCCGTCGACCCCCGCGCGGGCGAGGCCGACCGGCGCATCCAGGCCATGATCGCCGAGGCGAACGCGGGCCGGTCCGGCGCCCGGCCTGGCCCGGAGGCCGCCGCCGAGCTGGAGCGCCGCACCGCCGAGCTGGACCGGATCACCACCACGGCGTTCCGCCGCAGCGCGTGCGAACAGGAGCGGATGCTGCTCCAGGGCACCCCCGAGGCGGGCCGCGCCGAGCAGGTGGCCGCCGCGACCCGCGCCTGGGAAGAGGCGTACTGGGCGTCCTTCCCCGAGTGGGAGCACCAGATCGTCACCGGCCCGCGCCCGGCGATCTTCACCTGCTTCAACCAGGCCGACGTGCTGGTCTCCGACGTCTCCTCGGTCGTCTCGGACTTCCTGTCCAGCGAGAAGCCGTACGCGGTGGGCAACACCAGCGGGCTGAGCGAGGAGCAGTTCCGGGAGACCTTCCCGACGGTACGCGCCGGCGTCGTCCTCTCCCCCGACGCCGCCCAGATCCCGGCCCTCCTGGACGCCGTGCGCAACCCCGGCAAGGACACCCTGGCGCAGGCCCGCCGGGAGCTGAAGATCCAGCTCCTGGGCCCCTCGGACCCGCCGTCCATCGTCCGCTTCAACGAGGCCGCGCTGGCCCTGGCCGCCGAGGCGGAGCGGCGCAACGAGCGCGTCGCCCGCCGCGCCGCCGAGATCCCGGGCCAGCGCGAGGACACAGCCGCTTCCAGCGTGGAAGAGGGCGACCTGGACACGGCCCCCGCTTCCGGCTCGGCCGCCGACCCGGACCCGGAGGACGCGGTCACCGCCTGAGCGGTGTTTCTGTTACGGCGCCCCCGGCCCCGCTCTCGTCCGGCCGGGGGCGCCGGCGTTCCACGTGAGGGAGACCGAGAAGTTCGCCTCCGCCGCTGTCGGCCTCCCGCACCTGCACCCGTACGACGTCCCCCTCGTCGCCGACCGGCACCTCAACGGTGGGCCTCGACGAACGCTTCGAAAGCGGCGGCGGGGAAGGTGAGGTGGGGTCCGTCCGGGTTCTTGGAGTCCCGGACGGCGATGGTGCCCTTGCTGTGTGCGACCTCGACGCAGTCACCGCTCTTGTCGGCGCTGTAGCTCGACTTACGCCATGCGGCGCCGTTGAGGGGGGCGCATTCGACGCAGTCGCCGCTCTCGTCATCGCTGTAGCTCGACTTGCGCCATGCGGCACCTCTGAGTGGCGCACACTCGACGCAGTCGCCTCCCTGGTCGGAGCTGTAGCTCGACTTACGCCAGAAGCTGCGCCTCAGTTCCGGGATCGCACCCATATCGCTCCTCCATCACGCGTGAGATCAACTCCGCCGAGTCCTCCGGAGAGAGGGCGGAAGCACGCAGAAGATCGTAGCGGTGCACTTGCTCCTCGACGTCGCGCGGATTCACCGTCGCAGCCACCTGGGAGTAGGTCTCGCTGTACGCGACTGTCGGCTGGTTCTCCCTGACGTACAGATTGAACGCACCGGTGGTTCCTACGTGTGCTCCGCACCGGAAGGGGAGCACCTGGATCTGTACGTGCGGGGCAGCTCGATAGCTCGACAAACGTGCCAGTTGACTTCGCATGGCGTGCCGCCCACCGACCTCCTGGTACAGGACTCCTTCCCCGATAACCGCCCACAGCAACGGTGGCTCGTCCCAATCCAGCAGGCGCTGGCGGGCCATCCGCGCCGACACGTGCGCTTCCAGGTTCTTCTGGCCGAGTACACCGAGCAGCGCACGGGCATAGTCCTCGGTCTGCAGGAGACCGTGCACGATCTGCGGCTGAAAGACGAGGATCTTCTTGGCCGTTGACTCAAGCTCGGCGACCTTGCGCAGCCTGTACGGCAACGGCTGCCGCCGCACCAACTCCCAGGCCCGCATCAACGCCCCACTCGCACCCACCGCCTCATCCAGCCGGGGCACATGCTCATCCGTCGGGACCTTCACCGCGGTCTCGAACTGGCCGATCAGCGAGCCGGTCACGAAGACCCTCGCGCCCAGCCCGTCCAGTGTCAGTCCGGCCCTCTCCCGCCACCAGCGCAGCTCTGCGCCGAAGTAGTGGAGAGGGGACGCTCCGGGATCGAGTTTCTTCCTGTTGGCCATGGGAGCTCCTTCGCTCAACCAGCACAACCGCGCGGCACGTTGGTTTCAAGCCATAGCCCAGCGTAACCACTCCGACACACACTCGTCCCGTGAACTTCGATGTACGCCCGACCCCACAGCAGTTCCGGCACCAGCTCTACGTCGGCGAGCACTCGCCGTACTTCATGCGGCGGGCCGCGCGCATCTACCTGGACGTCTGGCAGTTGGTGCACCTCGCCCCGCCGGTGACGCTCGCACTGACGGAACTGCTCACCAACGTGCACCGGCACGTGCCGGACCGCTGGTGCGTCTCGACGGTGACCCGCACGCTCGACGGCGTACGGATCGAGGTCTACGACCGGAGCCCCGCCCTCCCCGTCGCGATGCCCCGAGCGGAACCGCTCCTGGAGTCGGGGCGCGGGCTGGTGATGGTCGAGCTGGTCACCGACAAGTGGGACGTCATCACGCACCGCGAGGGCAAGACCGTCTGGTGCGAACTTCTGGACCGGAGGAACCCGTGAGTGAACGCCCGGTACTGGACGAGATCATCCGGCGGCTGCCCGCCGACCCACGGCCGTGAGGTCCACGTCCACCGGGAACGGCACCGACAGCTTCAGGCGGTCGTGATGGATACCGGTGAGGGCGTAGACGGCGGTGGCCGGGTCACGCTCGTAGACGTACACGACCGCGCGGCCCCGGTCGTTCTCCACTCGCCAGTAGTGCGGGATGCCCGCTGACGCGTACTTGCGGGGCTTGGTGTCCCGGTCCCGGTCCTCGGAGTCGGGTGAGACCGCCTCGACCGCGAGGGCCACGTCCGGCGGCTCGTAGTACGTCGACGGTTCTTCGCGCTCGTACGCCTGTGTCGTGACGACCACCACGTCCGGCTCCGGCACCTGCCGCTTACCGAGTTTCACGGTCATTTCGCGGTCGGCGCGCAGCTCCTCGGGCGCTTGTCCGTCCAGCTCGCTCCACAGGAGGTTGATCACCCGGCTGTGCCACTTCTCCTGCGGGCTCACGAAGACCAGGCTCCCGTCGATGAGCTCGGTGTGCGGGGGGAGGCCGGTCAGCCGCAGGAAGTCCTCGGCGGTGAACCCACCGGCCGGCGGAATCACCCAGGCGGGCAGCGGCTCGACGCTCATGCGGCCAGCATAGCCTCCGTCACCGCTCGGACGAACCGAAGTCGTCGTACTCCCCCAGCTCCTCCGCGCGTTCCGCCTCGTGGTCGCGGCGGCGCTGGGCTGCGGGGCGGGGGGCGTCCATGCGGTGGTCCTCTCCCCGGCGGCCCAGCATCTCCGCTCCGGTCATCATGGTCGGTTCCCAGTCGAAGACGACGGCGTTGTCCTCGGGGCCGATGGCGACGCCGTCGCCCTCCCGCGCGCCCGCCTTGAACAGCTCGTCCTCGACGCCGAGGCGGGCCAGGCGGTCCGCGAGGTAGCCCACGGCCTCGTCGTTGTTGAAGTCGGTCTGGCGCACCCAGCGCTCCGGCTTCTCGCCGCGTACGCGGTAGAAGCCGTCGTCCTCCTTGTGGAC
This sequence comes from Streptomyces boncukensis, assembly GCF_011045075.1. Taxonomy (GTDB): domain Bacteria; phylum Actinomycetota; class Actinomycetes; order Streptomycetales; family Streptomycetaceae; genus Streptomyces; species Streptomyces boncukensis. The sequence continues at coordinate 24,488 of NZ_JAAKZZ010000036.1, forward strand.
CGCGAAGCCCGCGTCGTCCACCGGCTTGGGGCGGATCACGACGCGGGTCGACTCCTGGGCCGGGCGGGCGCTGCGGGCCCGGTCCACCAGGCCCGCCAGGGCGTGGGACAGCTCCTTGAGGCCCTGCCGGGAGACCGCCGAGACCTCGAGGACCGGGAAGCCGCGCTCCTCCAGATCGGGGCGGATGATGTCGGCGAGGTCCTTGCCCTCGGGGATGTCCGTCTTGTTGAGGACCACGATGCGGGGGCGGTCGTCCAGGCCGCCGTACTGCGCCAGCTCGGCCTCGATCACGTCCAGGTCGGAGACCGGGTCGCGGTCCGTCTCCAGGGTGGCGCAGTCCAGCACGTGGACCAGGACCGAGCAGCGCTCGACGTGGCGCAGGAACTCCAGGCCCAGGCCGCGGCCCTCGCTGGCGCCCGGGATCAGGCCCGGGACGTCCGCGATGGTGTAGACGGAGCCGCCCGCCGTGACCACGCCCAGATTGGGGACGAGGGTGGTGAAGGGGTAGTCCGCGATCTTCGGTTTGGCGGCCGAGAGGACGGAGATCAGCGACGACTTGCCCGCGCTCGGATAGCCGACCAGGGCCACGTCCGCGACCGTCTTCAGCTCCAGGACGACGTCCCGCGCCCCACCCGGCTCGCCGAGCAGCGCGAAGCCGGGGGCCTTGCGGCGGGCGGAGGCCAGCGCCGCGTTGCCGAGGCCGCCGCGGCCGCCCTGGCCCGCGACGAAGCGGGTGCCCGCGCCGATCAGGTCGGCCAGCACCTCCCCGTCCCGGTCCAGGACCACCGTGCCGTCCGGGACGGGCAGGACGAGGTCCTTGCCGTCCTGGCCGGAGCGGTGGCCGCCCTCGCCCGGCCTGCCGTTCGTCGCCTTGCGGTGCGGGCCGTGGTGGTAGTCGAGGAGGGTGGTGACGTCCGGGTCGACGACGAAGACGACGTCCCCGCCGCGCCCGCCGTTGCCGCCGTCCGGGCCGCCGAGCGGCTTGAACTTCTCACGGTGCACGGAGGCACAGCCGTGGCCACCGCTACCCGCGGCGATATGCAGCTCGACGCGGTCCACGAAGGTGGTCATTGCGGGGTGCCTCCTGCTTCCTGCTACTGGTCCCTGGGTTCCTGCGTAACGCACCGAGGGCGGACCCGCACCCCGTGCCTACGGGGTGCGGCTGTCCGCCCTCGGGAAGTGTCTGCGGTCGGCGCTTACTCGCCGGCCGGGACGATGTTCACGACCTTGCGGCCACGGCGCGTGCCGAACTGCACCGCACCGGCACGCAGCGCGAACAGCGTGTCGTCGCCGCCGCGGCCGACGTCGTTGCCGGGGTGGAAGTGGGTGCCGCGCTGCCGGACGAGGATCTCGCCCGCGTTGACGACCTGGCCGCCGAAGCGCTTCACACCGAGGTACTGCGGGTTGGAGTCGCGACCGTTCCGAGTGGACGATGCGCCCTTCTTGTGTGCCATTTCTCCTCAGTCCTTACTTCTTGGCCGGGGCGGGGATATCGGTGACCTTCAGCGCGGTGTGCAGCTGACGGTGGCCGATGCGCTTCTTGTATCCGGTCTTGTTCTTGTACTTCTGGATCCGGATCTTGTCGCCCTTGTGGTGGTCGACCACCTCGGCCTGGACCTTCACGCCCGCCAGCACCCAGGGGTCACTGGTGACGGCGTCGCCGTCGACGACGAGCAGGGTGGAGAGCTCGACGGTGTCGCCGACCTTGCTCTCAGACAGACGGTCAACCTCAATGACGTCGCCAACAGACACCTTCTGCTGACGGCCGCCCGTGCGCACGATCGCGTACACGCTCAGCTCTCTCTCACTCGGTCCGGGGCCCCTGACGCCAGCCGCCCGGCCACGCCCCGCGCGGGGGTGCGGATCTGATCCGGGAGGATTGGGCGGCCTCTCCCGCTCCCCGGATCACCAGGGCTCGGGAGGGAGTTGCTCAGGGGCGGGTGTGTCTACGACGACACGCCGACGGTCAAGGTTACGGGGCCGCTGTACGGCTGGTCAAACGGGGTCCCCGGGGCCCCGGACCAGGAGGATCCGGGTCCGGGGCCGGGTCCGGGGGCCTGCCGCGGGCTCAGGCGTCCGGGGCTTCCGCGGCCGGGGCCGTCACCGCGACGGGCGAGGACTGCTCGGCCGCCGCCGTCTTCTTGGCCGCGACCTTCTTGGCCGCCGTCTTCTTGGCGGTCGTCTTCTTCGCCGCCGTCGCCTTCTTGGCCGGGGCCTTCTTCGCGGTCGCCGTCTTCTTGGCCGCCGTCGCCTTGGCTGCCGTCGCCTTGGCCGTCGTCGTCTTCTTGGCGGCGGTCTTCTTCGCCGCCGCCTTCTTCGCCGGGGCCTTCTTGGCCGCCGTCTTCTTGGCAGCGGCCTTCTTCGCCGCCGGAGCGGACTCCGGCTCGGACTCGGACTCGGGGCCGGTGGCGGGGCCGTCCGGGGCCGCCTCGCCGGACGGCTCCGGGGCGCCTGAGGGGGGACCCGCCGGGGCCGTGGCCTTACGGGTCGCCCGGCGGCGCGGACGCTCCGGCTCCGGGACGGACGGGGCGACGGCCGACTCTGCGGGCTCCGCCTCCGGGGCCTGGGCCGGTGCCTGGGCCTGGGCCGGTTCCGGCTTCGGTTCCGGCTCCGGGGTGCCCGTGCGTTCGGCCGCCGTGACGACCATCACCGCCGTGTCCTCGGACGTGCCCGGCGAGCCCGCCGGAGCGGTCACCTTACGTGTCACCCGGCGGCGCCGACCCGGACGGGACGGGGCGACGGCCGCCCCTGCCGATTCCGCCTCCTGGGCCGGGGCAGGTTCCGGTTCCGGCTTGTGCTCCGGCTTCGGCTCCGGCTCCGGCTGCTCGGCCGGTTCCGGGGCCGCGGACGCGGCCAGGACCGGGGCGGGAG
>NZ_JAAKZZ010000370.1 GCF_011045075.1 Streptomyces boncukensis
GTCCTGAAGCAGCCCCGTGCGCAGCAGCTCCGCCCAGGGCGTCTGCTCGGGCCCCATCGCCGAGGGCTCGAAGGGCGTACCGGGCAGCGTGTGGCCGCCGCGCGCGACCTCCAGCGCGCCCCAGCCCGAACCGCACGCCAGCAGCCCGCCCTTGGGGTCCTCGTCCGCGTGCGGGCGCCAGGCGGCGAACGCCGCGTCCACGTCGGCGCGCGGCAGGGCTTCCTCCAGCCGCTCCGCCGCGTGTGTACGGGCCGCCGCCCAGTCCGCGCCGTGCACCGTGTCCGGCTCGGCCGCCAGCGGCCCGTACCCCTCCAGCCAGGCGAACTCGCCGCCCGCCTCCAGCCGGACGTGCTCCAGCTGGGTGGTGGCGAGGCCCGCCTGGATCTCCGCGTACCCCGGGGTGCCGTCCTCGGTGAGCCAGCGCTGCCAGCGGCGTCCGCCGGGGCCCGAGCCCCAGACGAACAGCTTGCGCCCGCGCAGCAGATCGGTCGAGGTCTGCACGAGCCCGCGCCCGGTGGCGTCGAGCGAGGCTATCCACTTCCTCGCCCCGTCCGGCACCTCGTAGAAGTGGTCGCCGGGGAACTCGCTGCGCAGCGGATAGGTGCGGTCCGCACCGTCCCATGCGGGCACCGGGATCCGGCGCAGTCTGCGCTCGTACGCGAAGTACCAGCTGGCGTCGGCCGGGGCGAGCACCCGGGTGTGCTCGTCCTCCGGGACGGCGATGTTCGACCACCAGTAGACCGGGACCGCGCGGTCGTGCGGGTTGCGGACGCGGACGCCCGCGTACAGGAAGTCCGAGCCGTCCGGCAGCCACAGGTCCACCTGGAAGGGGGTGTCGCGCAGCCGCTCCCACTCCCACAGCCGCAGCATCGCGCCGTCGCCTCCCGGCGCGGGCACCTGGGCGGCGTGCAGCGGGGCGCAGGAGAGCGCGGTGTGCCCGGTGGCGCCGATGTTCCACTCGATGCCGCCGGAGAACCAGGCGCCGTTCAGCGCGAAGTCGGCGGGCTGGAAGACCGGGTTGACATAGAGGAGTTCACGCCGGGTGGGCTTGTGGTGGAGGGAGGCGATCCGCCCGCCGAGGCCGGGCAGCACGGTCGCCCGCAGCCGGTCGTTCTCCAGCACCAGGGTGTCCAGGGCGCCGGGGACGCGGGTCCGCCCGAAGCTGTCGCGCAGCCGCACGGGCAGCACGGAGCGCAGCGGCGCGTACCCCGTCCGGCGCGCCATCCCGGGCGGCAGCGCGGCGCGTTCGGCCTCGGTGAGGGCGCCCAGGACGTCGGGGCCGTGCGCCTCGTCCAGCGGCAGCAGGGCGGGCAGCGGGTTCTCCGGGCCGAGCGGTGCGACGGGCAGGGTGACGGTGCTGCGTCGTACGGTCGTGGCCACGGCCACCTCGCTTCCTCCGTGGGCGCCGCCGCCTTCCCGGGACCCCCGATGACCATGGAACACGCTCCGGCGCCCGCACGCCAGATCCCGCTCCCGGGCCGGGCCCGGGATCGCGGTGGAACCGGGGTCGCGGTGCGACCGGGATCGTGGTGCGACCGGGATCGTGGTGCGACCGGGCTCAGGCGGGGGCGAGCACGTCCGCGAGCAGGTCGGTGAGCAGCACGGCGCCGTGCGCCCCGGGGTCGAGGTCCGGGTCGTAGATGGTGAGCTGGAACCCCGCGCAGCGGGGCGAGGCCAGCAACGGGCCCAGCAGGTCGCGCACTTCGTCCCGCCGCAGCCCGCCCGGCTCCCTGCTGTCCACGGCGGGCAGCACGCCCGGGTCGAGCACGTCCGCGTCCATATGCACCCAGAAGCCGTCGAGTTCGGGGGACTCCAGCCGCTCGCGCGCGTCCCGCGCCACCTCCCCCGCGCCCCGCTCGCGCACCGTGGCGACGGCGGCGTGGGCGATACCGAGGGAGGTCAGCTCGTCGAAGGAGTTCTCCGGCTCGTTCTCCGGGTCGCGCAGCCCGAGCAGATACAGGTCCTCGTCGCGCACATACGGCCGCAGGCCCTCCAGGTCCGTCAGGTCGGCCTGGCCGCGCCCGGTGACCAGGGCCGCGCCCTCGCCTCCAGCGGCGCCCACCCGCTCGGAGTTGCCCGGGTGCCGGAAGTCGTCGTGGCCGTCGAAGTACGCCAGCCCGTAGCGGCCGGCGCGGCGCAGCGCGAGCGCGGAGCCGAGCACGATAGAGCAGTCGCCGCCGAGGACGACGGGGAAGTCGCCGGCGCGCACATGCCGCTCGACGCGGTCCGCGAGGCGGCCCGTGTAACCGGCGATCTGCTCGGCGTGGAAGACGCCGTCGCCGGGCTTCCAGCCGCCCTTGTCGTAGCGCGGCGCGACCACGACGCCGCCCTCCAGGGCCCCGATCCGGCGGGTCAGCCCCTGCTCGCGCAGGGCGCCGGGCAGCTTCGCGCAGCCGGGCACGGTGCCGGGGACGGCAGGGCTCAGCCCCAGGTTGGAGGGGGCTTCGATCAGCACGGGTCGACGCGTCATGCGCGCATTCTGCCAGCGCACGGCGTGATCGTCACGCGCTCGGCCGACGGGCGAGCGCTACGGCACTGCCGGCGCCAGCGGCACTACCGGCACTACCGGCGGCGGATCATGAACTGGCCGCAGAGCCAGCCGATGATGGCCATGCCGAGCAGCGCCATCCACAGGGGCATGGTCACCTCCGGGATCAGCAGCCGGATCTTGGTCTGCCGGGTGTTCTCGAAGATGAAGACGAGCGCGAGCACGGCCAGCACGGCGAGAGTGAGGCGCCCCGGGCTCATCAGCCGGCGGACGCCGCTCTTGCCGCCGGCGCGGGAGCTGGTGGTCTTCGGGCTCATGACTCCACGGTGCCCCGCCCGCGCCCGGCACGGGCAGGCCACCTGAGCCATTCGGGTGACCGCCCCTCGCACTCGCGCCCTGCGACGAGACCGAAAAGGGCGCCCCGACCCCGTCAAACCGGCCGACTCCGCCAGCTCCGCCGGCTCCGCCGGACGCTACCGCTCGCGTATCGCGAGGGCCGCCGCGTACCCCGGGGCCGCTTCGAGGTCCGCGAGGCGCCAGCCGGGGACCTCGGCGGGGCGGCCCTCCAGCGTGCCGACATAGGTGATCCCCACGTCCTCGCCCAGCCCGGCGCCGGTCCCCTTGAGGTACGCCTCCTTCCGGGTCCAGCAGCGCGCGAACGCGGCGGAGCGCGCCTCCCCCTCCGGCACGGCGGCCAGCTCCCGCTGCTCGCGGGGGTGCAGCGCCGAGGACGTCTGGGCGACGGCCCGGGAACTCGGATGCCTCTCGACGTCCACCCCGACCTGCACCGGGGCGAACGCGATCAGCACCAGGTCGCCCGCGTGCGAGAGCGAGAAGTGCACCGGGTCGCCCGCCACCGAGGGCCGGCCGTGCGGTGCGCCGCACACGGGGCAGTCGGCGCGGGTGAAGGGCACCGCGCCCGGGTCGGTGCCGAGGCGCTCGGCGAGCAGCCGGCGGAGGGCGAGGTGCGCGACGACATAGCGGTCGCGGTCGGCCTCCTGGACGAACCCGTCCGCTTTCTCCCGCTCCTCCGGCGAGAGCGGCTCCCGTGCGCCGGGCTCCCGGGTCCCGGCGGCCGCAGCGGAGACGCGGAACGTGTGGACCTCGGCCCCGCTCTCTTCGCACACGGTCTGTGGCTCTGTCATCGTCATGGCCCGCAACCTACCCGACGGCCCTACTCGCCCGTAGCGCCCGCGGCCAGCTCGACCACCACGTCCAACTGGCCCACATGGCGGGCGTACTCCTGGAGGAGGTGGAAGAGGATCCAGGCGAGGGTCGGCACCTGGGCCGCCACCTCGAAGCGGCCGCCGGTCCGGGCGCGGGCGTCCAGCGCTGCGCTGCTGGTGATCTCCCGGGAGCGCGCGGCCTGCTCCTGGAACGCGGCCACCACCTGCGCCGACGTCATCCCGTCGGGCACCTTCCAGGGGTCGGCGGCGGCGCCCGAGGGCCCGCGGTCGCCCCAGGGGTCGGGGACGGGCTCGGCCTCGAAGCCCCAGCACAGCCAGCGCCGTTCGACGTAGGTCAGGTGCCGCACCAGCTCCAGCGGGGTCCAGCCGGAGGGCAGCCTGCTCCGCCGCTGCTCCGGCTCCGGGAGCGCGTCCAGCTTCCGCAGCAGGGTGGCGCGGTAGTAGTCGAGGTAGCCCTCCAGCAGGGCGTGCGGGTCCGCGTGGGAGGGCTCGGGCTCGCCCTCGGGGAGCGGGGGCGTGCTCACTTGCTCAGCTCCAGGGTGGGAATGTCGGCACGGGTGATGCCGAACGTCTGCGCGTACAGCGACAGCTCGGCCTCCAGGGCCCGGATCATGGTCTCGGCGCGGCGGAAGCCGTGCCCCTCCCCCTCGAAGGCGATGTACGCGTGCCGCACGGCGCGCTCCTCCGCCTGCTCCAGGAAGCGCTCGCACTGGATGGGCGGGCAGATCACGTCGTCGAGCCCCTGGAGCAGCAGGAAGGGCACCGAGAGGTACTGGGTGCGGTGCACCGGGGAGCGCTCGCGGTACCGCGCGGGGTAGTCGGCGAGGGGGCCGATCAGCGACTCCAGATAGCGCGACTCGAAGTCGTGCGTCTCCCCCTCGGCCCAGCCCCGCAGGTCGAGGATGGGGTAGATGACGGTGCCGCAGGCGTAGAGCCCGGAGAAGGCGGGCGAGGTGAGGGAGGCGGCGCTGGTCCAGCCGCCCGCGCTGCCGCCCCGGATGGCGAGCCGCGCGCGATCGGCGGTGCCCTCCTCGGCGAGGGTGCGCGCGACAGCGGCGCAGTCCTCGACGTCGACCACGCCCCACTGCTCGCGCAGCCGCTCGCGGTACGCGCGGCCGTAGCCGGTCGAGCCGCCGTAGTTGACCTCGGCGACTCCGATGCCGCGCGAGGTGAAGTAGGCGATCTCCAGATCGAGGACGAGCGGGGCGCGGCTGGTGGGGCCGCCGTGCGCCCACACCACATACGGCGGGAGCTCGCCGTCCGGCGCGGTGCGCTCGGGGTGGTGCGGCGGGTAGATGTGCGCGTGGATCTCGCGGCCGTCCGGGCCGGTGAAGGCGCGGATGAGCGGCTCCGGGTAGTACGCCGGATCGACCTGGTCCTCGTGCGGGGAGGCCACGACGCGGCTGTGGCCCCTGCGGGTGTCGAGCTCCACGATCTCGTACGAGCTGCGGGGGCTGGCGGCGACGCCGGTCACCCGGGAGTCGCTGACGGCGAGGGTGGGGGCCCACTCGGTCCACGGCCCGGCGGCGTCGACCAGCTCGCCGGTCTCCGGGTCGAGGACGCCGAGGGTGAGGGCGCCCCGGCCGTGCAGGGTGGCGATCAGGCCGCCGGGCAGCGGCGCGAACCAGCGCTGCCCGACCTTCCAGATCCCTGCCGCGAACTCCTCCTCCCGCGCGCACAGCGGGCGCGCCGCCGCGGTGCCGCCGGCCGCTTCGGGGTCCAGGCGGTAGAGGTTCCACCAGCCGCTGAGGTCGGAGGCGAGGAGCAGCGCGCCGTCCTGTGCCCACTCGACCTGCGGCACGGACTCCTCCGGTCCGCCCGCGGCCACCGCGACGTCGGTGAGCTCGCCGCCATCGGTGATCCGGGCCGTCCGGACGAGCGTGCCGTCCCAGGGCATGGCGGGGTGGCTCCAGGCGATCCACGCGGCGCGGCGGCCGTCGGGCGAGATCCGGGGGCCGGTGAGAAAGCGGTCGGCGCCGTCGGTCAGCTCCCGCACCCGGGAACGGTCCCCGGCGGCCGAGCCGTCCAGCGGGACGGCGGCGAGCAGCCGCCGCACCTCGGTGGGCGCGGGCCCGGTGAACTCCTCCAGCACGCACCACACCTCGCCGCGCTCCGGCAGCACCACCGGGTCGCACCAGCGCAGCCCGGCGTCCGCAACCTCGGACAGCGGGGTGAGCGGGCGCGGTTCGGCGCCCGGCTCGTCGGGCGCGCAGGCGTAGAGCCGCTGGTCGGCGAAGTGGGTGAAGACCAGCAGCGGGCCGCCCTCGGCACGCGGCGCCCCGGCCCACGGCAGGCCGCCGTACTCGATGACGCGGTTGCGCACGTTCCAGGGCGGGGGCAGCACACTGACCGCGGCGCCCCGGCCCGCAGGCAGCCGCATCAGCGCCCGCCTGCCGCCCTCCTGGGGGCGCGGCTCGGTCCACCACAGCTCGCCGGCGACGGCGCCGAGGAACTCGGGCCGCCCGTCGTGCGCGGCCACCAGCCGGGCGTCGAGCGGGGAGGGCCAGGTGCCGTAGGGGGCCTGGGTGGTCATCTGGGGTCAGCCTCCTGATGCGAGCAGAGTGCGGTCGAGCACGTGGACGCCGAAGCGCAGGGCCTCCACAGGGACGCGCTCGTCCACGCCGTGAAAGAGCGCCTGGTAGTCGAAGCCCTCGGGGAGCCGGAGGGGGGTGAAGCCGTACCCCGTGATGCCGAGGCGGGAGAACTGCTTGGCGTCGGTGCCGCCCGACATGCAGTAGGGCACGACGTGCGCGCCCGGGTCGAAGTGCTCCAGGGCCTCGCGCATCGCGGCGAACAGCGGCGCGGTGACCGGCGCCTGGAGGGGGATCTCGCGGTGCTCGAACTCCCAGGCCACGTCCGGCCCCACCAGCTCGTCCAGGGTGCTGTGGAACTCCTCCTCCGCGCCGGGGAGCATCCGCCCGTCGACCCGCGCGGTGGCGCTGCCGGGGATGACGTTCACCTTGTACCCCGCGTCGAGCATGGTGGGGTTGGCGCTGTTGCGCACGGTCGGGGCGACCAGCGCGGCGGCGGGGCCGAGCGCGGCCAGCAGCGCGTCCACATCGGCGTCGGCGGCGGAATCCGGCAGGGGCTGCAGGCCGTGCAGCCCGGCGAGCCGGTCGAGCGCGGCGCGGACGGTGGGTGTGAGCCGGACGGGCCAGCGGTGCTCGCCGATGCGGCTGACGGCGGCGGCGAGCCTGCTGACGGCGTTCTCCCGGTTGACCTTGGAGCCGTGTCCCGCGCGGCCGCGCGCTGTGAGCTTCAGCCATGCGGTGCCGCGCTCGCCCGCCGCGACGGGATAGAGCCGCATGCCGCCGCCCGCGTGGAAGGTGAAGGCGCCGGACTCGCTGATGCCCTCCGTGCAGCCCTCGAACAGCTGCGGGTGGTGGTCGGCGAGGAAGCCGGAGCCGAACTCGGCGCTGTCCTCCTCGTCGGCCGTGAAGGCGAGCACGATGTCGCGCGGCGGGCGCACTCCCGCGCGGGCCCAGGCGCGGGCGACGGTGAGCATCATCGCGTCGGCGTTCTTCATGTCGATGGCGCCCCGGCCCCACACGACGCCGTCCCGGATCTCGCCGGAGAAGGGGGGCACCGTCCACTCGGCGGGGTCGGCGGGGACGACGTCCAGATGGCCGTGGAGCAGCAGCGCCGGGGCCGCGGGGTCGGCGCCGGGGATCCGGGCCACCACGTTCGTCCGGCCGGGCGCCTTCTCCAGCAGCGTGGGCTCGATCCCGGCGTCGGCGAGGCGCTCCGCGACATACTCGGCGGCCTTGCGCTCGGAGCCCTCGCCCCCGCCCCGGTTGGTGGTGTCGATACGGATCAGATCCGCGGTGGCCTCCACCACCTCGTCCAGCGCCTGTCCGTCGATATGCCCGCCGTCCGTACGTCCGGGGGAGCCGGGGGGCCCGGGGGGCCCG
>NZ_JAAKZZ010000371.1 GCF_011045075.1 Streptomyces boncukensis
GGGCGGGCCCGGGAAGGTCTCGGAGGGGGTCTGATCAGCTTGTGGCACGGCGGTGAGCGTACCGGGCGGGGCGCCCGCGCCGCGAAGCGAGGGGCCGCGGAGAGGCGGGGTGGCCTGCCGGTTGCACGGAATGTCAGTGATCGTTCTCACGCGGTTCTCGCGGTCCTCACAGTCTTCGCGTTCTTCACGACTCTCCCCCACCCGCCGCACATCCGGCCCGCCCACGGCGGGAGGGTGTGTCCGGCCGATCCTGCGTACCCGGCGCCGGGGCCGGCTGTGCTCGGCAAGCTCCGCCGGACACGGCTAGGACCCCTGGCCGGCCAGCACCGGCAGCTTCGCCGGCTTGGCGCCGGTCGGGGGGACCTGGAGCGTCTTCAGCGCGAACTTCATGACCTTCTTGTAGACCGGGCCGCACACGTCGCTGCCGAAGTAGCTGCCGTGCTTCGGGTTCTGCACCGCGCAGTACACGGTCACCCGGGGCTTGTCGGCGGGCGCGAACCCCGCGAAGGACGAGGTGTAGCCCCGGTAGCGGCCGGTGCGGGGATCCACCCGGTTGGCCGTACCCGTCTTGCCCGCGACCCGGTAGCCGGGGATCTTCGCCACGGTGCCGGTGCCCTCCATGCTGTCCACGACGGACTCCAGCATCCGCGCGAGGGTCTTCGCCGTCTTGCCGCTGACCACCCGCCGCTCGGCCGGCTTCTTCGCGGGCGTGTAGCGGCCGTCGGGGCCCACGGTGCCGCGCACCAGGCTGGGCGCGGTGCGCACGCCGCCGTTGGCGATCGTGGAGTAGATGGAAGCGGCCTGCACGGCGTTCAGCGAGAGGCCCTGCCCGAACGGGATGGTGTACTGCTGCGAGGCGCTCCACTTCTCCGGCTTCTCCAGGATGCCGGGGGTCTCGCCGGGGAAGCCGAGCCCCGTCGGCCTGCCGATGCCGAACTTGCGCAGATAGCGGTAGAGGACCTGGTTGGCCTGCGGCTGCGTCCTGCCGAGCTGCTCGGTGGCCAGGATGGTGCCGATGTTGCTGGACTTGGCCAGCACCCCGTTGAGCGTGAGGTGCCAGGTGGGGTGGTCCACGTCGTCGGCGAACGCCCGGTCGGCCCGGTTGAGCCGGTTGGGCACGGTCACGGCCGTACGGGGGGTCGCCTTGCCCTCCTGCAGCACGGCGGCCATGGACATCAGCTTGCTGGTGGAGCCGGGCTCGTACACGTCCTGGAGCGCCGGGTTGCCGAAGGAGTCCCGCCCGGAGCGCGCGATGTCGTTCGGGTCGAAGCCGGGGGCGCTGGCCAGCGCGAGCAGCTCGCCGGTCCGGGTGTCCTGGACGACGACGTAGCCGCTGTCGGCGTTGGACCGGCGCACCTGCTTGCCGATGGCCTGCTGCGCCGCCCACTGGAGCTCGCGGTCGAGGGTGAGCTCTATGTCGGAACCGGGGCGGGCGGCCTTCTCCCGGACGCCGGCCGTGGGGACCTGGCGGCCGCCGGACTGGGCGTAGGTGACCTTGCCGTTCTCGCCGGCCAGCTTCTTGTCGAACATCGCCTCGACGCCGGCGCCGCCCTCGCCGTCGGTGTTGACGAAGCCCAGCGCGGAGGCCGCCAGGTCCTTGTTCGGGTACACCCGCTTGGCGTGCTTCTCGTGGTAGACCCCGGCGAGCACGTCGGCGCGCCCGCCGGACCCGCCCCGCTCCCCCGCCTTGCCGTCCGCCGCGGCGGACTCGGCGGCTTCGGCGGCGACGCGCGCCTTCAGCTTCTTGATCTTCTTCCAGGTCTTCGGGGTCTGCTGGCGGGCGAGGAGGACATAGCGGGTGTTCCGCTTGGCGAGCTTCCCGGCCAGCGTCGCCCGCTTCTCGCCGACCAGCGGCGCCAGCAGCTTGGCGGCGCGCTCCGGCGCGTCCTTGACCCCGGCCTGCTTGGGCGTGAAGAGATACGGGTCGGCGGTGATGTCGTACGCGTCCACGGTGGTGGCCAGGTCCGTCCCGTCCCGCGCGGTGATGGTGCCGCGCTCGGCGGCCAGCGGGACGGTGATGTAGCGGTTGACGGCCGCCTTGTCCGCGTACGCGCTGGCGTCGACGGCCTGCACCTGGAGCAGCCGCACGGTGAACACCAGCACGACGAGCGTGAGGCCGACGGCGACCAGCCGCAGCCGGGGGCGCGGGCTGGCGAGCCGCAGCATGGCGGAGCCGCGCTGCGGGGGGCGCCGGGAGCCCCCGGAACCGCCCGGTCCGCGCTCCCCGCGCGCCGGGCGCGGCACACTCCGGCGCGCGTCCCGCGCGCCCGGGGAGCGGGCCCCCTGCCGCTCGCCGCTCGGACGGGCCGGACGCCCGCCTCCGCCGCCCCGGGCGCCGGAGGCGGGGCGCCGCTCGCCGCGCTCCCGGCCCCAGTCCGGGTTCCGGTTCCGGTCCCGGTCGGGGTTCCGGTCCCGGCCGCCACGGCGGGCGCCGGGCTCGTCGTCGCTCACCGCGGGTCCTCCTCGGGGTCGCGCTCGCCGTTGACGGTGCCGTTGGGGGCGAGGAAGACGGGGTTGCCGCCGGGGACCAGGCCCAGTTCGCGGGCACGTTTCTCCAGCGCGTCCGGCGCGGAGTAGCCGTCGACCTCCTGCTGCAGCTCCTGCTGCTGGTCGGTCAGCTCGTCGGTCTCCTTCTGGAGCTTCTCCAGCTGGAAGGAGCCCTGGTTCAGCGAGGCGTTGAGCAGCAGCAGTGCCAGCAGCCCGGAGCCCAGGAGCACGACGACCAGCAGCACGAACGGGGTACGGGCCGCCGAGGAGCCGCCGCCCGGTACCAGCCGGGCGAGCCGTGTGAGCCGCTGCTGCGCACTCACCGCGCACCCCCTCTCACGGGCCGCGCCCCGAAGGGGCGCGAGGCTGTTGTCGACAGCGGCTTCGCCGCGGGGCGCGCCCAGCCCCGTCGCCTCCGCACACCGCGGCGACCGGCGAGGGGCAGCCCGAACCCGGCAAACCGCACCCGGCAACACCCTCGTACCCCGCATCGGCGCTGCGCTTGCCAGCCCTGCTCCCCCAAGCGCAGCGCACGCCCCCGCACGGGGACGCGCCCACCGTGCCCGGCCTCCGCGGCGAGCGGGGCGGGGGTTCGCACGTCACTCACCGCGCCTCCCGGATCCGCTCGGCCGCGCGGAGCCGCGCGGGGGCGGCGCGGCGGTTGGCGGAGATCTCCTCCTCGGTGGGCAGCTCGGCGCCGCGCGTCAGCAGCTTCAGCCGCGGCTGGTACTCCTCCGGCACGACCGGCAGCCCGGACGGCGCGGTGTGCTGCGCGCCCGCCGCCAGCACCCCCTTGACCATCCGGTCCTCCAGCGAGTGGTAGGACAGCACGGCGATCCGGCCGCCGACCGCCAGCGCGCCCACGGCCGCCGGGAGCGCCCGCTCCAGGACGGCCAGCTCGCCGTTGACCTCGGTCCGCAGCGCCTGGAAGGTGCGCTTGGCCGGGTTGCCGCCGGTGCGCTTGGCGGCCTGCGGCAGCGCGTCCCGGATCAGCTCCACCAGCCGTCCGCTGCCGGCGAACGGCTCCTTCGCGCGCTCCCGCACCACCGCCTCGACGATCCGCTTGGCCTGCTTCTCCTCGCCGTAGGCGCGCAGGATCCGCACCAGATCGCCGGGCGGGTAGGTGTTGAGGACCTCGGCGGCGCTGATGCCCGTCGTCTGGTCCATGCGCATATCGAGCGGCGCGTCCTGCGCGTACGCGAAGCCGCGCCCGGCCTCGTCCAGCTGGAGGGAGGAGACGCCGAGGTCGAAGAGCACGCCCTGGACGCGCGGGACGCCCAGCCGCTCCAGGACGTCCGGCAGCTCGTCGTACACCGCGTGCACCAGGGTGGCGCGGTCGCCGTACCGGGCCAGGCGGCGGCCCGCGAGGCGGAGGGCCTCGGGGTCCCGGTCGAGGGCGATGAGGCGCGCTTCGGGGAAGGCGCCCAGCAGGGCCTCGCTGTGCCCGCCCATGCCCAGGGTGCAGTCGACGACGTACGAGCCGGGCTCGGTGAGGGCAGGCGCGAGGAGGTCGAGGGAGCGCTGGAGCATCACCGGGCTGTGGAGTTCGCCGATGGGCTGCTCGTTGGTGGTCATGGGGCCCTCTCAACTCTGGCGGGCACCGGTGCACATGCTCCTTGGTCCCCGCCCGCTCGAAGGGGAGTGGCCCGCCCTCGGCCCGGTGGGCGTCGGAGGGCCGGGAGCGGGAGGAGGCCGAGCCGCACGTGTCGTACCCGTGCACGCGAGGGGATTCGGGGTCCTGGGGAGATGACGCCTCCCACTTCGCGTCACTTTAGTCCACTCGTCCCCTCGGTCAACTACGGTACGAGGCGCGTCCGCGCTCCGGGCGACCCCCGGTCCGTCACCGGTCGGCACGCCCCGTCACGCTCCCCGGGTTGTTCTAGGGGACAATCATTCGTATGGACGCGAAGCTCAACGCCACCCCGACCGTCACCGACAGCCTGATCGCAGCGAACGCGCGCTACGCCGAGTCCTTCACGGACCCGGGCATGGACGCCCGGCCGGTGCGGCGGGTCGCCGTCGTCGCGTGTATGGACGCGCGGCTGGACCTGCACGAGGCCCTGGGCCTGGAGCTCGGCGACTGCCACACGATCCGCAACGCGGGCGGCGTCGTCACCGACGACATCATCCGCTCCCTCACCATCAGCCAGCGGGCGCTGGGCACCCGCTCCGTCGTCCTCATCCACCACACGGGCTGCGGGCTGCTGAACCTCACCGAGGACTTCCGGCACGAGCTGGAGCTGGAGGTGGGTCAGCGGCCGTCCTGGGCGGTCGAGGCGTTCAAGGACCTCGACCAGGACGTGCGCCAGTCCATCGAGCGGGTGCGCACCTCCCCGTTCCTGCCGCACCGGGACGATGTGCGCGGCTTCGTGTTCGACGTGACGACCGGGCGGCTGCGCGAGATCGGCCCCGAGATCCCCCGGGAACAGTGACGAACCGCGGGGCGGCCATGAAGAATACGAGGGGGTGGGCCCGGAGTGGACGCGAACGACGGGACCCGCGAGGGGGATGGACAGTGCAATCCCGCACATTGGGGACGGGGCCGAGGAGGGCCGGGTGACCACCTATGACGAGCGTGCGAACCTCAGCGAGCTGAGCGCCACGACGGACCAGGTGCGCCGCTCCGTGGAGTCCGTGATCGAGGGGAAACCCGAGGTCGTGCGGCTCTCACTGACGGTGCTGCTGGCCGAGGGGCATCTGCTGATCGAGGACGTGCCGGGGGTGGGCAAGACGATGCTCGCCAAGGCGCTGGCCACCACGATCGACTGCTCGGTGCGTCGTATCCAGTTCACCCCCGACCTGCTGCCCTCCGACATCACCGGTGTGAGCGTCTACGACCAGCAGCGGCGGGACTTCGAGTTCAAGCCGGGCGCGGTGTTCGCACAGATCGTGATCGGCGACGAGATCAACCGCGCCTCCCCCAAGACCCAGTCGGCGCTGCTGGAGTCGATGGAGGAACGGCAGGTCACCATCGACGGGCAGACGCACGAGCTGCCCGACCCGTTCATGGTCGTCGCCACCCAGAACCCCGTCGAGATGGAGGGCACCTACCCGCTGCCCGAGGCCCAGCGGGACCGCTTCATGGCGCGGGTCTCCATCGGCTACCCGAGCCCGTCCGCCGAGCTGGAGATGCTGGACGTGCACGGCGGCATCTCCCCGCTGGACGACCTCCAGCCGGTGGCGCACGCCCACGAGATCAGCAAGCTGGTGGAGACGGTGCGCGGCGTCCATGTCTCGGACGCGGTGCGGCGGTACGCCGTGGACCTGGTGGCCGCCACCCGCTCGCACCCGGATCTGCGGCTGGGCGCCTCGCCGCGCGCGACGCTGCATCTGCTGCGCGCCTCGAAGGCCGCCGCGGCGCTGGCGGGGCGGGAGTTCGCGCTGCCGGACGACGTGCAGTCGCTGGCGGTGCCCGTGCTGGCGCACCGGCTGCTGCCCACCGCGCAGGCCCAGCTGAACAGGCGGACGGCGGAGCAGGTCGTCGCGGAGATCGTGCAGCGGGTGCCGATCCCGCCGATGGGCCCGCCGCACGGCGCCCCGCCGCCCGCGCCCGGCGGGCCCGCCGCTGCCGTGCCCGCCGCGCCGCCGCGCCCGTACGGCAGCCCGGCCCAACCCGGACAACCCAGCCAACCCGGACAGCCAGGACAGCCGCCGCAGCCGCCCCGGGGGTACTGATGTCCGCGGGCCCGCCGCCCACCGCCGACCCGGCGGCCGGCGCCGCACCCCTCGCGCCGCACGGCGGCGAGAGCCGCGGCGCGCTCCGTACCGCGCTCGGCGGGCTCACCACCCGCGGGCGGTCGTTCCTGGCGGCCGGGGTGGCCGCCGCGGTGTGCGCGTATGTGCTGGGCCAGGACGAACTGCTGCGCGTCGGGACGATGCTGGCGGTGCTGCCGCTGGTGTGCGTGCTGGTGCTGCACCGGACGCGCTACCGGGTGGCGGGCTCGCGGCGGCTCTCCCCCGCGCGGGTCCCGGCCCGCTCCGAGGCACGGGTGCATCTGCGGCTCGACAACGTCTCGCGGCTGCCGACCGGGCTGCTGATGCTGCAGGACAAGGTGCCGTACGTGCTGGGCCCGCGCCCCCGCTTCGTGCTGGACCGGGTGGAGCCGGGCGGGCGGCGCGAGGTGTCCTACCGGGTCCGCTCCGACCTGCGCGGGCGCTATCCGCTCGGCCCGCTCCAGCTCCGGCTGACCGACCCGTTCGGGATGGTGGAGCTGACCCGTTCGTTCAGCACCTTCGACACGCTCACCGTGGTGCCGCCGGTCGAGCCGCTGCCGCCGACCCGGATGTCCGGCGAGACCAGCGGCCACGGCGACGGGCGGCAGCGCTCGCTGGCGCTGGCCGGCGAGGACGACATCATCCCGCGCGGCTACCGCCACGGCGACGACCTGCGCCGCGTCCACTGGCGCTCCACGGCCCGCTACGGCGAACTGATGGTGCGCCGCGAGGAGCAGCCGCAGAAGGCCCGCTGCACCGTGCTGCTCGACACCCGCCGCTCCGCCCACCAGGGCTCGGGCCCGGACTCGCCGTTCGAGTGGGCGGTGGCGGGCGCGGCGTCGGTCTGCCTGCACCTGCTGGAGCGCGGCTACGCGGTACGGCTGGTGACCGACACCGGCGCCATGACCCCGGGCCCGGAGGGCGGCACCTTCGCCGCCGACTCCTCGGACACAGCGGGCCTGCTGCTGGACACCCTGGCGGTGGTCGAGCACTCGGCGGAGCCGGGGCTGGCGGCGGCGTACGACGCGCTGCGCGGCGCCACCGGCGGCGACGGGCTGCTGGTCGCCTTCCTCGGCGCGCTCGACGAGGAGCAGGCGCTCGTGGTGGGGCGGATGCGGCAGCGGACGAACCGCGCCGTGGCCTTCGTCTCGGGGCTGGACCCCGCGACGGCGCACGCGCCGGCCGCGGACCCCGGGGCGGGAACCCTGCACGGGCTGCGCGAGGCGGGCTGGACCGTGCTGCGCGGCGGTCCCGGCACGAACCTGGCCCCGCTCTGGCAGGAGGCGGACCGGCCCATGGTGAAGGGCCTCGGCCCGTGACCGGTCCGGCGGACGCGACGGCAACCGCGGGCACGACAGGGACAGGGAGGGATCAGATG
>NZ_JAAKZZ010000372.1 GCF_011045075.1 Streptomyces boncukensis
GGGCGATACTGGGTTCGAACCAGTGACCTCTTCGGTGTGAACGAAGCGCTCTCCCACTGAGCTAATCGCCCGCTGACGCGCACCACATTACCCCATGTCAGAGGGTGCTTGTGCACGTCGGGCGACGCTCAGGGAGCGGAACGCGCCGCCTTTCGCTCCCTCCGCAGCCGCCTGCGCTCCTTCATCCACTCCGTCCCCTCCTGCACCTTCCGCTTCGTCCAGCGGAGCACGTGCTGGGCCCAGACGAACTCGGTGCCCCACACCGCCATCCCCGCGAAAATCACCAGCCATCCGGGGCCGGGCAGCGGCAGCAGGATGATGCCCGCCACCACGATGGCGAGGCCGACCACGAAGATCCCGGCGCGCCAGCTCAGATGCAGCGGCCGCGACGCCTGCACGAACGCGGGCGCACGCGAACCCAGTGGCTTCTCGTCACTCTCTGCACTCATGCGGGACAAGGTACCGGACCTCCCGGCGTCACCTGATCAGGCGCCTCATAAAATCCACCCTAGGCCATACGAATGACCTAATTCCGAACAAATCGGGCAGAGGGGTTTACAACCGGCCCGTAGGTGGCATGTCGATTGCGCCGACGTGCGAATCCCCGAGCGCACACTGAGCGAAAGGCCCTGGCGCTTATGAACACAACGGTGAGCTGTGAGCTGCACCTGCGCCTCGTTGTTTCGAGCGAGTCCTCACTGCCTGTACCCGCGGGCCTGCGGTACGACACGGCGGACCCCTACGCCGTGCACGCCACCTTCCACACCGGAGCCGAAGAGACCGTCGAGTGGGTCTTCGCCCGCGATCTCCTGGCCGAGGGGCTGCACCGGCCCACCGGCACCGGGGACGTGCGGGTCTGGCCCTCCCGCAGTCACGGCCAGTCGGTCGCCTGTATCGCCCTCAGCTCCCCGGAGGGCGAGGCGCTGCTCGAAGCTCCCGCGCGGGCGCTGGAATCCTTCCTGAAGCGCACGGACGCCGCCGTGCCGCCCGGCACGGAGCACCGTCACTTCGATCTCGACACGGAGCTGTCCCACATCCTGGCCGAGAGCTGAGACCGCCAGGTCACCGTGGCCGTCCGACTCGGGGCGACGGCCACGGGACCGGCAGCCGTGTGCCCACGGCAGCATCACGTGAACGGCACACAGCGACGCCGCCGCCGCGCACGCCCACGGGAAGTGCGCGGCGGCGGCGTCGCCGCGCACGGGAGCGGCTAGGCTCTCTCCGCATCGGAGAGAACCGCTGACCGCTGAGCCTCCCACACGTCAGGAGCGACCCGTGCAGATCAATCACGACACCCGGTGCGCACTCGACGACGTGGTCGACCTCCTCAACACCGCCGCTGACGGCGACGTCCAGGACAGCCTGTCCACCCTCTCCGACCTGCGCGGATTCGTCGAGCGCAACGCCGTCAGCGGCGTCGGCACGCTGGACGAGGACGACCTCGCCGCCGTCCGCGCGGTGCGCGAGCGCTTCGCGCAGGTCTTCGCCGCGCGGGAGACCCGCACGGCCGTCGGGCTGATCAACGCGCTCGTCGCCGAGGCGGGCACGACGCCGCAGCTCACCGACCACGACGGCTACGACTGGCATGTGCACTACTTCGCCCCCGGCGCCTCGGTGGCCAAGCACCTCGCGGCCGACGGCGGCATGGCGCTGGCCTTCATCCTCGTCGCCGGGGAGCGCGACCGGCTGCGCCGCTGTTCGGCGCCCGACTGCCGGCGGGCCTTCGTCGACCTGTCGCGAAACCGCTCGCGGCGCTACTGCGACAGCCGCACCTGCGGCAACCGGCTGCACGTCGCCGCGTACCGCGCGCGGCAGCGGGAGTCCACCGGCGCCGTGCGCGGCTGACGGCTCACAGCAGCAGGTCGTGGACGCCGGTGATGGCGAGCAGGCCGGCGATCACCGCGAGGAAGAGCATCAGCGGAGGCTGGGAGAGGGCGTAGAGGCATCCTCTGGCCTCGGTGAGATCCGGGGGCGCCCCGGAGGGCGCGGGGGATGCGGGCGCGGCGTGCGGCTCGTCGAGCTCGATCGCGGAGTTCGGCGTCGTGTCCATCTCGCCGCGATGATGACGCAGCGAGCGCGCCGGAGCCCTCGCAACACGCCCCACGTCACCTGGAGTTCGCGCGATCCGTCGGGGACGGCGGGACGCCCGGGGCGCGGCGGCGGGCCGGTGCGGCGATCAGATGCCGTGCTTCTTGAGGATGGCCTCGATATCCGAGAAGTCCTCGCTCCCGGCGCCGGCGCCGCCGGACTTCTTCGGCTTCTTCGCGGGGGCCTGCGCGGGCTCGGGCGCCCGGCCGAGCGCCGGGGTGCCGGCGCCCGGGGCCGCGGCCGGCGGGGCGTCGCCGCCGCGCGCCGCCTTGCGCTCCGTGCGGCCGGAGCCCTCCTCGGCGCGGCTGCCCGCGACCCGGGCGATCACATAGAGCACGACGGCCACGGCCAGCACGCCGAAGCCCGTCCACACGGTGGGCTTCATGACCAGGTCGGCGGCCCAGTCGCCGAACGCCTTGCCGACCTTGCCCCCGAGCTTGACCAGACCGGACATCGCCAGACCCACGGGGAGCAGCGACAAGGCGGCGATGCGCGTCGCCCTGACGAAGCGGCGACGCCAGGCCGTCAGGAACGCGATGGCCAAGCCTGCCGCGGAGAGCGCGGCGCAGACGGTCGTGGTGAGCATGTTTCCATCGTGCACCGTACGGGGCGTTCCGGGCCATGCCCGCACACATGGTTCAGGGACATCTCGGGGTCAGGGGCCCTCCGCAGGGCTGAGAGACTGTCCCGCATGAACGAATCTGCCCCCTCCCCCGCCGTGCTCGACATCTGGTGCGAGCTCCAGTGCCCGGACTGCCACCGTGCGCAGCACGACGTGCGCGCGCTGCGCGAGCGGTACGGCGACGCGCTGGAGATCAGGCTGCGGCACTTCCCGCTGGACAAGCACCAGCACGCGTACGCGGCGGCACAGGCCGCGGAGGAGGCGTACGCGCAGGGCTCGGGGGACGCCTACGTCGAGGCCGTGCTGGCCCGGACGGCGGAGCTGGGCGCGCGGGGCGAGCCGCTGCTGCTCGACGTCGCCGCGGAACTGGGGCTGGACGCCGGCGAGTTCGAGACGGCGCTGATCGACGGACGGCACCTGCTGGCGGTCGACGCGGACCAGGCCGAGGGCAAGGCCATCGGGGTGACCGGCACGCCCACCTACGTCATCGACGGGCAGCGGCTGGACGGCGGCAAGAGCCAGGAGGGGCTGCGCGAGCGGATCGAGGACATCGCCGACCGGATGCTGGCCCGCTAGTCCGGAACCCCGGTCCTCTCCGGGCAGGGCTGCCCCTGCGCGCGCGGAGGGGCAGCCCTAGACCAGGGGCTTGGTGTAGTAGCGCTCCACCTCGCGGTAGCCCAGGGACTCGTAGAGCGAGCGGGCCCGCGTGTTGTAGGCGTAGACGTTCAGCCCCAGCCGGCCGCGGGCCGCCGCCAGGCACTCCCGCTCGGCCAGCAGCATCAGGCTGCGGCCGTGCCCCTCGCCCCGCCGGTCCTGGCGGACCTCGACGTCGTAGACCCATGCGTCCGCATCCGCCCGGTGGCCGGGCGCTGACAGGCTGACCCAGATGGTGCCGACCTCCGCGCCCCGGTGGGTGAGCACCCGCAGCGCCGTGCCGCGGGTCGCGACCCCGTCCGGCAGCTGGGCGCGGCGCGCCTCGTCGTACAGCTGCCCGCACCGCTCCGGGGAGTCGCCGTACTCGGCCCGGGAGCGGACGAACAGCTCCCGTCCGCCCTCCCACCAGGCCGGGAACTCCTCCTCCGTCATCGGACGGACCGCGGTGCCGTCCGGCAGCGCGGGCGGCTCCCGCAGCTCCTTGACCATGTTGCGGTTGCGCTCGCGGTATCCGAGGGTCTCCAGCAGCCCGGGAGCGGCCTGTGCTCCCGCGTCCGGCGGCTCCGGGAAGGGGACGGAGGTCTCGACGCGGGCACAGCCCCAGCCGCGCAGCACCTCCTCGGCCGCGAGTGCGGCGACTGTGCCCCTTCCCCTGCGCCGCTCGCGCTCGTGCACCACGAGGCCGGCCAGCCGCCCCACACCGGGACCCTGCCGCTCGTCGGTGCTGAGCCGGACGGCGCCGATGGGGCGGGAGTTGACGCAGATGTCGTACGCGCGGGCGTATCCGCCGTCCGGCGTGCGGGTCTCGGGCGTGCTGGGGCGCAGGGTCGTCGTCATCGACCGTGTTCTACCCCCTGCGGGCCCCCGCCGTCACCGGGTTTTACCCGCGGGAACGCGGCGCGGCCGCGCGCTCACCCGGGGTCGCTGTCGGCGGCCGAGCGCTCGGCGAAGATCTCCATGGCCTTGGCGGTGACCGGTCCCGGGGCGCCGGGCAGCGTCCGGCCGTCCAGCCGCGCCACGGCCTGGACGTCGCGGAGGGTGGAGGTCAGGAAGATCTCCTCCGCGCGGTCCAGCACCTCCAGCGGCAGCTCGGTCTCCTGGGCCCCGGTCCACTCCGCGACCAGGCCGCGGGTGATGCCCGCGAGGCAGCCGGAGGACAGCGGCGGGGTGCACAGCGCGCCGTCCAGGACGACGAAGACGTTGGAGCCGGTGCCCTCGCACAGCTGGCCGTGCGTGTTGCCGAAGAGCGCCTCCGTGGCGGCCTGCTGGCGGGCGCGGGCGAGGGCGACGACGTTCTCGGCGTAGGACGTGGTCTTCAGGCCGGTGAGCGCCCCGCGCTCGTTCCGGGTCCAGGGCACGGTGATCACAGAGGTGCTGTCCGGCCTGCGGGTGGCCTCCCCGAGCGCGACGACGAGCGTGGGGCCCGTCTCACCGCGGTCGGAGCCGAGCGGCGAGAGGCCGCCGGTGTAGGTGATCCGCAGTCGGCCGAACGGCACCGGGTTCGCCTCGGTGACCGCGGCGCAGGCGCGGCGCACCTCGTCCAGATCCGGCTCCGGCAGCCCGAGGCCGCGCGCGGAGGCGGCGAGCCGGTGCAGATGCCGGGTGAGCGCGAAGGGGGTGCCCTCGGTGGTCTTCAGGGTCTCGAAGACTCCGTCGCCGACCGTCAGGCCGTGGTCGAGCACGGACACCTGCGCGGCGTCGGCGTCGCGCAGCGCGCCGTCCAGCCAGATCTTCACGTCGTCCTCACCGTCTTTCCGAGTCGTCGGTACGCGCCGCGGGGGCTCCTCAGTGTCTCCCAGGTGCCGTGCCGTGGTCACGGAACCCGCGCGCGCCGTCCGCGTCCGACGCTATCGCGAGCAGCCGGGACGCCTTGAGCTCCGTCTCCGCCCACTCCCCCTCGGGGTCGGAGCCCCAGGTGATCCCGGCGCCGGTGCCGAAGCGCAGCAGCGGCGTGCCGCCGCCGCGCTCGATCCAGAAGGTGCGGATGCCGACGGCCAGCTCTCCGGTGCCCCGGTCGGCGTCGACCCAGCCGATGCCGCCGCAGTACGGGCCGCGGGGCGCCGTCTCCAGCTCGCGGATGATCCGCAGGGCGCTGGACTTGGGCGCCCCGGAGACGGAGCCGGGCGGAAAGGTGCCCGCCAGCAGCCGGGCCCAGCCCGCGCCGCCGGCGAGGGTGCCGCGCACCGTGGAGACGAGGTGGACGAGCCCGGGGTGCGGCTCCGGCGCGCAGAGCGCGGGGACCGCGATGGAGCCGGGGGCGCAGACCCGGCCGAGGTCGTTGCGGACCAGATCCGTGATCATCACGTTCTCGGCGTGGTCCTTCTCCCGCAGATCGGCGGCCGTGCGGCCGGTCCCCTTGATCGGGCCGGACTCGACGGTGCGCCCGCGCCGGCGCAGATAGAGCTCCGGGGAGGCGGTGGCGATCTCGATGCCGTGCGCGGGGAGCCGTACGGTACCCGCGTACGGCGCCGGGTTGCCGCGGGCCAGCCGGGCGGTGAGCTGGTCGACGTCGACAGCGACACCGGCGCGGCCCGGGGCCGCGTCCGGGGCGTGCGCGGGCGCGGGCAGCGGAGCGGACAGGACGCGGCAGAGGTTGGCCTGGTAGACGTCGCCCGCCGCGATGTACTCCCGTATCCGCCGTACGCCGGCCGTGTAGCCGGCGCGGTCCAGCGAGCTGGTCCAGTCGCCCGGGGCGGGGCCGCGCCAGCGCCCCGGGACGGGGGCGGGCACCGGCGCGGGGCGCACATCGCCGAAGCGGGCGCAGCGCACCCGGCCCTCGAAGTCGGCGACGACGGCCCACCAGCCGCCCGCGTCCAGCGCCTCGGGGTCGCTGGTCACGTCCCGCAGATCGGTGGCGAGAAGTCCGCCGAAGCGGGCGAGTGGGGTCAGGTCGGACACGTCTTCGAGTCTATGGGGAGTCGTAGACCGGCCACGCTGCGGAAACAGAATTTGAGCTGGCCCAGGAATCCGCTAAAGTTCAACACGTCACCGGGACGCGGAAGCGCACCGGACCGACACGCGGACGTAGCTCAGTTGGTAGAGCGCAACCTTGCCAAGGTTGAGGTCGCCAGTTCGAACCTGGTCGTCCGCTCTGTGTGGGGATCTTCCCGACCCCCGCATGGTGGAGTGGCCGAGAGGCGAGGCAACGGCCTGCAAAGCCGTCTACACGGGTTCAAATCCCGTCTCCACCTCCAAGGACGATTAGCTCAGCGGGAGAGCGCTTCCCTGACACGGAAGAGGTCACTGGTTCAATCCCAGTATCGTCCACCGGTCCGCTTCGGACCTTCCGCGCGGTTAGCTCAGCGGGAGAGCGCTTCCCTGACACGGAAGAGGTCACTGGTTCAATCCCAGTACCGCGCACGCAGCAGCACCGCTGCCGCACCACCTGGACGATTAGCTCAGCGGGAGAGCGCTTCCCTGACACGGAAGAGGTCACTGGTTCAATCCCAGTATCGTCCACCGCACCGAGGGCCCCGGAGTGACCGCTCCGGGGCCCTCGGCTGTTTCTCGCGGCTTCTGTTCTCCGATGGCTTCCCCGCGGCTCACCGCGCGCAGGTCCGGGTGCGGGGTGTGCACCCCGCACCCGGACGCGCGAGTGCTCGGGCAGCTCCCCAGCTGCCCGAGCACTCCTGCCGTCCGCCGCACCCCCGTCCCCACGGGGCTGAAGGCCGGAAGTCCCCGACCTGGTCCGCTCCACCAGGCCCGGGGTCCCGCTCAGGACCCCAGCATTCCGGCCACGGACGACGCCTGTGTCACGACAACCTGGGTCCATCCGGAGACGATGCCCAGGAGGAGCGCGGCGGGCAGCACGATCGCGGCCGCCACCAGCGGGTGCCGACGGCCGCCCGGACGGGTGCCGATGGCCGCGACCGCTGCCAGCCTTCCCTGTCCCCGGGCCGTGGTGTGCCCCGCTGTGTGCGCCATGCTCCGCTCCTGTCGTGGTCTTTGGGGCGGCGGACGTCTGACCTCGGGGGACGAGTGCTGCGTCCGCCGCTTGACGACAACATTAGGCACCCGGGGGGCTGTCGGCGTCATGCGCGCGTATCGACTCCGGGGCCTCCCCCAGGATGAGGCCGTGTGCCCGTGGCTACTCCCCTGGGTGGAGGTCGCGTCGGCCTTCCCGGGGGTATCCCCCAGGGGTACCCCTGAGGGGGGAGGTTCGCGCAGGTCAGCGCCGGGATGACGGAGGGCCTTCCGGCGGGGCGGGAGGGG
>NZ_JAAKZZ010000373.1 GCF_011045075.1 Streptomyces boncukensis
GTCGCGGCCATGACGGCGACCACGGAGCAGGCCATCTCGGTGTCGTCGGTCCACTGCCAGGTGCCGGGCGGCAGTTCGCTGCGGCGGGGCAGCGCGTGGTGTGCGGGGACGAAGAACTGTGAGCCCAGGGCGTCGCCGACCGCCAGCCCGCGCAGGCTGGCGAGGGCGCGTACGGCCCGCTCACTGCACGCGTGGCGGTGGAGGGAGTCAGCGCTCATGGTGACGACGACTCTAGCCCGCCGGTCCCGGAAACCCGTACGAACGGGGTGTGCGCCATCGCTCGAAGGGGCGGTCCAGGTGGTAGCGCCCGTTGGTGCCGAGCAGCAGCGTCCGGGTCTCGCCGTTCCCGGGGTTCGACAGGGCCTCGAACTCCTCGACCGTCCAGTGCATCCAGCGCATGCAGAACAGCCGCATGGTCAGCCCGTGCGTCACCAGCAGGACGTGCGGCGGGTGGTCGGGGGCCTGGAAGCTGCGCCAGAGGCTCTCCAGGAAGGCGCCCACCCGGTCGTAGACGTCGGCGCCCGACTCGCCCTGCGCGAAGCGGTAGAAGAAGTGGCCGTAGGCGTCGCGGTACTTCTTCTGCTGGCGGACGTCGTCGCGGTCCTGCCAGTTGCCCCAGTCCTGTTCACGCAGCCGGGGTTCTTCCCGTACGCGTACGAGTGAAGTGTCGAGTCCCAGGGCGCCGAAGGTCTCCCTGGTGCGGCGGTAAGGCGAGACGTAGGCGGACACGCGTTCGCGGCCGAATGTCTCGCGCAGCCGCTTCCCGGCCTCCTCGGCCTGGCGCACACCCCGCTCGGTCAGCGCGAGGGCGTGGTCCGGTACCCGCTCGTAGATGGTGTCGTCGCAGTTGCCCTCGGACTCGCCGTGCCGGAGGAGAACGATACGAACGGGACGGGCCATGATTCCTACCGTATGTCAGACGGTCCAGGACGGCTCAATATCAATCACATCTCCGGCAACGGCGGTCACGTCCGCTCCCGTCTGCGCGCGCAGCGCCAGCCGCTCTACGCGTTCGGTGCGGTACTTTCCGTGCTCGGCCGTCGAATCCCACATCGACAGGACCAGGAACTCATCCTCTGCATGTGCTTGTGCGAATACGCCGCGCAGCATCCCGGGCGACCCGGCCATGGCCGGGTTCCACACCTTCTCCTGCATCAGGGTGTAGTGCTCGGCCCGCTCGGGGCGCACCCGGCAGTGGGCGACGCGCAGCAGGTCGGCGTCGGTGAAGACCGGGCGGAACCCGGCCTTCACCTCGAAGCGGAACTCGAAGAGCCGCACCCGCAGATCCGTGTAGGTGCCGAGCTGAGCGGCGTGCAGCCGGTCGTGCGAGCGGGCCATGAACGAGTCGTAGAAGGCCCGGCTCTCCCAGAAGCCGAACAGATGCACGATGTCGTTCCCCGACCGGCCCCAGCCGCCGCCCTGCCCCCGGAATCCGGGCTCGCCGAGCAGCCCGGCCCACCTCCGCTGCCCACGCTCGAAGCCGCGGCGGTCCACCACAGTGCAACGCATCCACTTGACCAGCACCGCGCTATCGTACGGCCATCCTGGTGACCCACCGGCGCGCGAACCGGAGCCGACGGGTGCTCGGCACGCGCCCGGTAGCACGAGCGCGGGAGGGGGCGCCGACGCGCCCCCTCCCCTCGCTCAGGTCAGGTCAGGTCAGCTGCAGCCGCTGGTGGAGCCGCACCCCTCGCAGAGGTAGCAGCTGCCGGCGCGGCGCATCTTGGTGCCGCAGGAGAAGCAGAGCGGCGCGTCGGCGTTCAGACCGAGCTGCATCTCCAGGAGCTCCGTGGAGCTGTGCGCCTCCTGCGGAGCCGGGGCCGGAGCCAACGCGGCGTCTCCGGACTGCGGGGAGTCGGCCGCGGAGGACTGGGCTGCCGCCTTCTGCTCCGCCTTCGGCGCGGACTGCGCCAGTCCGTCCGCGTCGAACTCCTCGTCCGACGGCTCGTACGAGCCGGTCTCCAGGTGCCGCTGCCGCTCGGCGGCCGAGTGGATGCCCAGGGCCGACCGGGTCTCGAACGGGAGGAAGTCCAGCGCCAGACGGCGGAAGATGTAGTCGACGATCGACTGCGCCATCCGCACGTCCGAGTCGTCGGTCATCCCGGCGGGCTCGAAGCGCATGTTGGTGAACTTGGAGACATAGGTCTCCAGCGGCACGCCGTACTGCAGACCCACCGAGACGGCGATCGAGAAGGCGTCCATCATGCCCGCGAGGGTCGAGCCCTGCTTGGACATCTTCAGGAAGACCTCGCCGAGGCCGTCGTCGGGGTAGGAGTTCGCCGTCATATAGCCCTCGGCGCCGCCCACCGTGAACGAGGTGGTGATGCCGGGGCGCCCCTTGGGGAGGCGGCGGCGGACCGGGCGGTACTCGACGATCTTCTCCGGCTCGGCCGCCTTCTCCTCCTCCTTGGCCTTCGCGGACAGCGGCTGGCCGACCTTGCTGTTCTCGACGTAGACGGCGAGCGCCTTGGTGCCCAGCTTCCAGCCCTGGAGGTAGATCTCCTCGACGTCCTCGACGGTGCTGCTCGCGGGCATGTTGACCGTCTTGGAGATGGCGCCGGAGAGGAACGGCTGGGCCGCGGCCATCATCCGCACATGCCCCATCGGCGAGATGGAGCGCTCGCCCATGGCGCAGTCGAAGACCTCGTAGTGCTCGGGGCGAAGGCCGGGGGCGTCCACCACGTTGCCGTGCTCGGCGATGTGCTCGACGATCGCCTCGACCTGCTCCGGCTGGTAGCCGAGCCGCTTGAGGGCCTTCGGCACGGTGTTGTTCACGATCTGCATCGAACCGCCGCCGACCAGCTTCTTGAACTTGACCAGGGCCAGGTCGGGCTCGACGCCGGTGGTGTCGCAGTCCATCATCAGGCCGATGGTGCCGGTCGGGGCCAGCACGGACGCCTGGGCGTTGCGGAAGCCGTTCTTCTTGCCGAGCCGCTGCACGTCCTGCCACGCCTCGGTGGCCGCCGCCCACACCGGGGTGTCCAGGTCGTCCATGCGGGCGGCCGAGCCGTTGGCGTCCGCGTGCTGCTTCATGACCCGCTGGTGCGCCTCGGCGTTGCGGGCGTAGCCCTCGTACGGGCCGACGACGGCGGCGAGCTCGGCCGACCGCTTGTAGGAGGTGCCGGTCATCAGGGAGGTGATGGCACCGGCGAGCGCCCGGCCGCCGTCGCTGTCGTAGGCGTGGCCGGTGGCCATCAGCAGGGCGCCGAGGTTGGCGTAGCCGATGCCGAGCTGGCGGAAGGCGCGGGTGGTCTCGCCGATCTTCTCGGTCGGGAAGTCGGCGAAGCAGATGGAGATGTCCATCGCCGTGATGACCAGCTCGGTGACCTTGGCGAAGCGCTCCGCGTCGAACGACATGGTGCCCCCGGCGGCGGAACCGCTGTCGGCCTCAGTGTCGTCGCGGAGGAACTTCATCAGGTTCAGCGAGGCGAGGTTGCACGAGGAGTTGTCCAGGTGCATGTACTCGCTGCAGGGGTTGGAGGCGGTGATCCGGCCGGTCTCCGGCGAGGTGTGCCAGCGGTTGATGGTGTCGTCGTACTGGATGCCGGGGTCGGCGCAGACGTGGGCGGCCTCGGCCATCTTGCGGAAGAGCGCCTTCGCGTCGACCTCCTCCAGCACATCGCCGGTCATCCGCGAGCGCAGTCCGAACTTCGAGCCCGACTCGACGGCCTTCATGAACTCGTCGTTGACCCGGACCGAGTTGTTGGCGTTCTGGTACTGGACGGAGGTGATGTCGTCCCCGCCCAGGTCCATGTCGAAGCCCGCGTCGCGCAGGGCGCGGATCTTCTCCTCCTCCTTGACCTTGGTGTCGATGAATGCCTCGACGTCCGGGTGGTCCACGTCCAGCACGACCATCTTGGCCGCGCGGCGGGTGGCGCCGCCCGACTTGATCGTCCCGGCGGAGGCGTCGGCGCCGCGCATGAAGGAGACCGGGCCCGAGGCGTTGCCGCCCGAGGAGAGCAGCTCCTTGGAGGAGCGGATCCGGGAGAGGTTCAGGCCGGCGCCGGAGCCCCCCTTGAAGATCATCCCCTCTTCCTTGTACCAGTCGAGGATCGACTCCATCGAGTCGTCGACGGACAGGATGAAGCAGGCGCTGACCTGCTGCGGCTGCTTGGTGCCGACGTTGAACCAGACCGGGGAGTTGAAGGCGAAGATCTGGTGGAGCACGGCGTACGCCAGTTCGTGCTCGAAGATCTCGGCGTCCTCGGCGCTGGCGAAGTAACCGTTCTTCTCACCGGCCTCGCGGTACGTACGCACCACGCGGTCGATGAGCTGCTTGAGGCTGGTCTCCCGCTGGGGGGTGCCGAGGGCGCCGCGGAAGTACTTGCTCGTCACGATGTTGACCGCGTTCACCGACCAGAAGTCGGGGAACTCGACGCCGCGCTGCTCGAAGTTGATCGAGCCGTCGCGCCAGTTGGTCATGACGACGTCGCGGCTCTCCCAGCTGACCTCGTCGTACGGGTGCACGCCGGGAGTGGTGTGGATGCGTTCGATACGCAGCCCCTTGCTCGCCTTGCCGCCGCCCTTCGCGCGGGAGCCGCGCGCCGGGCCGCTCGTCGTCTCTGTCATTCCGCCTCCCTGTATGGGGCATAACGCCCCAACGTGCCCCGGTTCTTCCCGGGAAACCGTGCCTGTTCTGTGCCTGTTCCGGCGACCCGGGCACGCATGGTGCCCCGGCCGGGTCTGGTAGCGATCCGTGTCGCTGTGATGTCGGGCCGTCGCCGCGCCCGTGCCCCGCCGCGCTGTGCCGCGCCGCGGGCGCTCAGTCGGCGGCGGCCAGGGGGGCGGGGACCGCGCTGTCCCCGCCCGCTCCCGTCTTTCCGCCCGCTCCGGGGGATCCGGAGGCCGCGGACGGCGGCGCTCCCGGGCTCCCGGCCGCCCTGCCCGCCGGGGCCGCGGGCCCCGCACCCGGCTCGTCCGGGTCCCGGCCCTCGGCGCCCTCGGCGTCGGGAGCGGGGGCGCGCCGCGCCGCGCGCAGCTCGGCGACAGCGGTCTCGAAGTCCTCCAGTGACTCGAACGCCTTGTAGACGGACGCGAAGCGCAGATACGCCACAAGGTCCAGGTCCTGGAGCGGGCCCAGTATGGCGAGCCCGACGTCATGGGTGGACAGCTCCGCGCTCCCGGTGGCCCGCACCGCCTCCTCGACCTGCTGGCCGAGCTGGGCGAGCGCGTCCTCGGTGACCGGGCGCCCCTGGCATGCCTTGCGGACGCCCGCGATGACCTTGTCGCGGCTGAAGGGCTCGGTCACGCCGCTGCGCTTGATCACGGTCAGTGACGCGTTCTCCACCGTGGTGAAGCGGCGGGAGCAGTGCGGACACTGGCGCCGTCGCCTGATCGCGGTGCCGTCGTCGGTGGTCCGGCTGTCGACCACGCGGCTGTCCGGGTGCCGGCAGAAGGGGCAGTGCATCGTTTTCCACCCTCCCAGGGCCCTCAGGACCCTCACCGCGCATGACTGGTACAGCCTCGTCCGCCCTGTCGCACAGGACTCGCGAAGCAGCCACCAGCATAGGTGAAGTTCTCCCGGGACGAGCACCGGGGACCACAACTTGTGGTGGCGTGCGCTCATCAAACCACTAGATCTGGTATCCGGACGTCAACGCGGCCCTACGCGTGTCGCGGGCCGCGGGCGGCACGAGCGTACGGGAAGCGGGGCGCGGGACGGCGGCCGGGGCGCGCCTGCGAGACTGTGCGGGCCGCCGGCCGCCCCGGCCGGGGCGCGGGACGGACGGGATCCTGGGAGCCCACGAGGCGGAGCGGGATCGCGAGCTGCGAGACAGGGCTATACACCCACCAAGCCCATGAAGTCAGGCGAACGCCAAATTTTCACTCGAACGTGTGTTTGGCGCAACCTTTCGAAAGCAACTACCGTTGTCCAACTAGGGAGAAGCCAGTCGAGAGGGGCCGACGTGACCACCACCGCAGACAGCGCCACCATCACCTCCCAGAACCGGTCAGCGCAGTCGCTGGACCAGATTCAACCGGTGCCGGACGCCATGAGCCCGGAAGGCCAGGAGGGGCAGCAGCCGAAGCGCTCGCTGCCCGGCCGGCCTCCCGGCATCAGGGCGGACAGCTCCGGGCTCACGGACCGGCAGCGCCGCGTGATCGAGGTGATCAGGGACTCGGTGCAGCGGCGCGGTTACCCGCCGTCCATGCGCGAGATCGGCCAGGCGGTCGGCCTCTCCAGCACCTCCTCCGTCGCCCATCAGCTGATGGCCCTGGAGCGGAAGGGATTCCTGCGCCGCGACCCGCACCGCCCGCGCGCGTACGAGGTCCGCGGCTCGGACACCCCCAGCACCCAGGCGACCGCCGACACCACGGGCAAGCCCTCCGCCTCGTACGTTCCGCTGGTCGGCCGGATCGCGGCCGGCGGGCCCATCCTGGCCGAGGAGTCGGTCGAGGACGTCTTCCCGCTCCCCCGCCAACTGGTGGGCGACGGCGAGCTGTTCGTCCTGAAGGTCATCGGTGACTCGATGGTCGAGGCCGCGATCTGCGACGGTGACTGGGTCACCGTCCGCCGCCAGCCCGTCGCGGAGAACGGCGACATCGTCGCGGCCATGCTCGACGGCGAGGCGACCGTCAAGCGCTTCAAGCGCGAGGAGGGCCATGTGTGGCTGCTCCCGCACAACTCGGCGTACCAGCCCATCCCCGGGGACGACGCGACCATCCTCGGCAAGGTCGTCGCCGTCCTCCGCCGGGTGTGAGGCCCGCCCCGCACCGCCCGGCTCCACTCTCCGGTCCCTGACAAGGCCGCTGGTTCCCTCCGCACTGGACCCAGCGGCCTTTCGGGGTTCCGGGCGCCGGACCGCCGTGCGCACGGACCGGGCGGGGCACGTCAGTCCGGCTGCGCCGCGGCGTCGATGGCCGCCAGCGAGCGGCGCACCTGGTTGCGGTCCGTGGTGTACCAGAAGTCGGGCATCGAGGCGCGCAGGAAGCCGCCGTACCGCGCCCGCTCCAGCCGGGGGTCGAGGACGGCGACCACCCCACGGTCCCCCGTCGCGCGCACCAGCCTGCCCGCGCCCTGTGCCATCAGCAGCGCCGCGTGGCTCGCGGCGACGGCCATGAAGCCGTTGCCCCCCGCCTCCTCGACGGCCTTCTGCCGGGCGCTCATCAGCGGGTCGTCGGGCCGCGGGAACGGCACTCTGTCCATCACCACCAGCTGGCAGTTCGGCCCCGGCACATCCACCCCCTGCCAGAGCGACAGCGTCCCGAACAGACACGTGGCCGGGTCCTCGGCGAAGCGGCGGATCAGCTCGCCCAGCGTCTCCTCGCCCTGCAGCAGGATGGGCAGCCCGAGCCGCCCCCGCAGCTCCTCGGCGGCGGTCTGGGCGCCCCGCATGGACGAGAAGAGCCCGAGGGTGCGCCCGCCCGCGGCCTCCACCAGCTCGGACAGTTCGTCCAGCATGTCGGACCGCGAGCTGTCCCGGCCGGGCGGCGAGAGGTGCTTGGCCACATACAGGATGCCCTGCTTGCGGTAGTCGAACGGGGAGCCGACGTCGAGCCCCTTCCAGGGCGGCGCCTGCGCCGCGTCCTCCTCCCCTCCCC
>NZ_JAAKZZ010000374.1 GCF_011045075.1 Streptomyces boncukensis
GGGCGGGGCGGGGTGGTCATCTGGCGCGTTGTCCCTTCACTGTGTCCGGCCGGGTGCGTACCCGCGGCCTATCCCTTCACCGCACCGGAGGTGAGGCCGCTGACCGCCTTGCGCTGCAGATAGAGGAAGAGCAGCAGGATCGGGACGGCGAACAGGGACGCGGCGGCCATGGTGGCGCCCCAGTCGTCGCCGAACGCGGTCTGGAACTTGGACAGCCACAGCGGCAGGGTCTGCGCCTCGGGATCCTTGTTGAGAACCATCACCATCGGGAACTCGTTCCATGCCGTGATGAAGCCGAAGAGCGAGGTCGCCATCAGGCCGGGGGCCAGCAGCGGGAAGATGACCCGCCGGAACGCCTGCAGCCGGGTGCAGCCGTCCACCATCGCGGACTCCTCCAGGTCCTTGGGCACCGCCGCGACGTAGTTGCGCAGCGTGATCACAGTGAGCGGCAGCACCATGACGGTGTAGAAGAGGGTCAGCGGGACGATGCTGTCCAGCATGTCGGCATCGCGCACGATCATATAGATGGCGATCACCATGACCTCCCATGGCGCCATCTGCGCGATCATGAAGGTCAGGATGAAGCCCTTGCGGCCCTTGAACCGCATCCGGGCGATGGCGAACGACGCGAACAGCGCCAGCACCAGCGAGAACAGCACGGCGAGCACGGTGACGGTGACCGAGTTCCGCACGAGGATCCAGAAGTTGTCCGCGTTGACGGCGGTCCTGAAGTGCTCCAGCGTCGGGGAGACGGGGAACCAGACCGGGTTCTCGCTGACGATGTCGCCGTTCTCTTTGAACGCCGTGTTGAACATCCAGTACACGGGGAAGATAAAGGCGACGAAGAGCACCAGCGCCGCGGCGTTGGGCCAGATCCGCGCGGAGAGGGACTTCCTCACTTCTGGTCCTCCCCTTCGTCGAGGTCCTCCTGGCGGAGCACGATGCGCAGGTAGTACGACATCAGCGCCAGCAGGATCAGGATGGTGAGCATGGAGATGGCCGCGCCCGTCCCGTAGTGCTGGTTGCCGACGCCCTCGACGAAGGCGTACACGGGCAGCGTCTCGGTGAGCCGGTCGGGGCCGCCCTCGTTGATCGCGAAGACATGCGGCAGCGCCTTGAAGATCCAGATCACTTCGAGGAACGTGGCGACGAGCAGGAACGGCTTCAGGAACGGGTACGTCACGCTGGTGAAGCTCTTCCAGGCCCCGGCGCCGTCCAGCGCCGCCGCCTCGTACAGCTCGCGCGAGATGGTGGTGGTCGCCGCGTAGAGGTTGATCGCGACGAACGGGATCGACGTCCAGGTGATCAGCAGCGAGATGACGAAGAAGGTGGACAGCTGGGAGCCGGTCCAGTTGTAGTCCGCCATGGAGTCGAAGCCCAGCTCGGCCAGCACCCAGTTGACGACGCCGAAGCGCTGCGCGAACAGCCAGCGGTAGACGGTGGTCGCCGCGATGATCGGCATGGCCCAGGCGAGCACCAGGGCGATGGACAGCAGCAGCCGCATCTTCGGCCCGAGCCGCGCCAGCAGCAGCCCGGTCAGGGTGCCGCCGACCATGATGGTCACCACGTTCACGGCGGTGAAGATCACCGACCGGAGGGTGACCCGCCAGAACTCCTCGCTGCCCAGGACGTCCTGGTAGTTGCCGAAACCGGTCCACTCGGTGACGTGCTGGATCAGCTGCGTCATATTGAGGTTCTGGAACGACAGGATGACGTTCTGCACCATCGGATAGCCGAGGAACACGGCGGTGGCCGCCAGCGCGGGCAGCAGCATCAGGTAGGGCAGACCCGCCTTCACCCGCGGCGCCCGGCCGCCGGGCGGCGCAGCGCCGCCCTTCAGCGGCCTTGTCGGCACCCTGCCGTCGGGTGGCGCCTTACCCGTTTGCACAGACATCCAGATCTACGCTCCCACTCACGAACCGTTCACCCGCCCGCCGCGGCGAGGGAGCGGCGGCGCACCCCCCAGGCGGTGTCTGACACCCCCTCGCCACGCGCCCTTGTTCACTGCTTCTGGCTGAGCCTCTTGTTCATCTCGCCCTCGACAGCCTTGGCGGCGTCGGCGTGCGACTTTCCGTTGAGCACGGAGGTCATATACCGCTTGATCGGGTTGGGCGGGTTCTCCACGGCACCCCACTCGGGGATCAGCGGTGTCAGGCCGCCGCCCTTGACGGCGGGCGCGGCGGCCTCGGCGGCCTTGTTGCCCTCCAGGTTGGACTCCAGCGACTCCTTGTT
The DNA here is from genome assembly GCF_011045075.1 of Streptomyces boncukensis. Classification (GTDB taxonomy): domain Bacteria; phylum Actinomycetota; class Actinomycetes; order Streptomycetales; family Streptomycetaceae; genus Streptomyces; species Streptomyces boncukensis. The sequence continues at coordinate 2,233 of NZ_JAAKZZ010000374.1, forward strand.
CGGGATGACGCCGTTCTCCTTGGCGAGCGCGCCCTCGTGCTTGTCGGACATCGCGATCTTCAGGAACTCCTTCGCCAGCCCCTGCTTCTTGCTGCCCGCGGCCACCGCGAGGTTGGAGCCGCCGAGGAAGACACCCTCGGGCTTGGCCGCGGTGTCGCCCGGAATGGTGAAGTAGCCGATGTCCTTCTCGATGTCCTTGTTGGCCTTGACGGCGGTGGCCGCCTCCCAGGACATGCCGATGAACGCGCCGGTCTTGCCCTTGGCGAAGACCTCGGCCTGCTGCGGGGTGGCCTCGTCCTTGTCCTTGGGGGCCTTGGAGTAGGAGGCGTACTTCTTGTAGATGTCCATGGCCTCGCCGACCTTCGGGTCGGCGAGGTTGGAGACCCACTTGTCGCCGTCCTTCTTCACGAGCTGGGCCTTCTTGCCGATGAGCAGCCCGTCGAAGAAGTACCAGTTCTGCCCGGCCATGTAGATGGGCTCGGCGTCGGTCTTCTTCTCGATCTGTGCAAGGTTCTTGAAGAATTCCTCACGGGTCTTGGGCGTGCCCTCGATACCCGCTTCCTTCCAGATCTTCTTGTTGTAGAGGACGACGCGGTTGAGCGCGAACCACGGCGCGGCATACTGCTTGCCCTCGTAGACAGCGGACTTGTTGATGGAAGGCGTCCAGTCCTTGCCGATATCCTTCTTCAGGTCGCTCAGATCGGCGAGGCCGCCGGTCTTGGCGTAGGCGGGAGTCTGGGTGTTGCCGACCTCGATGACATCCGGCGGGTCGGACTCGGAGAGGGCGGTCGTGATCTTCTGCTGGATGCCGTTCCACTGCTGGACCTCAAGCTTGAGCTTGGCCCCGGTCTTCTTCTCGAAGTCCTTCTTGACGTCCTCGGTCCACTGGTCGGCCGTGGACCCGTCCATGGCCCACAGCGTGAGAGTCTGGCCCTTCCAGTCCTCGGGGCCCGACTCCTTGTTGTCGTCGTCGGACCCACAGGCCGCGACACTCACCACCAGAGCCGCGACACCCGTCGCGGCTATGAGTCCACGTTTCACAGCATCCTCCCCTGCACACTGGAAGTGGTCTTTAATGGTTTAGACCAGTGTGCAGAGCTTGGCCTAGACCTTTAGGGGTGTCAACGGTGTATAAAGCTCGCTGTCACTTCCGTTATCGGAACGACATCTGAGCTGGGAAGCGCGCCCAGGCCCGGCCCGTGCCACGATGTGAGCCGCTAGACACACGGAGGAAGCCGGTGACGGCAGCACGACACGAGTCGGAAAGGCGTGCCATGGGTACGGACGGGAGCGCGGTCGCCCCGCCGGCGGCGTCAGGCGCCGCGGCGGAACCGGACGGGAGCCGGCCCTCCGGCGGCAACGGATCCGGCGCCCGCACGGCGCGCGTCCCGAAGTACTACCGGCTCAAGCGGCACTTGCTGGAGATGACCGAGACCCTGCCGCCGGGCACCCCCGTCCCCCCGGAGCGCACCCTCGCAAGCGAGTTCGACACCTCGCGTACGACCGTGCGCCAGGCCCTGCAGGAGCTGGTCGTGGAGGGGCGGCTGGAGCGGATCCAGGGCAAGGGCACCTTCGTCGCCAAGCCCAAGGTCTCCCAGGCCCTCCAACTCACCTCCTACACCGAGGACATGCGCGCCCAGGGCCTGGAGCCCACCTCGCAGCTCCTGGACATCGGCTACGTCACCGCCGACGACCGGCTCGCCGGGCTGCTGGACATCCCGCCCGCCGGGCGCGTGCTGCGCATCGAGCGGCTCCGGCTGGCCAGCGGCGAGCCGATGGCCATCGAGACCACCCATCTGTCGCAGAAGCGGTTCCCCGCGCTGCGCCGCAGCCTGGTGAAGTACACCTCGCTCTACACCGCGCTCGCCGAGGTCTACGACGTCCATCTGGCGCGGGCCGAGGAGACCATCGAGACCTCCCTGGCCACCCCGCGCGAGGCGGGCCTGCTGGGCACCGACGTCGGGCTGCCGATGCTGATGCTCTCCCGGCACTCGCGGGACACAGCGGGCGAGCCGGTGGAGTGGGTCCGCTCGGTCTACCGGGGCGACCGCTACAAGTTCGTCGCCAACCTGGAGCGCCCGCACACAGGCTGAGACGGGCAGAGGCCCGCCCCGATCACCGCCGGACCGGGTGCCCACCGTGTCCGTACCGATATCCGGCCAGGGGTGACGCGGGACGAGCCGCTCGCTATAGATTCCTCCCGCACGGCTGAGTGATCACCAGCGACGGGAGGGGCGTCAGCGATGCCGGAACCCCACCAGCGGCAGCGGACCGCTCCGGTCCGGGCCGCCGTGACACCGACCCGGGTGGTGGCGGGGCTGTGCCTGCTGGCTCCCTTCGTCGCCATGCTCTGGGTCGGCTCGTACGCCCGCATCGAACCGAAGTTCGCCGGGATCCCCTTCTTCTACTGGTACCAGATGCTGTGGGTCGGCATCTCCACCGCCCTCACCGCCACCGCGTACGTCCTGGTGCGCCGTGAGCAGCGCGGGCGCGTCGCAGGGAGGCCCGAGGGGGGTGAGCGGGAGTGAAGGACGGCGTGAACGGCGTCGCACTCGCCGTCTGCATCTTCTTCTTCGCCGCCGTCACGGTCATGGGCTTCCTGGCCGCGCGCTGGCGGAAGGCCGCGGACGCCGACACGCTGGACGAGTGGGGGCTCGGCGGACGCAGCTTCGGCACCTGGGTCACCTGGTTCCTGCTGGGCGGCGACCTCTACACCGCTTACACATTCGTGGCCGTACCGGCGGCCGTCTACGCCGCGGGGGCCGCCGGCTTCTTCGCCGTGCCGTACACCATCCTCGTCTACCCGCTGATCTTCACCTTCCTGCCCCGGCTGTGGTCCGTGTCCCACCGGCACGGCTACGTCACCACCTCGGACTTCGTCCGCGGGCGCTTCGGCTCCAAGGGGCTGAGCCTCGCGGTGGCGCTCACCGGCATCCTCGCCACCATGCCCTACATCGCACTGCAACTGGTGGGCATCCAGGCCGTGCTGGACGTGATGGGCGTGGGCGGCGGCGAGTCGACCAACTGGTTCGTCAAGGACCTGCCGCTGCTGATCGCCTTCGGCGTGCTGGCCGCGTACACCTACTCCTCCGGGCTGCGCGCGCCCGCGCTGATCGCTTTCGTCAAGGACGCGCTGATCTACATCGTGATCGCCGTGGCGATCATCTACATCCCGATCCGGCTCGGCGGCTTCGGCGAGATCTTCGCCAAGGCGGGCGACGCGTTCGCCCAGACGAACCCGGATACCGGCGAGCCGCGCGGCGCGCTGGCGCCCGGGGAGGGCGCGCAGTGGGCCTACGCCACACTGGCGTTCGGCTCCGCGCTCGCGCTGTTCATGTACCCGCACTCGATCACGGCGACGCTCTCCAGCCGCAGCCGCGAGGTGATCCGCAGGAACACCACGATCCTGCCGCTGTACTCGCTGATGCTCGGCATGCTGGCGCTCCTGGGCTTCATGGCCATCGCCGCCGGGATCACGGTGGACAACGGGCAGTTGGCCATCCCCCAGCTCTTCGAGAACATGTTCCCCGACTGGTTCGCGGGCGTCGCCTTCGCGGCCATCGGCATCGGCGCCCTGGTACCGGCCGCGATCATGTCGATCGCCGCGGCCAACCTCTTCACGAGGAACATCTACAAGGACTTCCTCAAACCGGACGCGACGCCCGCGCAGGAGACCAGGGTCTCCAAGCTGGCCTCGCTGCTGGTGAAGGTGGGCGCGCTGGTCTTCGTGCTGACGATGGACAAGACCGTGGCCATCAACTTCCAGCTGCTGGGCGGCATCTGGATCCTGCAGACCTTCCCCGCGCTGGTGGGCGGCCTGTTCACCCGCTGGTTCCACCGCTGGGCGCTGCTCGGCGGCTGGGCGGTCGGCATGGCGTACGGCACGATCGCGGCCTACCACGTCGCCAGCCCGACCCAGAAGCACTTCGGCGGCAGCAGCGACACCATCCCGCTGATCGGCGAGACCGGCTACATCGGGCTGACGGCCTTCGCGCTCAACCTGCTCGTCACCGTGGTGCTGACGGTCGTGCTGCGTGCCCTCAGGGCGCCGGACGGGGACGACGAGACGAGTCCGGGCGACTACACCGCCGACGCGCCCCGGCCGGGCGCGGCGCGGGCCTAGGGGGTGTTTCGAAAGCCCCGTGCGGCGCATGGGGCGTCCGGTGCGTGCTCTCGGCGTGCCGGGTGAAAGCCCTCGTACTGGGCGTACTCGGGCTTTCAGCCGGTGCGGCGAGAGCACGTGCCGGGCGTTCCAGGTGGCGTGCGGGGCTTTCGAAACACCCCCTAGGGGACCCCGGTGGGGCCCCGGTGTCGGCGGAGGCGTCCGGCGAGCGCTGACCGGGCCCGCCCGCTGTCAGTGCCCCGGCGCACACTGGGCGCATGGACTTCACCATACGCACCGCGCGCCCGGAGGAGTACGCCCGCGCCGGAGAGCTGACCGCCGATGTCTATCTGCACGACGGGCTGCTGGAGTTCGGCGCGTCCGACCCCTATCTGGCGGTGCTGCGCGACGCGGAGCAGCGCGCCGCGCAGGCCGAGCTGCTGGTTGCCGTCGAGCCGTCGGGCACGGTGCTCGGCAGTGTGACGTACGTAGGGGACGGCGGGCCGTACGCGGAGCTGGCGGACGAGCGGGAGGCCGAGTTCCGGATGCTCGCCGTCAGCGGCGCGGCGCGCGGACGCGGGGTCGGCGAGGCGCTGGTGCGGGCCTGCCTGGACCGCTCCCGGGAGCGGCAGCGGGAGCGGGTCGTCATCTCCAGCCTGCCGGAGATGACGACGGCCCACCGCCTCTACGGCCGGCTGGGCTTCGTCCGCGCCCCGCACCGCGACTGGGAGCCGCTCCCGGATCTTCCCCTGTGGGCGTTCACCGTGGAGCTGTCCAGCGAGATATGACGCCGACACAACATCTGGGGCTGCTTCAGCAGTCCACCACAACATGTATGCTCTTCCGAGCCGCCCGCCGCAGGGGAACACCGGTGTGAATCCGGGGCTGACCCGCAGCGGTATGCGCCGTGCCGCCCCGTCGCCGCACGGCGCGAGCCCGATTGCCTGCCGGGCGGCGTGACGTACGTCCGGGTCTCGTGGAGTGGACCGGAGGACGCGCCGCGGTCGTGCCATGCCCTCCAGGGGCTCCATCCGGCATGCCCGCACGGCCGCTGCCCCCGTGCCCGCCCTCGGCCCCAGAGCGAGGGAGAGCAGCGCAAGTGACCATTGCACCGTCAGGGCCGTCGGCTCCGGCCTCAGCGCCCACCC
>NZ_JAAKZZ010000375.1 GCF_011045075.1 Streptomyces boncukensis
GGGGCGGGTCAGCCCTCCCGGGCCGCCACCAGGTGCCGCGCGTGCTCCTGCAGGGAGCGCACGCTCACCTCCCCCCGCGTCAGGGCCTCGATCCCCTGCACCGCCGCCGCGAGCGCCTGGACCGTCGTCAGGCACGGCACCGCGCGGGCGACGGCGGCGGTGCGGATGTCGTACCCGTCCAGCCGGCCGCCGGTCCCGTACGGCGTGTTGACGATCAGGTCGACCTCGCCGTCGTGGATCAGCTGGACGACGGTCCGCTCGCCGTCCGGCCCCTGGCCCTGGCTCTGCTTGCGGACCACCGTCGCATTGATCCCATTGCGTTTGAGAACCTCCGCTGTGCCGGATGTGGCCAGCAGTTCGAAGCCCATCGCGACCAGTTCGCGGGCCGGGAAGATCAGCGAGCGCTTGTCCCGGTTGGCGACCGAGACGAAGGCCCGGCCCTTGGTGGGCAGCGCGCCGTACGCCGCCGCCTGGGACTTCGCGTAGGAGGTGCCGAACACCGAGTCGATGCCCATGACCTCGCCGGTCGAGCGCATCTCGGGGCCGAGCACGGTGTCCACGCCGCGGCCTTGCACATCCCGGAAGCGGCTCCAGGGCAGCACGGCCTCCTTGACCGAGATCGGCGCGTCCAGCGGCAGGTCGCCGCCGTCGCCGCCGGCCGGGAGCAGGCCCTCGGCGCGCAGCTCGGCGACGGTAGCACCGAGCGAGATCCGGGCCGCGGCCTTTGCGAGCGGGACGGCCGTGGCCTTGGACGTGAACGGGACGGTACGGGACGCGCGCGGGTTGGCCTCCAGCACATAGAGGATGTCGCCCGCCAGCGCGAACTGGATGTTGATCAGGCCGCGGACGCCCACGCCGCGCGCGATGGCCTCGGTGGAGGCCCGCAGCCGCTTGATGTCGAAGCCGCCCAGGGTGATCGGCGGCAGCGCGCACGCCGAGTCGCCGGAGTGGATCCCGGCCTCCTCGATGTGCTCCATGACGCCGCCGAGGTACAGCTCGCGGCCATCGTAGAGCGCGTCGACGTCGATCTCTATGGCGTCGTCCAGGAACCGGTCCACGAGCACCGGGTGCCGCTCGATCAGGCCCGCGTGCCGCTCCAGATACGCGGCCAGCGACGGCTCGTCGTAGACGATCTCCATACCGCGCCCGCCGAGCACATACGAGGGGCGCACCATCACCGGGTAGCCGATCCCGGCGGCGATCTGCTTGGCCTGGTCGAAGGAGAAGGCCGTGCCGTACCGGGGCGCGGGCAGTCCGGCCTCGGTGAGCACGCGGCCGAACGCGCCGCGCTCCTCCGCCAGCTCGATGGCCTCCGGCGAGGTGCCCACGATCGGCACGCCGCTGTCCTTGAGCCCCTGCGCCAGGCCGAGCGGGGTCTGCCCCCCGAGCTGGACGAGGACGCCCGCGACGGGGCCCGCCTGCCGCTCCGCGTGCACGATCTCCAGCACGTCTTCGAGGGTCAGCGGCTCGAAGTAGAGGCGGTCGGAGGTGTCGTAGTCGGTGGAGACGGTCTCGGGGTTGCAGTTGACCATGACGGTCTCGTAGCCCGCCGCGTGCAGCGCGAAGGAGGCGTGGACGCAGGAGTAGTCGAACTCGATGCCCTGGCCGATGCGGTTGGGGCCGGAGCCGAGAATGATCACGGCGGGCTTCTCCCGCGGCGCGACCTCGGTCTCCTCGTCGTAGGAGGAGTAGAAGTACGGCGTCTTCGCGGCGAACTCGGCGGCGCAGGTGTCGACCGTCTTGTAGACGGGGCGGATGCCCAGCGCGTGCCGTACCTCGCGGACCACGTCCTCGCGCAGCGAGCGGACGGCGGCGATCTGCCCGTCGGAGAAGCCGTACCGCTTGGCCTCGGCGAGCAGCTGAGCGCTCAGCTCGGGGGCCGCGGCCAGTTCGTCGGCGGTCTCCTTGATGAGGAAGAGCTGGTCGGTGAACCAGGGGTCGATCCTGGTCGCCTCGAAGACCTCCTGCGGGGTGGCCCCGGCGCGGATGGCGGCCATGACGGTGTTGATCCGGCCGTCCGTGGGCCGGGCCGCCTCGGCGAGCAGCACGGTCTTGTCGCCGGGCGGGCCCGCGAAGTCGAACTGGCTGCCCTTCTTCTCCAGCGAGCGCAGGGCCTTCTGCAGCGCCTCGGGGAAGTTCCGGCCGAGCGCCATGGCCTCGCCGACCGACTTCATGGTGGTGGTGAGGGTGCTGTCGGCGGCGGGGAACTTCTCGAACGCGAAGCGGGGTGCCTTGACGACGACGTAGTCGAGGGTCGGCTCGAAGGAGGCCGGGGTCTCCTCGGTGATGTCGTTGGGGATCTCATCCAGGGTGTAGCCGACGGCGAGCTTTGCCGCGATCTTCGCGATGGGGAACCCGGTGGCCTTGGAGGCGAGCGCGGAGGACCGCGAGACGCGCGGATTCATCTCGATGACGACGATCCGGCCGTCACTCGGGTCGACGGCGAACTGGATGTTGCAGCCGCCGGTGTCGACGCCGACCTCGCGGATGACGGCGATGCCGACGTCGCGCAGCACCTGGTACTCGCGGTCGGTGAGCGTCATCGCCGGGGCGACGGTGATCGAGTCGCCGGTGTGCACGCCCATGGGGTCGAAGTTCTCGATGGAGCAGACGACCACGACGTTGTCGTTCTTGTCGCGCATCAGCTCCAGCTCGTACTCCTTCCAGCCGAGGATGGACTCCTCCAGGAGCACCTCGGTGGTCGGCGACAGCTCCAGGCCCTGGCCCGCGATGCGGCGCAGTTCCTGCTCGTCGTGCGCGAAGCCGGAGCCCGCGCCGCCCATGGTGAAGGAGGGGCGGACGACGACGGGGTAGCCGCCGAGCTCCTCGACTCCGCGCAGCACGTCGTCCATGGAGTGGCAGATGAAGGAGCGCGCGGACGCGCCGTGGCCGGTCGTGCGGCGCACGGCCTCGACGACCTCCTTGAACCGGTCCCGGTCCTCGCCCTTGTGGATGGCCTCGGGGCGGGCGCCGATCAGCTCGACGCCGTACTCCTCCAGCGTCCCGGCCTCGTGCAGCGCGATCGCGGTGTTGAGCGCGGTCTGGCCGCCGAGGGTGGGCAGCAGCGCGTCGGGGCGCTCCTTGGCGATGATCTTCTCGACGAACCCGGGGGTGATCGGCTCGACATAGGTGGCGTCGGCGATCTCCGGATCGGTCATGATCGTGGCCGGGTTGGAGTTGACCAGGATCACCCGCAGGCCCTCGGCCTTGAGGACGCGGCACGCCTGGGTGCCGGAGTAGTCGAACTCGGCGGCCTGCCCGATGACGATCGGTCCTGAGCCGATGACCAGGACGGACTGGATATCGGTGCGCTTAGGCACGCTGGGCTCCCTGTTCTTGCTGTGCTGCCATGAGCTTCACGAAGCGGTCGAAGAGATAGGCGGCGTCGTGCGGACCCGCTGCCGCTTCCGGGTGGTACTGCACGCTGAAGGCGGGCCGGTCGAGCAGCCGCAGGCCCTCGACCACGCTGTCGTTGAGCCCGACGTGTGAGACCTCGGCCCGGCCGTAGGGGGTGTCCAGGACGGTGTCGAGCGGCGCGTCGACGGCGAAGCCGTGGTTCTGCGCGGTGATCTCGACCTTCCCGGTGGTGCGGTCCTGGACGGGCTGGTTGATGCCGCGGTGGCCATACTTCAGCTTGTAGGTGCCGAAGCCGAGGGCGCGGCCCAGGATCTGGTTGCCGTAGCAGATGCCGAACAGCGGGGTGCCCCGCTCCAGGGCCGCGCGCACCAGGGCGACCTGGTGGTCGGCGGTGGCGGGGTCGCCGGGGCCGTTGGAGAGGAACACCCCGTCCGGCCCGCACGCGTACATCTCCTCCACGGTCACCGAGGCGGGCAGTACCCGCACCTCGATGCCGCGCTCGGCCATCCGCTGCGGGGTCATGCCCTTGATGCCGAGGTCGACGGCGGCGACGGTGTACCGCTTCTCGCCGACGGCGGGGACGACGTACGGCTCCTCCGCGGTCACCTGCGCCGAGAGGTCGGCGCCGGTCATCTCCGGGGTCTGGCGGACCAGCTCCAGCATGTCGCCCTCGGGCGGCAGCGCGTCGCCGGAGAAGATGCCGACCCGCATCGCGCCGCGTTCGCGCAGATGGCGGGTGAGCGCGCGGGTGTCGACGCCGCGGATGCCGACGACGCCCTGCGCGGTCAGCTCCTCGTCCAGCGAGCGGGTCGCCCGCCAGCTGGAGGGCACCCGGGCGGGGTCGCGGACGACGTATCCGGCGACCCAGATCCGGCGGGACTCGGCGTCCTCGTCGTTGACGCCCGTGTTGCCGACGTGCGGGGCGGTCATGACGACGACCTGGCGGTGGTACGAGGGGTCGGTGAGGGTCTCCTGGTAGCCGGTCATCCCGGTGGAGAACACGGCCTCGCCGAAGGTCTCCCCCACGGCCCCGTAGGCCCGGCCGCGGAAGGTGCGCCCGTCCTCCAGGACGAGGACGGCGGGAACCCGTGCGGTTCCCCTGGCGGAGGTCGTCATGGTGTGCCTTTCCCGGGCGTCTCCGGGGGCGTGCCCCGGGAGAGCGCGGCCGTGCTGGTGGTGCCGGAGGTGCTCAGTTCGTTGATCTTCTCGACCCACGTCGTGTGGTCGGCGGAGCGGTCGGAGCGGAAGCCGGAGTCCAGGTCCCTCCCGCCGTGCCGCCAGGTGACGACCAGCAGCCCGCCCTCGGTGAGGACCTTGCCCGCGATGCCGGTGTCCAGCCGGGCGCCGCGCAGCGCTCCGGCGGGGACGAAGAAGTCCCGCGCCCCGGGGCGTACGACCGCGAGCCCGGCCGGGGTCAGGGTCAGCTCGGCGCGGCTGCGGGTGCCCAGGCCCTGCGCGACGATGCGGTCCAGCCACTGGCCCGCGCTGGTGGATCCGTGGTAGCGGCCGGTCAGGGTGAGCAGCGGGGTGCCGGGCTCCTCGGGCGCCGACGGCAGCTCCGGCAGGTCGCCCTGGAGGGTGCCGCGCCACTTCCAGCCCTGCCGCATCAGCCAGTAGATCAGCGCGATGAAGAGGACCAGCCCGACGACCCACCCGATGCGCGCTGCCCAGTCGGTGACCTCCTGCGACTGCTGCGCCAGGTACATCTGTGCGGTTTCGATCTGTGCGCTCACACCAGTTTCCCGTCCACGACCGTCGTCCGGCCCCGCAGCCAGGTGTGGGTCACGCGTCCGGGCAGCTCACGGCCCTCGTAGGGGGTGTTCGCGCTGCGCGAGGCGAAACCCGCGGGGTCCACCCGACCACGGTAAGCCGGGTCGATCAGGACGAGGTTGGCGGGCTCGCCGGGAGCGATGGGCCGGCCGTGGCCTTCGAGCCGGCCGATCCCGGCCGGCCGGTGCGACATCCGGTCGGCGACCTGCGCCCAGTCGAGCAGGCCGGTGTCCACCATGGTGTGCTGCACGACGGACAGCGCGGTCTCCAGGCCGACCATGCCCATGGCGGCGGCGGCCCACTCGCAGTCCTTGTCCTCGTGCGGGTGCGGGGCGTGGTCGGTGGCGACGCAGTCGATGGTGCCGTCGGCCAGCGCCTCGCGCAGGGCCAGCACGTCGGCCTCGGTGCGCAGCGGGGGGTTGACCTTGTAGACGGGGTTGTACGAGCGGACCAGGTCGTCGGTGAGCAGCAGGTGGTGCGGGGTGACCTCGGCCGTGACGTCCCAGCCCTTGGACTTGGCCCAGCGCACCAGCTCCACCGAGCCCGCCGTGGACAGATGGCAGATGTGCACCCGGGAGCCGACATGCGCGGCGAGCAGCACGTCCCGGGCGATGATGGACTCCTCGGCGGCGGCGGGCCAGCCGGCCAGGCCCAGCTCGGCGGAGACGGTGCCCTCGTTCATCTGGGCGCCCTCGGTGAGCCGGGGCTCCTGGGCGTGCTGGGCGACGACGCCGTCGAACGCCTTGACGTATTCGAGGGCGCGCCGCATGATCACCGCGTCGTCGACGCACCTGCCGTCGTCGGAGAAGACCCGCACCCCGGCGGCCGAGTCGTGCATGGCGCCCAGCTCGGCGAGCTGCTTGCCCTCCAGTCCGACGGTGACGGCGCCGACGGGGCGTACGTCGCAGTAGCCGTGCTGCTCCCCCAGCCGCCACACCTGCTCGACGACGCCGGCGGTGTCGGCGACGGGGAAGGTGTTGGCCATGGCGTGCACGGCGGTGAAGCCGCCCCGGGCCGCGGCGCGGGTGCCGGTGAGCACCGTCTCGGAGTCCTCGCGGCCCGGCTCGCGCAGATGGGTGTGCAGGTCCACCAGGCCGGGCAGCAGCACGCGGCCGTCCGCCGGCACGACCTCGGCGCCGGCCGCGTCGAGCCCGTGCCCGACGGACTCGACGGTGCCGTCGGCACCGATCAGCACGTCCTGCGGGTCGCCGCCGAGAACCCGCGCACCGCGGATGAGTGTCGTCTTCGGCTCGGTCATGTCAGTCGTTCTCCTGGGAGGTCGGGGCCTCGGTGCGGGCGGTGGTCACGGCGGGCTCGGCGCCGCCGAGCAGCAGGTACAGCACGGCCATCCGGATGCTGACGCCATTGGCGACCTGCTCGACAGCCGTGCAGCGCGGCGAGTCGGCGACCTCGGCGGTGATCTCCATACCGCGGTTCATCGGGCCCGGGTGCATCACGACGGCGTGCTCCGGCATCCGGGCCATGCGCTCGCCGTGCAGGCCGTAGCGGCGGGCGTACTCGCGCTCGGTGGGGAAGAAAGCGGCGTTCATCCGCTCGCGCTGCACCCGGAGCATCATCACCGCGTCCGACTTGGCCAGCACCGCGTCCAGGTCGTAGGACACCTCGCAGGGCCAGGCCGCCACGCCGACCGGCACCAGGGTGGGCGGCGCGACGAGCGTGACCTGGGCTCCGAGCGTGCTCAGCAGGTGGACGTTGGAGCGGGCGACGCGGCTGTGCAGGATGTCGCCGACGACGGTGATCCGCCGTCCGGCCAGGTCGGCGCCCTCCCGGCCGACCAGCCTGCGGCGCATGGTGAACGCGTCGAGCAGGGCCTGGGTGGGGTGCTCATGGGTGCCGTCCCCGGCGTTGACGACGCTGCCGCCGATCCAGCCGGAGGTGGCCAGCCGGTGCGGGGCGCCGGAGTCGCCGTGCCGGATGACGACGGCGTCGGCGCCCATGGCCTCCAGGGTGAGCGCGGTGTCCTTCAGGGACTCGCCCTTGGAGACGGAGGAGCCCTTGGCGGAGAAGTTGATGACGTCGGCCGACAGCCGCTTGGCCGCGGCCTCGAACGAGATGCGGGTGCGGGTGGAGTCCTCGAAGAAGAGGTTGACGACGGTGCGGCCGCGCAGCGTCGGCAGTTTCTTGATCGGCCGGTCGGCGAACCGGGCCATCTCCTCGGCCGTGTCGAGGATCAGGACAGCGTCGTCGCGCGTGAGGTCGGCGGCCGAGATGAGGTGGCGCTTCATCTGTTGCCTTCCCTGTCTTCCGTGGTGAGTGCAGGAGTGGTCGCGGGCGCGGGGCTCCGTGGGCGCGGCGCGCGGGCACAGGGGCACGCGGGCGCACGGGGCGTGCG
>NZ_JAAKZZ010000376.1 GCF_011045075.1 Streptomyces boncukensis
GCCCTTGGCACCGTTGGCACCCTTGGCGCCGTTGGCTTCCTCGGCCCGCTTGGCGTCCCCGGGCTCCTCCGTACCCTTCGCGCCCTTCGTCTCCCCCGTCTCCGCGGGGGCCCGGAAGACGGCGGTCGGCTGGTCGACGCCGCCGCGCTGCCCCGCCGAGCCCGGCTTCGCCCCCCTGGCGCCCTTGGCACCGTTGGCACCCTTGGCGCCGTTGGCTTCCTCGGCCCGCTTGGCGTCCGCGGGCTCCGGCTCCGCCCTCGCCGATTGCTCTGCCTTCTCCGCCTTCTCCCGCTTCTCCGCCTTCTCCGGCTTCTCCCGCTTGCCCGGTTTCTCGGCGCTTTCCGGCTCCGCCGCTCGTTCCGGCCTTTCCGGCCTTTCCGACCTCTCCGGCTCCTCCGCCTTTTCCGGCGCCCCCGACCGTTCCGTCTCCAACTTCTCGGCCCCGCCCTTCTCGCTCTCTCCCGAGAGCCGGTTGCCCCTCCGGGGCGTACCGAAGAACGCGGCGGTCATCCGCTCAGCACGGTCCTCGGGCTCCTCGGCGTCGTCCGACGAACGGCCGAAAATCGACCCCTTGTCCGCACGGTCATCCGAGGACTCGTCGGACGGCTCCTGCGCGCCGCCCCCGTGCGCGACCCACGCGGCCACGGCGGACTTCAGGCGTGCGTCTCCGTCGTCCGCCGGGGTGCCCTCGGCGTCGCCGTCCTGCGCAGGGCCCGCGGGCTCCGCGTCGGCGGCGGCCACAGCCACCGCCGCGTCGGACGACCCCACCGGGGCGTTTTCGGACGTCTTATCGGGGCGCGCAACCGCGCTGCCGCTCTCTGTCGTCTCCCCCGACGACCTCTCCCGCTCCGACTTGTCGGGGGACTCGCCCGCCACCGATGCCTCCTGCTGCCGCTCGCCCGTCGCCATACCAGTAAACAGTGTCCTGTGCACCGAGGCCGCCACCCGGTGTGGCGACACTTCTCAGAGTCGTCCTTTGGCCCTTCCCTCCGGCAGACGAGAACGACATACCTACTGGTTCCCGCCCATACCGCTCATGCACTCTCGACAGACCATTGTGAGAGGGGTCACCCTGTCATTCATCCACGCGGGGAGGCATGGATGGGCAGGAGCCGCAGAACAATTCCGGAGGAGCTTCTGTTGCTCGCCCTGGACCCGGCAACGGGCACCACGGCGCAGCCGCAGTCGCTCGACCTCGGCCTGGCCGGGGCCCAGCTAGTGGAGCTGGCTCTGGCAGGACGGATAGCCCCTGATGGGGATCGTATCGCCGTGGTGCTGCCACGGCCGACCGGAGATCCGACTCTGGACTCCGCACTGGAGCTGTTGCGCAGGCGCGGCAGCCCCGTTCGGGCGGTCCACTGGATCGGCGGGCCCCGCCTGGGGCTACGCCAAACCTATCTCACGCATCTGGAGCGCTGCGGCATGGTGCATGCCGTTTCCGGCCAGATGTGCGGGGTGTTGCCGACGACGCGCTATCAGGCGACGGACACGGCCATCAGCAGGGAGATCAGAGCCCGGCTGGATTCGGCGATCCGCACGGGCGTCCCACCGGATCCCCGGACGGCCGCGCTCGCCGCGCTGGCGCACGCCGTCGGCCTCGGCAAGCATCTCTACCCCGGGAACGAGGGGCGGTCGTGCCGCTCCCGGCTCCGGGACCTGATCAGGCACGACCCGATGGGCGGCCTCGTCGCGCACGCTGTCATGGACGTGCAGAACGGCGTCGCGGCGCAGCCGCGGCGGGCGCAGGGCAGCAGCGGTCCGACCGCGCGGCCCGCACCGGCACGCGCGACACCGGCCACCGCGTCCGCGGCGACCGGGCCCTCCCGGCATGTCCCCGGGCAGGCCCGCCATGCGGCGGCGGGCGGAATGGCGCGCGCCGGCGCGCACTGAGCTGTCGTACCCCCGGAACGACAGCTCGCACTCCCGCCACCGGGCACCGCCCCACCGGGCGGTACCCACCGCACCGCAGCACCAGTCCGTACCGATCAGCACCGGTCAGCGCCGTCCGACACCGCAGTTCGGCACGGCGCTGAGACATCGGCGACCGGCGCGCAGCCGTCGTGTCGCGGCGAGTTGAGGGGTGGCGGTCCGGCCACCGGGACGACGGCCGGATTGCCACCCCTGTGCTGCGTTCGCTCCTCATTTCCTGTACTCAGACCCGCACTCTCTGTTGCCATTTGCCAGCGACGGTGCACATGTTGGTGGCAACCTGCTGGAAGTAGTCGTACTTACGCGGAGGTGCGGTCCCGTGGCGTCGAGCGTCAATCCCACAGTCCGGCGTCGTCGGCTGGGTCAGGAGTTGCGCCGTCTGCGCGAGCAGCGGGGCATGACCGCCGAAGAGGTCGCCGACCGGCTGCTGGTCTCCCAGTCGAAGATCAGCAGGCTGGAGAACGGGCGCCGCAGCATCAGCCAGCGCGACGTCCGGGACCTCTGCGGGGTGTACGAGGTCGAGGACCGCCGGATAGTCGACTCCCTCATGCAAATGGCGAAGGAGTCCCGCCAGCAGGGCTGGTGGCACGCCTTCGGCGACATCCCGTACAGCGTCTACATCGGGCTGGAGACCGACGCGGCCTCGCTGCGCGTCTACGAGCCGCAGGTGGTTCCCGGGCTGCTGCAGACGAACGCGTACGCCGAGGCCGTCATCGCCGGGGCGCTGCCGGAGGCCACCCAGGCGGACATCGAGCGCCGTGTGCAGGTGCGCATGCGCCGTCAGGAGCGCATCCACAGCGGGCGCAGCCCGCTGCGGCTGTGGGCCGTGCTCGACGAGTCGGTGCTGCGCCGCGAGGTGGGCGGCAAGGCGACCATGGCGGAGCAGCTGGAACACCTCAACCTGCTCGGCCAGCTGCCGCACATCACGCTGCAGGTGATGCCGTTCGCGATGGGCGCGCATCCGGGGGTGAACGGCCAGTACGCCATCCTGGAATTCCCCGACGCATCGGATTCGACCGTTATCTACCTGGAGGGCGTGACAAGCGACCTCTATCTGGAGAAGGCGAACGATGTGCAGAGCTACAGCGTCATGTACGAGCACTTGCGCGCACAGGCCCTGAACCCGGACCAGACCCGCGAGTTCATCGAGAAAGTGGCGAAGGAATACGCGCGGGGCTGATGGCGAAAAGCGAGGGAGTGCAGAGTCCCGGGCGCGCCCGCGCGCGGAGCCCGAGAGGCTACACCCCGCCGCAGCGCGGTGTGAAGAGCAGCCCGGAATATGCCATCCGGTCGAGTGAATAGCCGCTTCATGCCTCGAAAACGCCGCGTAACGTCACCAGCACGTCACGAACAACCGGAACACCGGAGCAGACATGTCAATTCAGCAGGGAACGACCCACGCGTGGACCAAGTCCAGCCACTCCGGCGGGAACGGAGCGTGCGTGGAGGTCAGGTCGCCCGCCGTACACGTGGTCGCGGTACGCGACTCGAAGGATCCCGGGCGCCCGGCGCTCAGCTTCAGCCCGGAAGCCTGGGACGGCTTCGTCACCCAGGTGAACCGCAGGTGAGTGCCATGCCATGCGGCTGAGTACCACCGCCCAGAGCCCTCTCGACTGGTCGCCGTCCCGGCCGAGGGGGCTCGGTCGTGTCCGCGTCATGCCTGCGGCGTGCCCGACGGAGCGCCCCGCGCTCACCGCAGGGCGTCGACATGGGCGTCCGTTCCCGGAACGGTGGGAACGAAGGGGGCCACCAGTTCCACTCTCCCCAGCCCCGATTCGGCGATCCGTGCGTCCCGCTCGGCGAAGTGCTCCTGCCACCGCTCCCGGGGGTCCTCCTCCAGGAACCACAGCAGCGTCAGCCGGGTGTCGACGCCCTCGACCTGCTGGACGTACGACATCCGGTCCACCGGCAGCGGCGTCGGCCGGAAGACGGTGACCAGCGCGGCCGGTGAGCCCGGCAGCAGGCCCGGCAGATGGCGCGAGCGCAGCCACTCCAGCAGCTCGGCGCGCCGGCCGGCCTCCGGCGCGTCCACGACCTCCAGCACCAGCCCCCGGTACGGGTGGTCGAGCGCGTGGAAGTCGCGCGGCCCGGCGGCGCCGTCGCGGTAGGCGGTCGCCTCGTGGTCCTGGAAGCTGGTGAAGACGTGGGTGCGCCGCTGGAAGACCCGCGCATCCCGGTTGAGCCGCCGGTTGATGGCGACGGTCCAGCGCATATGGTCGTCGTAGCGCCCCTCGGTGATCCAGTAGACGGTCAGATAGCAGCCGGCGGTCACCGGCCGCGCCACCGCCGACTCGGCGGGGTAGCGCAGCAGTTGCAGCTCGCGGGTGGCCACCCAGCGGCGCCCGGCGAAGAGCCAGGGCATGGCCATGGCCCCGGCGATGTAGTGGTCGTCCTCGTACCAGCGGTTGTACGCGTACTCGTGCCCCGGATCCGGCTCGACCATGGTGATCAGCGCATGCCCCGGACGCACCCCGTACGGCCCCGTGGCGGCCAGTTCCGCATAGCTCTCGGACATTCCCTCTCCCCTCGGCTCCCTCTACGGTGTAACTGACATACCGTCAGATGGCGAGGGCTACGGGAGCGCGGAAGGCGGGACGCCATGCTGCTGCGGGACAGGACGGTGCTGATCTCCGGGGTCGGCGCGGGACTCGGGCACCGGGTCGCCGCCGCGTGCGTACGGGAGGGCGGGTGTGCGGTGCTCGGCGCCCGGACCCGGGCCGGGCCGGAGCGGTGCGCCGCCGCGATCGACCCGGACGGCACGCGGACCGCGCACCGCACAGCGGACATCACCGACGAGGCGCAGTGCCGGGCGCTCGCGGCGCTGGCCGTCGAGCGCTTCGGGCGGCTGGACGCCGTGGTGCACGTCGCCGCGCTGGACACCGTGATGGGCGGGCTGGAGGACTCCTCCGAGGACCTCGGGGAGTGGCAGCGGGCCGTGGACGTCAACCTGCTCGGCACTCTGCGGATGACCCGCGCGTGCCTGCCCGCGCTGAAGGAGTCGGGCGGGGGCTCGGTGGTGATGATCGGCACGCAGGCGTCGGTGGCCGCGTCCTCCCAGGTGCCGATGGCGGCGTACGCGGCGTCGAAGGGCGCCCTGGTGTCCGCGATGTACCCGCTGGCCCGCGAGCTGGGCCCGTACGGGATACGGGTCAACACCGTGCAGCCGGGCTGGATGTGGGGGCCGCCGGTGCGGGCTTACGTCGAGGACGACGCGGAGCTGCTGGCCCGGCTGAACGCGCGGATGGCGCTGCCCGGGATGGTGACGGACGAGGACGTCGCGGAGACGGTGGTCTTCTTCGCTTCCGACCGCTCCCGGGGGATCACGGGGCAGTCGCTGCTGGTCAACGCGGGCGAGGTGATGCGCTGACCGGAGCGCACGCCGGGCGGCGCATGCGGTGCCGGGTGCCCGGCGTGCGGCTGCCAGTCACCCGGCTGCCAGTCACCCGGCTGCCAGTCACGCGGCTGCCGGTCACGCGGCTGCCGGTCACGCGCGGGGGTAGCGGGCCAGCCAGGCCGCCGAGGCGCCGCCGGGCCCGTGCAGCGCCGGGCCCTGGGTCATCTCCATCGCGAAGTCGTCCGCCAGTTCGAGAATGGTCGCGCGGCCCTCCAGCTCCGCCACCCACCCGGGCGGCAGCGAGGTCTCGCCGTGAATGGTGCCCAGCAGATTGCCGCAGATGGAGCCCGTGGAGTCACTGTCCCCGCCGTGGTTGACGGCCAGCCGCAGCCCGTGTCGTACGTCCTCGGCGACGATCGCGCAGTAGACCCCGATCGCCAGCGCCTCCTCCGCCGTCCAGCCCTCGCCGAGCGAGGCGACCCGCTCCGGGGACGGCATGCCCTGCCGTACGGCGCCCAGCGCGTGCTGGAGCGCCTGGGTGGTCTCCTCGTGCCCGGGGCGCGCCGCCAGCTGGGCCAGTGCGCGCTGCACCGCCGCGTCCAGCGCGTCGCCGCGGGCGAGCCCGTGCACGATCGCGGCGAAGGCGCCCGCGGCCAGGCAGCCGGTCGGGTGGCCGTGCGTCTGCGCGGCGCACTCGACGGCGAGCTGGAAGACCAGCTGCGGCTCCCACCCCACGAGCAGCCCGAACGGCGCGGACCGCATCACCGTCCCGCAGCCCTTGGACTCGGGGTTCTTCGGGCGTTCGAGCGTGCCCATCCGGTCGTCGGCCAGACCGGACAGACAAGCGTTGCCGGGCGCGCGCCGGGTGTACAGCCACTCCTGACGGGCGAGCCAGCCGTCTTCGTCGCGGCGCTCGTCCGGGCCCCAGTCGCGCTGGGTGGCCGCCCAGCGGCGGTAGGCGGCGTGCAGGTCGGTGGGCGGGTGCCAGGCGCCCGTGTCGCGGCGTACATGGGCGCGTATCAGGCCGTCGACGGTGAACAGGGTCATCTGGGTGTCGTCGGTCACCGCGCCCCGCCTGCCGTACGCAGGGACGTAGTCGGTCACCCCCTGGTCGCCGTGCTGGGCGCGGATCTCGTCGAGCGAGTCGAACTCGACGCCCGCGCCGAGCGCGTCCCCGACGGCCCCGCCGAGCAGACAGCCGCGCACCCGGCTGCGGAAGTCCTGCTGCTCGGCCCGCCCCCATATCGCGGCAGCCGGGCCCCCGCCGCTCCCGGCGCCCTCTGCTTCTGACACGTTCCGCCCCTCCTCATGAGGACTCATGACGACGCGCCCCCCGCATCCGGGGCGACTCTAATAGAGGCGGTGGGAGCGGCCGCTAGGGCGTCGGGGGGCCGGCCGTGCGGTGCCGGGCGGGGAGGCTGACAGCGCCGGGCAGGGCTGCGAAGGCGGACCGCAGGTCAGCGGCGAGCTCGTCGCCCGTGGGCGCCTCCGTGCGCCCTTCCCGCGCCGACCAGTCGTGCAGCGCCTGGTGGAACGCGGCGACCACCATGTCGAGCGCGAGCCGTACGCGCAGGTCGTGCGGGGCCGGCAGGTCCAGCGCGCCGTGCAGGACGCCGAGGACGGCGCCGCTGGTGCGCTCGCAGAACTGCCGCCCGTACGCGTCCACGGACGGCGTCCGCTCGGCCAGCCGGCGGCTGAGCGCGACGCGCCGGGTCCAGCCGTCGTCACCGGCCATCCGCTCCAGCGCGCCCAGCAGGGCCCCCTGGAGCAGCTCCAGCACGGTGGCGCCGTCCTCCGGCTCCCGGGCACGGGACTCCAGTTCGTCCAGGCAGGCCCGCCACAGGTCGTTGGTGGGGGCGAGGGCGACGTCCTCCTTGCTGGCGAAGTTCCGGAAGAAGGTGCGCTGGGAGATCTCGACCGCGCCGCACAGGTCGTCGAGCGTCGCGCCGTCGAAGCCGCGCTCCGTGAAGAGGTCGAGCGCGGTGTCGATCAGCTGCTGCCGGGTGCGCTGCTTCTTGCGCTCGCGCAGGGTCGTCGTCGCGGCCATGCGGGTCAGCGTAGCACCGGTTGCGCCAGTCCCCAGCTTATGCTGGTTGACAGCAAACGCTGGTCACCGGCAAAAATGGTCCGTGTTGCCCCGTACGAAAGGCGAACAGGACATGCGCGCACTGCTGATCGACCGCTCGGCCCCGGCCGGACTC
>NZ_JAAKZZ010000377.1 GCF_011045075.1 Streptomyces boncukensis
CCACCGAACTCCCCCAGCACCAACTCCCGCTCACCCTCGCCCACCAGGGAGATCGCGCCCACCCGCTGCGCGGGGTCGGCGGCGAGCTGTGCGAGGATCCGGCCGAAGCCGCGGGCGACGGCCCCGGCCGCGTTCGCGTCCAGCGCGTCCCGCTGGTACTGGACGGTCACCCGCAGCTGGTCGGGCTCGACGAACACCAGGACGGTGAGCGGGTAGTGGCTGGCGGTGAACGACCGGATGCCGGTGATGGCGATCCCGGCCGCCGCGCTCGCCTCCGCGAGGCCGGCGCGGTCCAGCGGGAAGGACTCGAAGCCGATGAGGCTGTCGAACAGCGAGTCGAACCCGGCGTCCCGGGTGATGTCGGTCAGCCCGTAGTGGTGGTGGTCCAGCAGCGCCGACTGGCGGTCCTGGAGGCCGGTCAGCAGCTCGGCGAGGGTGTCTCCGGGGGCGTGCCGCACCCGTACCGGCACGGTGTTGAGGAACATGCCGACCATCGAGTCCACGCCCGCGAGCGCGGGCGGGCGGCCGGACACCGTGGAGCCGAAGGCCACATCCTGACGGCCGGTCAGCTGCCCGGTGAGCAGCGCCCAGGCCCCCTGGACGACGGTGTTGAGGGTGACGCCCAGCTCGGTCGCGCGCCGGGACAGGCCGCGGGCCGTGTCCGGCGGCAGCGGGACATCGGCGTGCCCGATGCCGGAGCCGCCGGTTCCGGAGGGGACGCCCGGCACCAGCTTGGTGGGCTCGTCCAGGCCGTCCAGCTCCCGCCGCCACGCCCGGGAGGACTCCTCGCGGTCCTGCCGGGCGAGCCAGGAGAGGAAGTCGCGGTAGCTCGGCGCCGGCGGCAGCCCGGAGCCGTCCCCGCCGGAGGCGTACAGGCGCAGCAGGTCCTGCATCAGCAGCGGCAGCGACCAGCCGTCGAAGAGCACATGGTGGGCGGTCAGGACGAGTTCGCACCGCTCCGGCTCCAGCCGGACCAGCGTCATCCGCAGCATCGGGGGCGCTACGGGGTCGAAGTGGGCGCGCAGGTCCTCCGCCAGAAGCTGCTCGAAGGTGTCGCTCCGCTCGTCCTCGCCCAGGCCGCCCAGGTCGACCTCCCGCCAGGGCAGCCGTACGCCCTCGACGATCAGCTGCACCAGGTCCCCTGTGGCGTCGGGCAGGAACGCGGCCCGCAGCGCGGGGTGCCGCTCCAGCAGCGCCTGTGCCGCCGTGCGCAGCCGGGCCGCGTCCACGGGGCCGGACAGGTGCAGCACGTACTGCACCTGGTAGGCGTCGAACGGGTGGTCGTCCGGGTGGTCGTCGAGCATCGAGTGGAACAGCAGGCCCCGCTGGAGCCCGGTGGTGGGCCACACGTCCGCCAGCGCCGGGTAGCGGCCCTCCCACTCGTCGAGGTCGCTCTGGCCCACGGTCACCAGCGGCACGTCGGACGGCGTCAGCCCGCCCGCGCCCGGCTCCGCGACGTGCCGGGCCAGCCCTCGCAGCGCGGCGCACCACAGGTCGGCCAGCTCCTGTACGAGCTCGGGGGCGAGCACCCCGGCGGGGGCGTCGAACCGGGCGGTCAGCCGGGCGCCCTCGGCGGTGTCGGTGACGGAGGCGTTGACGTCCAGCTCGGCGGGCGCGGGCATCCGCGGGTCGTGCGCCGCGTCGAGCTCGGCCAGCTCGGGCACGTCGGTGGCCTGGGTGAAGCCCTGGCCGCGCAGCTCCTCGGGCATGTCGGCGGAGGCGGAGAACCGGCCCAGGTAGTTGAACCCCACCTGGCCGATCCCGTGCTCCCGCAGTACTGCCGCGGTGTCCGGGTTCAGGTGCCGCAGCAGCCCGTAGCCGATGCCCTTGTCCGGTACGGTGCGCAGCTGCTCCTTGACGGCCTTGACCGCACGCCCGGCGGCCGGGCCGCCGGCGAACGCCTCGTCGAGATCGACCCCGGCCAGGTCGAGGCGGACCGGGAAGGCGCTGGTGAACCAGCCCACCGTGCGGGACAGGTCGGCGCCGGGTGCCGCGCTCTCCTCGCGGCCGTGCCCCTCCAGCCGGATCAGCGCGGAGGTCTCCTCGACGCCCCGTCTGCGCCGCCACTCGGCGACGGCCAGGGCGAGCCCGGCCAGCAGGCCGTCGTTGGCCTCGCCGTGGAACGCCTTCGGCAGGGTGCCGAGCACGGCCTCGGTGACCTCTGCCGGGAGCCGTACCCGGGTGCCGCGCACGGTGGACATCACATCGGTGCCGGGGTCGACCCGCCGGGTGCCCAGCAGCGGGTCAGGGCCCTCGACGACGGACCGCCACAGCTCCAGCTCGGCCACCCGTCCGGGCCGGGCCGCCTCCGCCACCAGAGCGTGCGCCCAGCGCCGTACGGAGGTGCCCACGGGCGGCAGCTCCGGCGCCCTCCCGTCCCGTATCCGCTCCCAGGCCGCCGCCAGATCGGGCACCAGGACCCGCCAGGAGACCCCGTCCACGACCAGGTGGTGCAGCACCACCAGCAGGCGCCCGGGGCCCTCTTCCGGGGCGAACCACACGAACCGGGCCACCGCGCCCGCCGCCGGGTCCAGCCGCTGAGCGGCGGCCTCCAGCTCGTCCAGCACCAGCCGGCGCCAGGGCTCCGCGTCCCCGTGGCCGTCCCAGTCGACGCGGCGTATCAGCGCGTCCGCGTCCACCGTGCCGGGCGGCTCGACCACCAGTTCCCCGCCACCGTCCGGCACCAGCCGGCTGCGCAGCAGGTCGTGGCGGTCCAGCAGCGCGCCGAGGGCGGCGGCGAGGCCGGGCCGGTCGATGCCGTCGGGCAGCTCCAGCACCATCGCCTGCAGGAACCGGTCGAACCCGGGTCCCCAGCCGCTGATCCAGCGCGCCACCGGCAGCAGCGGCAGCGGCCCCACGCCGCCGCCCTCGAACTCCTCCAGCGCGGGACCGGCCCCGGGGCCGCCGCCGGTGGCCGCGGCGCGGGCGAGCGCGGCCACCGTGCGGCACTCGAAGACCTGCCGCGCGCTGACCACCACGCCGCGCGCCCGCGCCCGGGAGGCCACCTGGATCGACTGGATGCTGTCCCCGCCGACCGCGAAGAAGTCGTCGTCGACGCCCATCCGGTCCAGGCCGAGGACCTCGGCGCAGACGCCGGCGAGGACCTCCTCCCGGGGCGACCCCGGCGCCCGGTAGGCGGCACCGGTCAGCTCCGGCTCCGGCAGCGCGGCCCGGTCCAGCTTCCCGTTCGGCGTCAGCGGCAGCCGGTCGAGCACCACGAAGGCGCCGGGCACCATGGACTCCGGCAGCCGGGCCGTCGCGAAGGCGCGCAGCTGAGCCACCTCGAAGCCGGAGTCGAGCGCGATGCTCCCGTACGCGCCGCCCGGCGCGGCGGCGGCCTGCGCGGCCGGGGCCTCGTCGGCGGCGCCGACGCCGCCGCGGCCGACCGGGACCACGTACGCCACCAGCTGCTTGCCGGTACCGCGCGGGTCGCGGGCGAGCACGGCGGCGTGGGCCACGCCCGGATGCGCCGTCAGGGCCGCCTCGATCTCGTGCGGCTCGATCCGGATACCGCGGATCTTGACCTGGGTGTCGGCGCGTCCGTGGAAGACGAGTTCGCCGTCCGGCGTCCACTCCGCGAGGTCCCCGGTCCGGTACATCCGCTCGCCGGGGGCGCCGAACGGGCAGGCGGGGAACCGCTCCGCGGTCAGCGCGGGCCGCCCGAGGTAGCCGCGGGCCAGCGAGGCGCCGGACACATACAGCTCGCCGGTCACTCCGGCGGGCACCGGCCGCAGCGCGTCGTCCAGCACATGGACGGCGGTGCCGGTGATCGCCCGTCCGATGGGCGGCACCGCGCCGTCCCCGGCCAGCGGCGCGCTCATGGTGGCGCACACCGTGGTCTCCGTCGGCCCATAGGCGTTGATCATGCGCCGGCCGGCCGACCAGGTGTCCGCCAGCTCCGGCGAGGTGGCGTCCCCCGCGACCACCAGGTGCTCGACGGTGGCCAGGGCGCCGGCCGGCACGGCCGCGAGCACCGGGGGCGGCAGGGTCAGATGGGTCACGCGGTGCGCGTCGACGGTCTCCGCGAGCGGCGCCCCCGGAGCCAGCCGGTCCTTGCCGGCCACCACCAGCGCGGCGCCGGAGAGCAGGGACATGCACAGCTCCCACACCGAGGCGTCGAAGCTCGGCGAGGCGAACTGCAGCACCCGGCTGCCGGGGGTCGCCTTCAGCCGGTCGACATGCGTGGCCAGCAGGCTCGCCAGCCCGCCGTGGGTGACGACCACGCCCTTCGGCCGCCCCGTCGAGCCCGAGGTGTAGATGACGTACGCGGCGTGGGCGACCCGCAGCGGGCCGTGCCGCTCGCCGTCGGCCACGGGGCCGGACCCGGTGGCGGCGGCCTCGTCCGCGAGGGCCGGGTCGTCCAGGCGCAGCACGGGCTTCGCCGTCCGAGGCAGCGCACCGCTCTGGGCCGTGTCGGTGACGACCAGGCACGCCGCGGAGTCCGTCAGCATGTAGCCGAGGCGGTCGGCGGGGTGTGCGGAGTCCAGCGGCAGATACGCGCCTCCGGCCTTCAGCACCGCCAGCGCCGCCACCCACAGCTCGGGCGACTGGCGCAGCGCCACGCCCACCACGGACTCGGGGCCCACCCCGCGCCGGACGAGCACCCGTGCCAGCCGGTTCGCCCGCGCGTCGAGTTCCCGGTAGGTCAGCGTCCCGCCGGAGCCCTCCGATGCGTCCGCCGCGAGCAGCGCGGACGCGTCGGGCGCCGCGGCGACCTGCCGCTCGAACAGGGCGGGAATGGTCTGCGCCCGCACCTCGGCGTCACTGAGCTCGCCCAGCGGCCGACCCCGCTCAAAGGAACTCAAAGAGACCATCCCCCATTGTGGTTTCACATCGTCGGACCAGAATTCACCGGCTCTGAAAGCCCCCACAGATTCCTGGCCGCCGACTGCCGAGTCAAGCAATACCCGAAGCCGTCGGAACGCACGGGCAAGCACCGCGAATTGCCGCGCACGGCAACGGAAAGGAATGTGCGGGACACCGATGGCCGAACAGCTCGGCCGGAAAGGAGAGCGTGCCGCTGAACCCGTGAGATCCGGTCGGGCAGCTGGCGAGTTTCACTCTATGAGCGAGCCATACGGGGAGGCAAGGCACGGGCTGCGGGGGCAATTCCACGGTGCGCTGGGAGTGTCCCGTCGGCAGGACACCTGTTTTGCGGACCGGTTGACGCCGCCCGGCGCGGCGTGTGGGATCGGGGGTCAGACGCGGCGCAGCACCTCGACGAGGAAACCGCAGCCGCACACCGCGGCGGCGGCCGAGACGGCGCAGGCGGCCAGCCGGCGCCGCAGGGCGCGGTAGCGGGCCTCGTACTCCGCCTGGAGTTCGCGGCAGCGCGCGGCGACGCGGCGGGTCATCGCCTCGGAGACCTCGGCGCGGGCGCGCGCGTAGTGCTCCTCGACGTCGCGGCGCTCGGCGCCGGTGAGCCAGGGCAGCCGGTCGCAGAAGGCGGCGGCCTCGCGGTGCGCAGCGGCGAGTTCGGCCTGCCAGTAGAGATAGCCGTCGAGGCTGCGGAGTCCGTCGCGGGCGGCCTGCTGCGCCGTCTCGCGCGGGGCGCCGGGCGGCGGCGGCCGGTGTTCCCTGCGCATGCGCGCTCACCTCTCCGGTGCGGCCGGGGCGGGGGCCTGTCCGTCGCCCAGTTCCGCGATCCCGGGGTGGTGGAGTTCGAACGCCGGGGACTCGGAGCGGATGCGCGGCAGGGTGAGGAAGTTGTGCCGCGGCGGCGGGCAGCTGGTGGCCCACTCCAGCGAGCGGCCGTAGCCCCACGGGTCGTCGGTGTCAACGGCCTCGCCGTACTTGTGGGTCTTCCAGATGTTGTAGAAGAACGGCAGCAGCGACAGGCCCAGCAGGAACGAACTGATGGTGGAGATCGTGTTCAGCGCGGTGAAGCCGTCGGCCGCCAGGTAGTCGGCGTACCGGCGGGGCATGCCCTCGGCGCCCAGCCAGTGCTGCACCAGGAAGGTGCCGTGGAAGCCGATGAACAGCGTCCAGAAGGTGATCTTCCCGAGCCGCTCGTCGAGCACCTTCCCGGTGAACTTCGGCCACCAGAAGTGGAACCCGGCGAACATCGCGAAGACCACGGTGCCGAACACCACATAGTGGAAGTGTGCCACGACGAAGTACGAATCGGAGACGTGGAAGTCCATGGGCGGCGAGGCCAGGATGATCCCGGTGAGGCCGCCGAACAGAAACGTCACCAGAAATCCGATGGCCCATAGCAGCGGGGTCTCGAAGGACAGGGAACCGCGCCACATGGTGCCGATCCAGTTGAAGAACTTCACTCCGGTCGGCACCGCGATCAGAAACGTCATAAAGGAGAAGAAGGGCAGCAGCACAGCGCCGGTGACGAACATATGGTGCGCCCACACGGTCACCGACAGGCCCGCGATGGCGATGGTGGCGCCGATCAGACCGAGGTAGCCGAACATCGGCTTGCGGGCGAATACCGGGATGATCTCGCTGATGATGCCGAAGAACGGCAGCGCGATGATGTAGACCTCGGGGTGCCCGAAGAACCAGAACAGATGCTGCCACAGCAGTGCGCCGCCGTTGGCCGCGTCGAAGACATGCGCCCCGAACTTCCGGTCCGCCTCCAGCCCGAACAGCGCCGCGGCCAGCACCGGGAACGCCATCAGCACCAGCACGCTGGTCAGCAGCACGGTCCAGCAGAAGATCGGCATCCGGAACATCGTCATCCCGGGGGCCCGCATACAGATGATCGTGGTGATGAAGTTGACGGCGCCCAGGATGGTGCCGAACCCGGACAGCGCCAACCCCATGATCCACAGGTCGCCGCCCACGCCCGGCGAGTGCGCCGCGTCCGAGAGCGGGCTGTAGGCGAACCAGCCGAAGTCGGCGGGCCCTGCGGGCTGCAGAAAGGCCGACACCGCGACGAGCGAGCCCAGCACATAGAACCAGTACGCGAGCATGTTCAGCCGCGGGAACGCCACGTCCGGGGCGCCGATCTGCAGCGGCATGATCCAGTTCGTGAAGCCGGCGAACAGCGGTGTCGCGAACATCAGCAGCATGATCGTGCCGTGCATGGTGAACGCCTGGTTGAACTGCGTCTGCGACACGATCTGCATCCCGGGGCGGGCCAGTTCGGCGCGCATGACCAGCGCCAGCACCCCGCCGAGGCAGAAGAAGGCGAAGGACGTGGTCAGATAGAGGGTGCCGATCGTCTTGTGATCGGTCGTGGTGAGCCACCGCACCACCACGCTGCCGCGCCGGTGGATGTGCGGCGGCACCTCGTCCTCGTATACGTCCTCGTATACGCCCTCGTCCGGCGCGGCGGCCCCGTCGCGGGCGGATGGCACGGGTCCCA
Organism: Streptomyces boncukensis; assembly: GCF_011045075.1. Classification (GTDB taxonomy): domain Bacteria; phylum Actinomycetota; class Actinomycetes; order Streptomycetales; family Streptomycetaceae; genus Streptomyces; species Streptomyces boncukensis. Next base: position 7,322 of record NZ_JAAKZZ010000377.1, read on the forward strand.
TACGGGCTCCAGTCGGCGTCGAAGGGGCGGTGGCCCCGCGCGCGGCCCCGAGCGCGCGCACGCCGAGCGTGGCCAGCGGGGATGGCGGGGCACAACGGGACACACCCTGTCTCTTATA
>NZ_JAAKZZ010000378.1 GCF_011045075.1 Streptomyces boncukensis
ACCCCGGCTTCCGCCCACCGCCGCCCGTCAGCTGCCCCCTCTCACTCCCGCCCCGCCGCGTACCGGCGCAGGAACTCCGCCACCGCCACCGACATCCGCTCCAGCTCGCGCGGGTCGACGCTCTCGTTCACCGCGTGGATCTGCGCCTCCGGCTCGCTCAGCCCGATCAGCAGGATCTCGGCGTCCGGGTAGAGCGCGGCGAGGGTGTTGCACAGCGGGATCGACCCGCCCTGCCCGGCGATCCGCATCTCCTCCCCGTCGTAGGCCGCGCGCAGCGCCGCCTCCATCGCGACGTACGCGGGCCGCGTGGTGTCCGCGCGGAACGGCTGGCCCTGGCCGACGACTTCCGTCGAGACCCGGGCCTTCCACGGCACGTGCGCCTCCAGGTGGGAGGTGAGCAGCGCGATGGCGTCTTCGGTGTCCGTGCCCGGGGGGATCCGCAGCGAGACCAGGGCGCGGGCGCTCGCGTGCACCGACGCGGTGGCGCCGACCACGGGCGGGCAGTCGATGCCGAGGACCGTGACGGCGGGCCGGGCCCAGAGGCGTTCGGCGACGGTGCCCGTGCCCAGCAGCTCCACTCCGTCGAGCACCCTGGCGTCCCGCCGGAAGGTGTCCTCCGGGTAGCTCATCCCGGGCCACTGGCCGTCCGCGGGGAGGCCGTCGATCACGGTGTTGCCGTCCGCGTCGCGCAGCGAGTCGAGGATGCGCAGCAGGGCGGCGAGGGCGTCCGGCGCCGCGCCGCCGAACATGCCGGAGTGGAGGTTCCCCTCCAGCGTGTCCACCCGGACGCGGACGAGCGACATGCCGCGCAGCGACGCGGTGACGGTGGGGACGCCGCAGCGGAAGTTGCCCGCGTCCCCGATCAGGACGGTGTCGGCGGCGAGCAGCTCGGGGTGCGCCTGTGCGTAGCGCTCCAGGCCGCCGGTGCCCTGCTCCTCGGAGCCCTCCACGATCACCTTGACGCCGACCGGCACACCTCCGTTCGCCTTGAGGGCGCGCAGCGCGAGCAGCAGCATCAGGAAGCCGCCCTTGCAGTCCGCAGCGCCCCGCCCGTACCAGCGGCCGTCCGCGCCCTCCGTCAGGGTGAACGGCGGGGTGTCCCAGGCCGCTTCGTCCAGCGGGGGCTGCACGTCGTAGTGCGCGTACAGCAGCGCGGTCGGCGCGCCTGCGGGGCCCGGCAGAAAGCCGTAGACGGACTGGGTGCCGTCCGGGGTGTCCAGCGCCGCCACGTCCTGGAAGCCCTCCGTGCGCAGCGCGTCGGCGACCCAGTCCGCCGCGGCCGTGCACTCGCCGCGCGGGAACTGGTCCGGGTCGGCGACCGAGCGGAACGCGACCAGTTCGGCCAGCTCCTCCCGGGCGCGCGGCATCAGCGCGGCGACGGAGGCGGCGATTCCGGAGGCGTCGGGGGTGGCCGTGCCTGCGGAGGAGGGCTGCTGCATGGGAACGCTCCTTGTGGGTGCGACGTTGGCACATATGTACGCAGACATATGTACCGCACCCTCGCGGCGGCCCCGCGCCCCGGAGCGCGGCCGGCGGACCGGCCGGGAGCCCCGGCGCGCGGGCGCCGTAGGATGCGGTGGACCATTGCGGAGCCGGAGTCGGGCGGGAGCAGTAGCACATCGTGAGCAGCGAGAACGGAGCCGGGTCGGCCGCTGACGGAGCCGGGGACGGCGGCACCAGGGACGGCAGCGAGGCGCCCGGCGAGGACGCGGTCTGGGACGTCGTCGTGGTCGGCGCGGGCCCCGCGGGGGCCGCCGCCGCCTACGCGGCAGCCGTCGCCGGGCGGCGGGTGCTGCTGCTGGAGAAGGCGGAGCTGCCGCGCTACAAGACCTGCGGCGGCGGCATCATCGGCCCCTCGCGCGACTCCCTGCCGCCCGGGTTCGAGCTGCCGCTGCGCGAGCGCGTGCACGCCGTCACCTTCACCCTGAACGGCAAGCTCTCCCGCACCCGCCGCTCCCGGCACATGCTCTTCGGGCTGATCAACCGGTCGGAGTTCGACCAGAGCCTGGTCGAGCACGCCGTCGAGGCGGGCGCCGAGGTGCGTACGGGCGTCACCGTCTCCCGCGTCGAGCAGCACGGTCCCGCCGTGCCGGACCGCCGGACCGTCGCCGTCGTGGTGGCGGGGGAGGACCGGCCGGTGCTGGCGCGGGCCGTGGTCGGGGCCGACGGCAGCGCCAGCCGGATAGGGGCGCACGTCGGCGTCAAGATGGATCAGGTCGATCTCGGCCTGGAGGCGGAGATCCCGGTTCCGCCGAGCGTCGCCGAGGACTGGGCGGGCCGGGTGCTGGTCGACTGGGGCCCGCTGCCCGGCAGTTACGGCTGGGTCTTCCCCAAGGGCGACACCCTGACCGTCGGCGTGATCTCGGCGCGCGGCGAGGGCGGCGCCACCAAGCGCTATCTGGACGACTTCATCGCGCGGCAGGGGCTCGCGGGCTTCGAGCCGCGCGTCTCCTCCGGGCATCTGACGCGCTGCCGCGCCGATGACTCACCGCTGTCCCGGGGCCGGGTGCTGGTCTGCGGGGACGCGGCCGGACTGCTGGAGCCCTGGACGCGCGAGGGCATCTCCTTCGCCCTGCGCTCCGGGCGGCTCGCGGGAGAGTGGGCGGTGCGGATCGCCGAGGCGCACGACGCCGTGGATGCCCGCAGGCAGGCGCTCAACTACGCGTTCGCCGTCAAGGCGGGTCTCGGCGTCGAGATGGGCGTCGGGCGCCGGCTGCTCCGCGTCTTCGCCAAGCGCCCCGGGCTCTTCCACGCCGCGCTCACCGGGTTCCGGCCCGCGTGGAACGTCTTCGCCCGCTTCACCCGGGGCGCGACCTCGCTCGCCGAGGTCGTCCGCACCCACCCGGTGGCCCGCCGCACCCTGGACCGGCTGGACAGGGCGGAGGCCCGGGAGCGCGCGGCGGAGCGCGCCGCCGCGGAGACCGACGCCGGTCAGCCCGCGCCGTCCTCGGCCCCGCCGCCCTCGTAGGCGATCCGGAAGACGGGGTGCCGGTGGGCCGCCGCCAGCAGCTCGTCGTCCGTGGAGCCGGGGCCCAGGCCCTGGAAGAACGCGCCGACCTCCCACTTCCACTTCGACAGGTAGGCGCGCAGGATCTCCGGCTTCTCGCTGTCGGGGACCTCGGTGGCGGTGAAGGGGCGGACCCGCCTGCCGTGCCGCAGCTCGCCGCCGCCCGCCGCGCGCATGTTGTACGTCCACTGGACGTGGCCGCGCGCGGCCACCAGATAGGTGCTGCCCCGGTGCCGCATCGGGTTGACCGGGGTGACCCGCCAGGTGCCGGACTTCCGGCCGCGGACCGCGAGGACGCGGGAGCCCGCGACGCCGACTCCGCGCCGCGAGAGCCACGCCATGGCGCGGTTCAGCACGTTCCGGGTGATCCAGCCGGGGCGTATGACGTGGTCGCGGGAGGGGGCGGTGGTGGACATGGCGGCCTCCAGAAGTGCGTGGGGACTCTCGGACTCTTCGAGAGCACTGATCTCTCTTTAGGGCAGTGTGCATCTTTCGTCGATCCAAAGCAAGAGCACTGCTCTCGAAGTTGGTCATCGCTCTGAACGCTGGCACACTGCTCTCCATGGGCAGCAGGGTTCAGGGCGCCAGGGAGCGCGCACGTATCGAGATCGTCGCGGCCATCAAGGCGGAGGCGAGACGCCAGCTCGCCTCCGACGGGGCCGCGAAGCTCTCCCTCCGCGCCGTCGCCCGCGAGCTCGGCATGGTCTCCTCCGCGCTCTACCGCTACTTCCCCTCCCGCGACGACCTGCTGACCGCTCTGATCACCGATGCCTACGACGCCGTCGGGGAAGCAGCCGAGCAGGCCACGGCCGGATCTGGGGGCGCAGCCGACTCGCCGCCGGCCCGCTGGCTGGCCGTGTGCCGCGCCGTGCGCGCCTGGGCCCTGGAGCACCCGCACGAGTACGCCCTGATCTACGGCTCGCCCGTCCCCGGCTACGCGGCGCCGCAGTCCACCACCGTGGCCGCGTCCCGCGGCGCCCTGGTGATGTTCGGCATCGCCCAGGACGCGTACGACTCCGGAGCGCTCCGCGAGCCGACCCGCGGATCCGCCGCCCCCGACGCCCTGGCCCGGGACATGGCGGAGATCATCGAGCGACTGGACATCCGGCTTCCCGCGCCGCTGGTCGTGGAGCTGGTCGCCGCCTGGTCGGAGCTGTTCGGGCTGATCAGCTCCGAGCTGTTCGGGCAGTTCAACCGGGTGGTGACGGAGCGGGACGCGTTCTTCGGGCACGCCGTCGCACGCCTCGCGGACCAGGTGGGCCTGGGCGGCGGCAGCGCCGTACTCCCCGGGGAGTAACCGTGATCACCTCGGATGGCTGACGCCGCCGCGCGGTTCCCCGTCTAGCGTGGCGGACATGCCCGATTCCCCCGGAGGACGCCCCCCAGCGCCGCCCGCGCGCGAGCCCGATCGCGCGGGACCGCTCCGCGCCCTCCGCCGGCCGGAGCGCCTCCGGCGGACCCGGGGCCCCGAGCGCGCCGGGGAGCCCCGGCGCCCGCCGTGGGAGCGCTGGGTGGCGGGCGACGTCGGCGCCCGCTCCTACCCTTGGGTCTCTTCCCTCGCCGTCCTCGTCCTCCAGCAGGCGGGCTCCACTTTCGCGGCGGAGGGCCAGCGCGGCGAGCGGATCGGCCTGGACCTGGCGGCACGGCTGCTGCTGGCCGCCGGGCCGCTGCTGCTCGTGCTCCGGCACCGCGCTCCGCGCACCGCCGTCATCGGCACCTCGGTGGTGACGCTGGGCTATCTGGCCGCCGGGTATCCGTACGGGCCGGTCCTCGCCAGTGTCGTCGTCGCCGGGTTCACCGCCATCGTCGCGGGTCACCGCCATGTCGCGTGGGGCGCGCTCGGCGGGCTGTGGGCGGGGCATCTCGCCGTCGCCCACGTGCTCTACCGGTGGCTGCCGCCGGACGGGGACGGGCCGCGGGACTGGGGCAGCGATCTGTTCATGATCGTGTGGATGGTCGCCCTGTGCGCGGCCGCCGAGCTGGTCCGGGTGCGGCGCGCCGAGTGGGCCCGGCGGCGCCGGGAGGCCGAGGAGGCCGAGCGGCGCCGCGCCGACGAGGAGCGGCTGCGGATCGCCCGCGAGCTGCACGACGTCCTCGCGCACAGCATCTCCGTGATCAATGTGCAGGCGGGTGTCGGCCTCGCGCTCCTGGACACCGACCCCGCCCAGGCCCGGACGGCGCTCACCACCATCAAGTCCGCCAGCAAGGAGGCGCTCGGCGAGGTGCGCCAGGTGCTGGACACCCTGCGCGCCCCCGGTGACGCGCCGCGCGCGCCCGCGCCCGGACTCGACCGGCTCCCCGAGCTCACCGAGCAGGCGGCGGGCGCCGGACTCCAGGTCGACGTCCGCACCGAGGGCACCCCGCACCCGCTGCCGCCCGGCGCCGACCTCGCGGCGTTCCGCGTCGTCCAGGAGGCGCTGACCAACGTCGTACGGCACTCGGGTTCGCGCACCGCGCGGGTTCTGCTGCGCTACGGCGACGACGAGCTGGAGCTGCGCGTCGACGACGAGGGGCCCGCCACCGGCGCCGGGCCGACCGGCGGCGGCAACGGCCTCGTCGGCATGCGCGAGCGCGCCGCCGCGTTCGGCGGCACGGTGGAGGCGGGACCGCGCGGGGACGGCGGGTTCCGGGTGTGCGCCCGCATCCCGCTGCGCCCCGTCGGCTCCGGGGGGTAGCGATCGCCCCGGGCGCGGTGCGTGCCGCTACAGTGAGCGCACCCCGGGTCAGCAGACCCCGGTTCCCCGGAACCCGGGCCGCGCACGTGAGGAGAACCGTTCCGTGATCCGCGTACTGCTCGCCGACGACCAGGTGCTGGTCCGTGCGGGGTTCCGCGCGCTGCTGGACGCGCAGCCGGACATCGAGGTCGTGGGCGAGGCGGCCGACGGGGAGCAGGCCGCGGCCATGGCCCGCGAACTGGCCCCCGACCTGGTGCTGATGGACATCCGGATGCCCGTCGTCGACGGCCTCGCCGCCACCCGCCGCATCACCGGGGACCCGGAGCTGGCCGCGGTGCGGGTGGTCATGCTGACGACCTTCGAGCTCGACGAGTACGTGTTCGAGGCGATCCGCTCGGGCGCCTCCGGGTTCCTCGTCAAGGACACCGAGCCGGACGAGCTGGTGCGGGCGGTCCGCGCGGTGGTCGACGGGGACGCGCTGCTGTCGCCCGGCGTCACCCGGCGACTGATCGAGGAGTTCGCAGCGCGCTCCAAGGAGCCGGCCGCCGCGCGCGGACTCGCCGAGCTCACCGACCGCGAGCGGGAGGTGATGGCGCTCGTGGGGATCGGGCTGTCGAACGAGGAGATCGCGCGGCGGCTCGTCGTCTCGCCCCTGACCGCCAAGACCCATGTGAGCCGGACGATGGTGAAGCTGGGCGCCCGGGACCGGGCGCAGCTCGTCGTGCTCGCCTACGAGTCGGGGCTGGTGCGCCCGGGGTGGCTCGGGTAGGTCGCGGGCCGGGCCGCCGGGTCACCCCCGTTCGCGGAGGAAGCCGTCCAGGGCCGCGCAGAGCTCGGCCGGGGCGTCCTCCTGGACGAGATGGCCCGCGCCTTCGATGAGCCGGACGCGGGCGCCCGGGATGCGCTCGGCCAGCCGCCGCGCGTTCTGTGCCGTGATCCACTGGTCCTCGGCTCCCCAGCACACCAGCACCGGGAGGTCCAGCGCGGCGTAGTGCCGCTCGGCCTCCTCGGTCCAGCGGTGGTCGTTCTGCGCGATCTGCCGGAAGAACGCGGGCTGCCCCGCCTCGTCCAGCCACGGCGCCACCAGGCTGTCGTGCACGTCGCCGCGCAGCCCGGGGAAGCTCGCCGAGGCGATGTACTCGCGTACCAGCGCCCGGTGCAGCGCGGGCGGCAGCTGCGAGAACACCTCGGGGTGAGCCGCCATCAGCTGGTAGGTGGGGGAGCCCCATGAGTCGAACGCCACCACCACGTCCACCAGGGCCAGCCGTTCGTACGCGGCCCCGTGCAGCAGGTGGGCGCGCGCCGCGACGGTGCCGCCGAAGTCGTGGGCGAGGACGGCGGGGCGCTCCAGCTCCCAGTGCGCCAGGAGTTCGGTGAAGACGCGCGCCTGCGCGCCGAGCGAGACGTCCTGCCCCTCGTACTTCTCCGAGGATCCGTAGCCCGGCATGTCCCAGACGTACACCCGGTGGCGGGGGGCGAGCGCGCGGGCCACGGCGCGCCAGGTGTACGAGGACCACGGGGTGCCGTGCAGCAGGACCACGGGCGGCCCTCCGGGCTCGCCGAGGACGTCCCAGCGGACGGTGCCCTGGGCGCTCTCGTAGGTGCGGGTGAGCTTCCAGTCTCCGGTCATCAGCGTCATGGGACCATCCTGCGGACCCCGTCCCCGCTGATCCATTGGCCTGAACGACAGCTAATGAAAGAATCTGGCCACAGCCCCGCGCGCCCGCCCGTAC
>NZ_JAAKZZ010000379.1 GCF_011045075.1 Streptomyces boncukensis
GTCGGTCCGCCCGGTCAGTCCTCCCGCACCGCCGCGCGCAGCCGGGCGAACTCCTCCGCCAGCGCCGCGGGCGTCCAGTGCGCGTTGAGCCCGCTCGGATTCGGCAGCACCCACACCCGGGTGCTGCCGATCGTCACATCCTGCGGGCCCACGCGCGCGCTCCGGTCGCCGAACGCCGTGCGGTAGGCGGTGACGCCGACCACCGCCAGCCACCGGGGACGCAGCCGGGCCACCTTCCGACGCAGCAGCCGTCCGCCCTCGCGGAACTCCTCGTCGCCGATCTCGTCGGCGCGCGCCGTGGCCCGTGCCACGACATTGGTGATGCCCAGGCCGTACGCGGGCAGCTCGCGCTCCTCGTCCGGCCGCAGCAGCCGTGGTGTGAAGCCGGAGGCGTGCAGCGCGGGCCAGAAGCGGTTGCCGGGACGCGCGAAGTGGTGGCCCGTGGCGGCCGACATCAGACCCGGGTTGATGCCGCAGAACAGCACGTCCAGCCCCGGGGCGGCCACATCCGGCACCAGCCGGTCCCGCGCGGCCTCCAGCTCCTCCCGCGTGAAGCGGGGCGCGCGGCGCGCGGGGGGTGTCAGAGGATCGCCCCCGGCGCGTACGCCGCGGCCCGCGGATGGAGCTTGGCGACCTCCTCGACCCGGGCCACGACCTCAGCGACCTGGGCCCCGGCCGCGCCGGTGAAGGAGAGCCGGTCGGCCATCAGCTCCGCCAGCCGCTCCCGGTCCAGCGGGATGCGGGAGTCGGCGGCGAGCCGGTCCAGCAGCTCGTTGCGCTCGGCGCCCTCGCGCAGCGCCAGCGCGGACGCCACGGCGTGCTCCTTGATGGCCTCGTGCGCCGTCTCCCGGCCCACTCCCTCCCGTACGGCGGCCATCAGCACCTTGGTGGTGGCCAGGAACGGCAGATAGCGGTCCAGCTCCCGGGAGACCACGGCGGGGAAGACGCCGAACTCGTCCAGCACCGTCAGGAACGTCTCCAGCATCCCGTCGAACGCGAAGAACGCGTCCGGCAGCGCCACCCGGCGCACCACGGAGCAGGACACGTCGCCCTCGTTCCACTGGTCGCCCGTCAGCTCGGCCGCCATGGAGGCGTACCCGCGCACCACCACCATCAGGCCGTTCACCCGCTCGCACGAGCGGGTGTTCATCTTGTGCGGCATCGCCGACGAGCCGACCTGGCCCTCCTTGAAGCCCTCCGTCACCAGTTCCTGGCCCGCCATCAGCCGGATCGTCTTGGCCAGCGAGGACGGGGCGCCGCCCAGCTGCACCAGGGCGCTGATCACCTCGTGGTCCAGCGAGCGCGGATAGACCTGGCCGACCGAGGTGAACACCTGCCGGAAGCCCAGGTGCTCGGCGACCCGCCGCTCCAGGTCCGCCAGCCGCTCCGCGCCCTGCTCGGCGGCGCCGCCGAGCAGGTCCAGCATGTCCTGCGCCGTGCCGACCGGGCCCTTGACGCCGCGCAGCGGATAGCGGGCCAGCAGGTCCTCCAGCCGTCCGAACGCGGCCAGTAGCTCGTCGGCGGCGGTCGCGAACCGCTTGCCGAGCGTGGTGGCCTGCGCCGCGACATTGTGCGAGCGGCCCGCCATCACCAGCGCCGCGTGCTCGGCGGCCAGCTTCCCCAGCCGGGCGAGCAGCGCCACCGTGCGGTCCCGCACCAGCTCCAGCGAGAGCCGGATCTGGAGCTGCTCGACGTTCTCCGTCAGATCCCGCGAGGTCATGCCCTTGTGGATCTGCTCGTGGCCCGCCAGCGCGTTGAACTCCTCGATCCGGGCCTTCACATCGTGCCGCGTCACCCGCTCGCGCTCCGCGATGGAGGCGAGGTCGACGTCCTCCAGGACCCGCTCGTACGCGGCGACGGCCCCGTCCGGGACCGCGACGCCCAGGTCCCGCTGCGCCGTGAGGACGGCGAGCCACAGCCGCCGCTCCAGGACGACCTTGTGTTCCGGGGACCAGAGGCGGACGAGGTCCGCCGAGGCGTAGCGGGCGGCGAGAACGTTCGGGATGCGCGGCGTTTCTGTCACGTGAGGGGAGTCTACGCGGTGTCGCTCACCCGGGGGCCGACGCAGGTCAGCGGCGCCAGCTCGGGCCGCTTGGGCGGCCTGCCGTCGCCCGAGGAGCGGCCCGTGAGCCGCCGCCCGACCCAGGGCAGCAGATGGACGCGCGCGAAGCGCGCGTCCGCGCGGCGCCGCGCCCTCCAGGGCACCGGCTCCGGCGGCGGCAGCGGCGCGTCCCAGTCCCGCTCGGCGGGCAGCCCGAGCCGCTGCCACACCGCCTCGGCGACCCGGCTGTGCCCCTCGTGCGTCAGATGCAGCCGGTCCTCCGCCCACATCCGCGGATCGCCCAGCGTCTCGGACGCGTACAGGTCCACGACCAGCGCGCCGTGCCGCTCGGCCACCTCGTCGATGAACGCGAAGAAGCGGTCCACGCGCGGGCGGCAGCGGTCCAGCGCCGGCCCGCGCCGGGCGGGGGAGCGGAACAGCAGCAGCGTGCCGCAGCGCGGGGCGAGCCGTGCCACCGCGTCCTCGAAGGTGGCGCAGACCCGCTCCAGGTCGCAGCGCGGGCGGAGGATGTCGTTGGGGCCGCCGACCAGGCTCACCAGGTCCGCCTCCATCGCCGCCGCGCGGTCCACCTGCTCGTGCGCTATCTGCGCGATGAGCTTGCCGCGTACGGCGAGGTTGGCGTACCGGAAGCTGTCCGTCCGCTGGGCCAGCCGGGCGGCCAGCAGATCCGCCCAGCCGCGGTAGCTGCCGTCCGGCATCAGGTCCGACATGCCCTCGGTGAACGAGTCGCCGATGGCGACGTAGCTGCCGGGGCTGTCGGGACCACCGGGGCTGCCGGGGCTGCCAGCCGGGTCAGGGGTGTCGCTGCGAGTCACGAGCGCCCATGGTACCGAGCGGTCCCGACCGCCGCGGCGGGTGCCCCGCCGCCGCGGCGGCGGCCGGTCAGTCGCTGGTGCCGACCAGCTCGCGCAGCACGTCCTCCATGGTCACCACGCCCACCGCGCGCCCGTCCCGGCCGGTCACCGCCGCCAGATGGGTGCCGCTGGACCGCATCGCGGCCAGCACGTCGTCCAGCGGCATCGCCGAGGGCACCCGGGCGATCGGCCGCATCGCCGTCAGCGGGAACGCCGCCTCGCGCGGCACCGCGTCCAGCGCGTCCTTGACGTGCAGATAGCCCAGCACCCGGCCGTCCTCGTCGATGACGGGGAAGCGCGAGTAGCCGGACGCGGCCGACAGCGCCTCCAGCCCCTCCGGCGTCACCCCCCAGGGGGCCGCGACCACGCGGCCCAGCGGCCGGGCCACGTCGCCGACCGGGCGGCGGCCCAGCTCCAGCGCGTCCCGCAGCCGCTCCGTGGCCCGGTCGTCCAGCAGGCCCGCCTCGCTGGAGTCCGCGACCATCTGGGCCAGGTCGTCGTCCGAGAACGCGGCCTCGACCTCGTTCCTGGGCTCCACCCGCAACAGCTTGAGCAGCCCGTTCGCGAAGGCGTTGACCGTGAAGATCACCGGGCGCAGCCCGCGCGCCAGCGCCACCAGCGGCGGGCCCAGCAGCAGCGCGGCGCGCTCCGGCTCGGCGAGCGCGATGTTCTTCGGCACCATCTCGCCCAGCAGCATGTGCAGATACGTCGCGAGCGCCAGCGCGATCACGAACGACACCGGATGAATGGCGCCTTCCGGAACGCCCGCCGCGTGGAAGACCGGCTCCAGCAGATGCGCGATGGACGGCTCGGCGACCACGCCCAGCACCAGGGTGCACAGCGTGATGCCCAGCTGCGCGGCGGCCAGCAGCTGCGAGACGTGCTCCAGCCCCCACAGCACCTTGCGGGCCCGCTTGTCGCCGTCCTCGGCCAGCGGCTCCACCTGGGCGCGGCGCACCGAGATCAGCGCGAACTCGGCGCCCACGAAGAACGCGTTGGCCACCAGCGTCAGCAGCCCGATGAAGAGCTGAACGGCGGTCATCGCCGCACCTCCCCGTCCTCGCCCGCCATGGCCGCGGCCTCGGCGGGGGTGGGGCCGGCCAGCCGCACCCGGGCGGCCCGCCGGCCGCTCGCGTCGGCCACTTCGATCCGCCAGCCCGCGACCCGCACCGTGTCGCCCTTCGCGGGGATCCGCCCCAGCTCCGTGGCGACCAGCCCGGCCAGCGTCTCGTACGGGCCCTCCGTGGCCCGCAGCCCGATGGCCTCCAGCTGGTCGGTGCGGGCCGCGCCGTCCGCGTCGTAGATCCGGCGGCCCTCCGCGTCCTCGCCCGCCGGGACCAGGTCGGGCGTCTGCAGCGGGTCGTGCTCGTCGCGGACCTCGCCGACGACCTCCTCGATGATGTCCTCCAGCGTCACCACCCCGGCGGTGCCGCCGTACTCGTCGATGACGACCGCGATGGAGCGGTCGCCGCCGGAGAGCAGGTCCAGCAGCCGGTCGACGGTCAGCGACTCCGGCACCAGCAGCGGTTCGCGCATCAGCTCGGTCACCGGCCGCAGCCGGCGCTCCGCCGCCGGGACCGCCAGCACGTCCTTGAGCCGTACGATGCCGACCACCGTGTCCAGCCCGCCCCGGTGCACGGGGAAGCGGGACAGGCCCGTGGCGCGCGTGGCGTTGGCCACATCCTCCGCGTTGGCCTGCGTCTCCAGCGCCGTGACCTGCACCCGCGGCGTCATTACATGCTGCGCGGTCAGCTCCGCCAGATGCAGCGTGCGCACGAACAGATCGGCGGTGTCCTCCTCCAGCGCGCCCTCCTTCGCGGAGTGCCGCGCCAGTGCCACCAGCTCCTGCGGGGAGCGGGCCGAGGCCAGCTCCTCGGTGGGCTCCAGGCCCATCCGCAGCAGCAGCCGGTTGGCGGTGTTGTTCAGGTGCCGGATCAGCGGGCGGAAGGCGGCGCTGAACGCGCGCTGCGGCGTCGCCACCCGGCGGGCCACCGCCAGCGGCTTGGAGATCGCCCAGTTCTTCGGCACCAGCTCGCCCACGACCATCAGCAGCACCGTCGACAGCGCCGTGCCCAGCACCAGCGCCACCGACGAGGCCGCCGAGCGCGGCACGCCCACCTCCTTCAGCGGCCCGGCGATCAGCCGCGCGATGGACGGCTCGGCCAGCATGCCGACCACGAGGTTGGTCACCGTGATGCCGAGCTGGGCGCCGGACAGCTGGAACGTGAGGGAGCGCACCGCGGACAGTGCGCTGCGCGCGCCCCGCTCGCCGCGCTGCTCGGCCCGCTCCAGCTCGCTGCGCTCGACCGTCGTCAGCGAGAACTCCGCCGCGACGAACGCCCCGCAGGCGAGCGCCAGCGCCACCGCCACCAGGAGGAGAAGCACCTCGGTCATCGGGCCGTCACCTCCCTCCCATGGTCGGGCAGGAGGCCAGGGTGCGCTCGGCACCCGCGGGGGGCCGGTCCGTGACTGCTACTGGGAGGGTCGTCCATGGGCGGACGCTCACACCTTTCCGTCGGAGTGGTGCGCGCGGTCCGTGTCCGTACGGATGCCGTCGGGGGACCGGCGCGGGGCTGTTCATCGTAAACGCAGCCTCAGCGCGCAGGGTTCCGGTCCAGGTCAGCGGGGACGCCCGGACCCCGCACCGGCCGTCGGCGGTTTCACCCAGCGGCCCCCCTCCGGCTACGTTACGTAACTAGCCGCCCCCGGGGCGAACGCCTTCATATGAGCACGTCGTAGCCGAGTTCGTCGGCGCGACGGCAGCGCTCCCGGAACTCCTCGCCGATACCGAATGTGATCATGTTGACGCCACAGCGGAAGGGCCGCGGCATGCGAAGACTCCTTGCCGGACGGCGTGGTGATGACCCGAATCCCCTGGTTGCCCGGTGCGGGGCTACTCGTGGGCGATGGCCGACAGGACGTCCATACGGGAGGCGCGCAGCGCGGGGAGCAGCGCGGCCAGCAGGCCGATCAGCGCGGAGCCGGCCACCACGCCGGCCACCGTCCACCACGGGATGCCCAGCGCCGTCATCCCCTCCAGCGCCAGCACCTCGTGCGCCGTCACGCCCCACACCAGCCCCAGCCCGAGACCCAGGACCGAGCCGCAGACGGCGATCACCACCGACTCCAGCCGGATCATCCGGCGAAGCTGCCGCCGCGCCAGCCCGATCGCCCGCAGCAGCCCGATCTCCCGGGTGCGCTCGATCACCGACAGCGCGAGGGTGTTCACCACGCCCAGGACGGCGATCACGATCGCCAGCCCCACCAGAGCGAACAGCAGATACAGCAGCACCGCCACCTGATCCCGCACCAGCTCCTTGTAGTCGGCCCGGTCGAGCGCCTTCACCTGCGGATACGGGTCGAGGGTCCGCTCCAGCGCGGTGCGCAGCCGCCCGGCGTCCGCGCCGGGGGAGCCCGCGACGAGCAGCGCCGCGTCCTGGCCGCCCGGCTGGGCCGCGTCCAGCGTCGCCATGCCGATGAGCAGGTCGCCCACCCCACCGCCGCCGCCGGCCGCCTCCTCGCTGATCCCGGCCACCGTGAGCGTGGCGCGCGCCCCGCCCGGGAACGTGGCCGTCAGCCGGGATCCCAGGCGCAGGCCCCGTGCCTCGGCGAACCCCCGCGCCACGCTCACCCGGCCGGGCCGCAGCGACGCCTCCAGGCCGCCGCGCGCGTAGTCGGCGGACGACACCCGCGACAGGCCGGGGTCGGAGGCCAGCGCCACCTTCTTGACGGTGTCGCCTTCCGGCAGGGTCACCCGCATCTGCGCGAACCGCTGGCGGACCAGCGTCGCCACGCCGTCCGTCTCCCGCACCTTCTCGGTGATCTCCTGCGGGAACGGGGTGAAGGCGTCGTTCTGCACCACGAAGTCGGCGCCGAGGGTCCGGTCGATCTCCTCGTCGAAGGACGCGGTGACCGAGGCCGCCGCCACCGACATCCCGACCACCAGCGCGAGCCCCACCATCAGCGCGGAGGCCGTCGCACCGGTGCGGCGGGGGTTGCGCAGCGCGTTGCGCCGGCTCATCCGGCCCACCGGACCGAACAGCCGGGGGAACGCCGCGCCGAGCACCCGGATCACCGGGCGCACCAGCAGCGGGCCCGCGACGACCACGGCGACGAGCGTCCCGGCGATCCCGGCCGCCAGCAGCGCTGCCGCGTCCCCCGTGTCCGTACTGCGCGCGCAGCCGGCGAGCGCCGCGGCCCCGGCCGCCCCGACCGTGAGCCCCACGGCGGCCCGGACCCGCAGCGGCCGGCCGACGCCCGCCACCTCGGCGTCGGCGAGCGCCGCCATGGGGGAGACCCGGGCCGCGCGGCGCGCCGGCAGATAGGCGGCCACGAAGGTGACCCCGGTGCCCACCGCGTACGCGGCCACCGGCACCGTCCACTCCACGGCGATCTCGGCCGCGTCGAGGTGCATGCCGAACGCGCCCATCAGCCGGATCAGCCCCACCGCGAGCCCCACCCC
>NZ_JAAKZZ010000037.1 GCF_011045075.1 Streptomyces boncukensis
GGGCGAACGCGCGGGAACGGAGCGGATGTTGCGGCTCCGCTCCCCGAGCTCTCCGAGCAGGGGGCCTCCGACGGCGCCCGCGCCCCGCGGCGCGCAGGGGTCACGGCACCTTCCCGCGGAGCTCGCGGCGCGAGGATATCCCCAGTTTGCGGTACACGTTCCGCAGGTGCGCGTCGACCGTGCGCGGGCTGAGGAACAGCATCGCGGCGACCTCCTTGGACGTCGCCCCGGCGGCCACCTTCGCCACGATGTGGCGCTCTTGCGGGGTGAGCCCGTCGAGGGGGTTCTCACCGGGCCGGCGCGGCTGCTCACCGGCGGCGCGCAGCTCCCGGGCCGCACGCTCGGCGAAGGCGCGGGCGCCCATGGCCGCCAGCATGTCGTGGGCCGCCCGCAGCTCGGTCCTGGCCTCGGAGCGCCGGTGCTCGCGGCGCAGCCACTCCCCGTACGTCAGCCGGGCCCGCGCGTACAGCACCCGGACCCGGGTCCGGGCGAAGTTCTCCACGGCCTCCCGGTACAGCTTCTCGCGGTCCTCTCCGTCGCCGAGGAGGGCGCGGGCCTGCAGCCACTCGGCGACGGCCCACGGGACGGGGTTCGCGCGGGCCAGCGCCTCCAAGTGGCGCACGGCCGCGGCGGCGTCCGCGCCGCGGCCGGTGCGCGCGGCGGCCTCGGCCAGCTCGGAGTAGACGCCCCAGATCACATAGGAGCGGTTCTCGTGGCGGTGCTGGGCCGTCAGCGCCATGTCCAGGGCCGCCTCGTAGTCGCCCAGCCCGTTGTACAGCACCGCGCTGGCGTACTGAGCGGCGGCGGCCTCCAGCGGCCGGCCGCCGCGGCCCACCAGCTCGCGCAGCTCGTGGAACCGGTCGCGGTCGCCGCAGAATCCGGCGTGCACGAGTTCGGTCCCCAGGACCGGGACCCGGCCGGCCGCCTCGTCGACCGCGCGGGCCTCGCAGAGGCTGACTCCGGCGTCGTCGAACCGGCCGGCCGCGACCCTGCTGAGCGCCTGGTAGCGGAGCGCCTGCGGCAGCACGGCGAGGGCGCCCTCACGGCGCACCATCTCCACCTGGCGGTCCGGCAGCTCCTCCATGGCCTCGTCGTCGCGCAGGTCGATGGCGAACTGGCAGGCCAGGTTCATCTTCCAGCGGCCCCCCAGGGCGTCGGCTGCGCGGCGGGCCGCGACGACTTCGCGCATCGCGGGCACCGCCTCCTCGACGGGCCCCATGGCCTGGTCCAGCAGCGCGTCGAGCAGCTGGTCGACCGACGGGTCGGTGCCCCGCCCCGCCGGCCGCTTCCGGATCCGAGCGCCGAGCCTGTGCAGCAGGTCGCGCGGATGGTCGTTGTACATGATCGAGGCGAACGCCTCCACGTAGGTCTCCCCGGCCTGGTCGGGGGCCAGTTCCGTGACGACGTCGACGAGCCTGGCGGTCGCCTGCGGGCTGTGCGCCACCTGGTAGTCGAGCAGGGCGCACAGCAGGCGCGCCTCGGTGCGGTCTTCGTCGTCCATCGGGCGGCGCTTCGCCTGGACGACGAGCGCACGGGCCTCGGCCGGCGCGCCGGCCCGCAGCCGCAGCCGTGCCGCGGACAGCAGTCGTCCGGCCTGGCGGCCGTCGGCGGGCGTCAGGTGGCCCGCCCGCTCCATGAACGCCGCTGCCGCCGCGAAGCCGCCGCGGCAGCGCGCCCGGTCCGCCGACCGCTCCAACTCGGCGGCGACGTCCTCGTCGGCGGCGATGACCGCGTGGGCCCGGTGCCACACCCGGCGGTCCGGGTCGGTCCCGGGGTCGGTCGCCTCGGCCAGCGCGCCGTGGACGCGCCGGCGCGTCCCGGGTGTGGCCGAGGCGTACACCGCGGAGCGCACGAGCGGGTGGCGGAAGCGCAGCCGGGGCCCGAGGGTCAGTAATCCGGCGTCCTCGGCGGCATCCAGGTCCGCTGCGTCCAGGCCGAGGAGCCGCGCCGCGCGATACAGCAGGCACAGGTCGCCGACCGGCTCCGCCGCGGCGAGCACCACCAGGGTCCGCGTCGCCTCCGGCAGCCGTTCCCAGCGGTGGACGAACTGCTCGGCCAGCGTGTCCGCCACGCTGGCCCCGGGCCGCCGCGCACTGGGCACCCCGTACGGCCCGGGGTCGTGTGCGAACTCCAGCAGCGCCAGCGGGTTGCCGCGCGCCTCGGCGAGGATCCGGTCGAACACCTCCTCGTCCAGTCCGGTGTGCTCCGTCGTCCCGAGCACCCGCCGGGCGTCCTCGTCGCCCAGCCCGGTGAGCGGCAGCCGCGGGAGGCCGTCGAGTCCGGACCCGGAGCCGACCTCGCGCGTGGCGAACACCAGCGCGATACGCTCGGCGGCGACGCGCCGGGCCACGAAGACCAGCACCTGCCGGGACGCGTCGTCGATCCACTGGGCGTCGTCCACCACGCAGCACACCGGCTGCTTCTGCGCCGCCTCGTGCAGCAGCCCCAGGACGGCGAGGCCGACCGTCAGCGGATCGGGCGAGGTCTGCGCGCCGAGCCCGAACACCGCCTCCAGCGCCTCCCGCTGCACCGCGGGCAGCCCCAGGCGGTGGTCGAGGACCGGCGCGCACAGCTGGTGCAGGGCCGCGTAGAGCAGGCCCCGCTCGAACTCGGCGCCGACGGTGCGCAGCACCGAGAAGCCGCGCAGCTCGTGCACCGCGCTGTCGACGAGCGCCGACTTGCCGATCCCCGCCTCGCCGGCCACCACGACGGCCCCGCCGCACCCGGCGGCAGCCGAGGCGGCCAGCCGGTCGATCTCCCGCCGCTCGTCGTCTCGGGCCACCAGGTGCATCGGCTTCGGCCTCCAGGGGGAACGCGGTGGGATGTCGGAGCGCGGCCGGCTGCGGAGAGCCGACCACTGGCATCCACGGATGGGGACTCCCGATGGTTCACCGCACCCGGCCGGCAGGGGCAAGTATCCGGGGAACAGGGGTACTGCGATGCACCTGCCACTGTGATACTCCGTGAGGACTCCTGGTCCGGCCTGCCGCAGCGGTGGCGCCGTGGTCTCCGCCGAGGGTCACGAGGCTAGTGAGGCGGCCGGGGAATGGGCAGTGTGAATTTTCCTTGACGGGTGTCAGGTGCCCACGTCACGGCGTACGTACCGGCGGCTACGTAGTTCCTGCCGACGCGAAACCGCCTCCCGGTGGAGCATGTTCGGTTCCCACACAGCCGCCCCGGTGACGGCTCGCCGGGCGGCGGAACCAGGAACAGAGGTATTGCACGTGCTCAGCTCGACACCGGCCCCCGCGGCCTCCGTCTCCTCGACGGGCCGTGTGCGGGTCGCCGTCACCGCACCCGACCCCATCAGCCGCGAGGGCGTGCTCAGCCAGCTGCGGCAGCGTCCGGAGGTCGAGGTGCGCGAGAACGCCGGGCCTGCCACCGTGGCGCTGCTCGTCGAGGACGTCCTCGACGAGGCCGCGCTCGCCCGGCTGCGCCGCACGGTGCGCAGCGAGGGCACCCGCGCGGTGCTCGTCACCGGGACCGTCCGCGAGAACGAGCTGCTGGACATCATCGAGTGCGGTGTGGGCGCCGTTGTCTGGCGCCGCGAGGCCACAGCGCACCGGCTCGTCCAGGCGGTGCTCACCGCGGCCCAGGGCGGCGGCGACCTGCCGGCCGACCTCCAGGGCCGCCTCATCAGCCAGCTCGGACGGCTGCACCGCGGCTCCGCCGCCGACCGCCCCGGCATCTCCCTGGGCCTCACCCCGCGCGAGGTGGACGTCATACGCCTGGTGGCCGAGGGCCTGGACACCGCCCAGATCGCCACCAAGCTGTCCTACTCCGAGCGCACCGTCAAGAACATCATCCACTCCCTCACCACTCGCCTGCATCTGCGCAACCGCCCGCACGCCGTGGCCTACGCCCTGCGCGAGGGCTATATCTGACCGGGCGGAGCATAAACCGCTTGCCGGGCCGATCCGGGGTCTGCTGCACTGCCAGGCGTCCGGATGACCGCGCGGGCCTGCGGCCCACGGCCCAGGAGAGTGATCATGCGTCCCGCAGCCATGTCCAACCAGCAGGTAATCACCACCTACCGAATGGACATGACCGGACGTGAGAACGCTCAATCTGGGGATCCTCGCGCATGTTGACGCCGGCAAGACCAGCCTGACCGAGCGGCTGCTGCACGCCGCGGGCGTGCTCGACGAGGTCGGCAGCGTCGACGCGGGCAGCACGCTGACCGACTCGCTGGCGCTGGAGAGGCAGCGCGGGATCACCATCAAGTCCGCCGTGGCCTCGTTCCAGGCGCACGGCGTCACCGTCAATCTGATCGACACCCCCGGCCATCCGGACTTCGTCGCCGAGGTGGAGCGGGTGCTGGGAGTGCTGGACGGGGCCGTACTGGTGCTCTCGGCCGTGGAGGGCGTCCAGGCGCGGACCCGGGTGCTGATGCGCACCCTGCGGCGGCTGCGGATGCCGACGCTGCTCTTCGTGAACAAGATCGACCGGAGCGGTGCCCGGACCGAGCCGCTGCTGCGCGACATCGCCGCCAAGCTCACCGGCTCGGCCGTCGCCATGGGTGCCGTCCGCGCGCCGGGCACCCGCGGCGCACACGCCGTGCCGTACGACGTCGCGGACAGCTCGTTCCGCGCCCGGCTCGCGCCGGTGCTCGCCGAGCAGGACGACGCGCTGCTCGCCGCGTACGTGGACGACGAGCGCGCCCTGACCCCCGCCCGGCTGCGGGCCGCGCTGGTGTCCCAGGCGCGGGGCGCGCTGGTGCATCCGGTGTTCTTCGGCTCGGCTCTCACGGGCGCCGGGGTGGAGGAGCTGGCCGGCGGCCTCGCCGAGCTGCTGCCCGCCGCCCGCGGGGACGCGGACGGGCCGGTCTCGGGCACGGTGTTCAAGGTGTCGCGGGGGCCGTCCGGTGAGCGGATCGCGCATGTGCGGATGTTCTCCGGCACAGTGCGGGTGCGCGACCGGCTGCCGCTGCCGTCCGGGCGCGAGGGCAGGGTGACGTCGGTCGGCGTGGCCGAGGGCGGGGCGGTGCAGCCGCGCGGGGAGGTCGGCGCGGGGCGTATCGGGCTGCTGTGGGGGCTCGGCGGCGTGCGCGTCGGCGATACGCTGGGCGCCCCGCGCCCGCGGCGCGCGGGGGACGGCGGACGGCACTTCGCCGCGCCGACCCTGGAGACCGTGGTCGTCCCGCTGTGCGAGGAGGACCGGGGCGCGCTGCACACGGCGCTCACCCAACTGGCCGAGCAGGATCCGCTGATCGGCCTGCGGTGGGACGAGGCACGCGGAGAGACCCGGGTCTCGCTGTACGGGGAGGTGCAGAAGGAGGTGCTCCAGGCGACGCTGGCGGACGACTTCGGCGTCGGCGCCGCCTTCCGCGAGTCGATGACGCTGCACATCGAGCGTCCGGCGGGCAGCGGCGCCGCGCAGGAGGTCCTGCACGCTCAGGGCAATCCGTTCCTGGCGACCGTCGGCCTGCGGGTCGACCCGGCGCCGGTGGGCTCGGGGGTGGCCTTCCGGCTGGAGGTCGAACGGGGCTCGCTGCCGTACGCGTTCGTCCGCGCCGTGGAGGAGACGGTGCGCGGCACGCTGCGGCAGGGGCTGTACGGCTGGGAGGTCGCCGACTGCGTGGTGACGCTGACGCGCTCGGGCTATCTGGCGCGGCAGAGCCACGCGCACGCCGTCTTCGACAAGAGCATGTCGAGCACGGCCGGGGACTTCCGGAACCTGACGCCGCTGGTGCTGGCGGACGCGCTGCGGCGGGCGGGCACCCGGGTGTGCGAGCCGGTGCACCGCTTCCGGCTGGACCTGCCGGCGGCGGCGTACGGCGGGGTGCTTCCGGTGCTGGCCCGGCTGCGGGCCGTGCCGCGCTCGTCGGTGGCGCGGGGGACGGCGTACCGGGTCGAGGGGGACGTCCCGGCCGCGTCCGTGACCGGGCTGGAGCGCGAGCTGCCCGGACTCACCAGCGGGGAGGGGGTGCTGGAGTGCGTCTTCGACCGGTACGAGCCGGTGCGCGGGACGCCGCCCTCCCGGCCGGGGCCGGCGCTCGACCCGCTCGACCGGGAGGGGTACCTGCTGCAGGTCGCCCGGCGGGTGGGCGGTGCGCTCAGCGGGCGCTCTCCGGACCCGCGAGATGGCGGGCGATGACCATCCGCTGGATCTGGTTGGTGCCCTCGACGATCTGCAGGACCTTGGCCTCGCGCATATAGCGCTCGACGGGGAAGTCGGCGGTGTAGCCGTAGCCGCCGAGGACCTGCACGGCGTCGGTGGTGACGCGCATGGCGGCGTCGGTGCAGAACAGCTTGGCCATGGCGGCCTCCTGGGAGAACGGCTTGCCGGCGTCGCGCAGCCGGGCCGCGCGCAGATACAGCGCGCGGCCCGCCTCGATCTGGGTGGCCATGTCGGCGAGCATGAAGCGCAGCCCCTGGAAGTCCGCGATGGGGTGGCCGAACTGCTCGCGGCCGGTCGCGTAGCCGAGGGCCTCGTCGAGCGCGGCCTGGGCCAGGCCGACGGCGCAGGCGGCCATGCCGAGGCGTCCGGAGTCCAGCGCCGCCAGCGCGATGGCGAAGCCCTGGCCCTCCTCGCCGATGCGGCGCGCGTCGGACACCCGTACGCCGTCCAGGTGGACCTGCCCGGTGGGCGAGCCCTTCAGGCCCATCTTCCGCTCGGGCGGCGCGGCGCTGAGGCCGTCGGCGTCGCCGGGGACGAGGAACGCGGTGATGCCGTGCGCGCCCTCGCCGCCGGTGCGGGCGAAGACGGTGTAGAAGTCGGCGAGTCCCGCGTGGCTGATCCACGCCTTGGTGCCGTCCAGCACCCAGTCGCCGCCGTCCCGCACGGCGCGGGTGCGCAGCGAGGCGGCGTCCGATCCGGAGGTGGGCTCGGAGAGGCAGTAGGCGCCCAGGAGGCCGCCGCCGAGCATGCCGGGCAGGTGCTCGGCCTGCTGCTCCTTGGTGCCGAACGCGGCCAGGCCGTGGCAGGACAGGACGTGGACGCTGGTGCCGAGGCCCACGGTGAGCCGGCCGCCGGCCAGCTCCTCCAGGACCTGCAGATAGACCGCGTAGGGCTGGTCGCCGCCGCCGTACTCCTCGGGGTAGGGCAGGCCGAGCAGGCCGGAGCGGGAGAGCAGGGCGAAGGTGTCGCGGGGGAAGCGCTCCGCGGCCTCGTCCTCGCCGGCGGTGGGTTCGATCTCGCGCTGTACCAGATCGCGCACCAGGGCCAGCAGGTCGTGTGCTTCCTCAGTGGGCAGTTCGCGTTCCACCGGCTGCGGGCCGTACTGCGGCATGGCGCGCTCTCCTTCGGTCAGGCTCGGCGGCGACGGCCGCCGGGGTCTGGCGCCGTCGCCGAAGGGTCTCTGGCCGGGCCGGGAAGGCCCAGGGGGTCACCGCCCGCCGCGGCTGCCCCTCCGGATCGCAGAGGGGCTGACCAGCGGTTGCGGCGAAGGGGAGTATGCCCGATCGGGGCCGCCACGTCATCGGCCCACGGCAGGGAACGTCACCGTGTCGCCATCTGCCGGCCACCGCCGGCCCACCTCACCGCAATTGGTCCGAACCATTGACGCACTGGTCTAGTCCTTCTAGATTCCGGGCTAGACGCAAGTCGTGTTCATGCCATCACCCCGGCGGCGGACACGGCGCGCCGTACTGAGCACATCCCCACTCCCCCACATGTGAGGAGCACCATGCTCGGAACCGGCAAGAGACGATCACACGGAGACGCCCGCGGCGGCGCGGGCCGCCGGCACGGCAGGCTGTTCGCCGTCCTCGGCGCGGCCTGCGCCGCCGTACTGGCCACCACCCTGCTGTCGGCGTCCGCCTCGGCGGACGCGCAGGAAGAGCAGGACGCGAAGGGCGCGCAGAGCACGCAGAGTGCGCAGAGCGCCCCCGCGAAGTCCCGGGCGGCGGCCGGCAAGACCATCGGCTACTTCACCAACTGGGGCGTCTACCAGCGCAACTACCACGTCAAGAACATCGAGACCTCCGGCTCGGCGGACAAGCTGACGCACATCAACTACGCGTTCGGCAACGTCCAGGGCGGCAAGTGCACGATCGGCGACAGCTACGCCGACTACGAGAAGGCGTACTCGGCGGCGCAGAGCGTGGACGGCCAGGCCGACACCTGGGACCAGCCGCTGCGCGGCAACTTCAACCAGCTGCTGAAGCTGAAGAAGATGCACCCGGACCTGAAGGTCATCTGGTCCTTCGGCGGCTGGACCTGGTCCGGGGGCTTCGGCCAGGCGGCCCAGAACCCCGAGGCGTTCGCCGAGTCCTGCTACAACCTCGTCAACGACCCGCGCTGGGAGGGCCTGTTCGACGGGATCGACATCGACTGGGAGTACCCCAACGCGTGCGGGCTCACCTGCGACACCAGCGGCCCCGACGCCTTCGCGAACCTGATGAAGGCGCTGCGCGGCAAGTTCGGGAACGACCTCGTGACCGCCGCCATCACGGCCGACGCCTCGGACGGCGGCAAAATGGACCAGGCGGACTACAAGTCCGCCTCGGAGCACGCCGATTGGTTCCTGGCCATGACGTACGACTACTTCGGCGCCTGGGACGCGCAGGGCCCCACCGCCCCGCACTCCCCGCTGACCTCGTACGAGGGCATTCCGCGGGAGGGCTTCAACACCGAGGCCACCATCGCGAAGCTCAAGGGCCTGGGCATCCCCGGCAGCAAGCTGCTGTACGGACTCGGCTTCTACGGGCGCGGCTGGACCGGCGTCACCCAGACGGAGCCGGGCGGCTCCGCCACCGGCCCGGCACAGGGCAAGTACGAGGCGGGCATCGACGACTACAAGGAGCTGAAGAACAGGTGCCCGGCCACCCACCGGGTCGCGGGGACGGCGTACGGCCACTGCGGCCAGGAGTGGTGGAGCTACGACGTGCCCGAGACCATCGCGGCCAAGGGCGACTGGGCGGCGCGGGAGGGGCTCGCCGGAGCCTTCTTCTGGGAGCTGTCCGGCGACACCGCGAACGGTGAGCTCATCAAGGCCATCAAGTAGCGCTCACGCGCCGCGGAGCGCACCGGTACGGCCCCGGGACCCCCGCCCGGGGCCGTACGCGCCGTAAGCGCCGTACGCGCGCCGAACGCGCGCCCCGGGGCCGGAGCGGGGGCGCTGTCAGACCCCGGTGGCACACTCGCCTGCATGGACGGGTATCCCGAGGATGTGCGAGGAACGGCGCGCTGGGCCCTGGCCGAGACCGCCGAGGGACGCGCCCGGGTGTGCCCGCTCGACGAGCGGGGCCGCCCCGCGGGCCCCGTGTGCGAGGAGGAGTCGGCTCCGGCGGCGGTCCGGGCCCGGCCCCAGGTGGGGCGCTGGGTGTGGCGTGCGACGGCGGCCGTGTATCCCCGGCTGCTGGCGGCGGGCCTGCGCGTGCCGCGGTGCTATGACGTGGAGACCGCGGAGGCGCTGCTGCTGGGGCACGAGGCGCTGGCCGGGCATCCGCGCTCGCTGCCCGCCGCGTGGGCGCGGCTGCACCGGCTGCCGGAGCCGCCCGACCCGCCGCCGGCCTCCCAGGGGACCGACCCGCAGCCCTCGCTCTTCGAGGCGGGCCCGCCGCCGCTGCCGGACGGGGTGGACCCGCTGGAGGCCCTGCTGGAGGTGTACGCCGCGCAGCTCGCGCGGACGGCCGGCGCCGGGCACCCGGACCGGATGCGGCTGCTGCTGGCGGGCGAGTCCGCCGGGACGCTGGTGGCGGCGGAGATGAGCCGGGCCGGGGTGCCGTGGCGGGCCGATGTGCACCGGGAGCTGCTGGACGAGCTGCTCGGCGAGCGCTACCCGGGCGGCGGGCTGCCCCGGCGGCTGGTGGAGCTGGCGGGCGAGGTCTCGCGCGCGTTCGGGCCGGATGTGCGGGTGCGCCCCGAGGTGCCGGCCGAGGTGCTCCAGGCGTTCGCACGGGCCGGGGTGCGGCTGTCGTCGACGCGGGCCTGGGAGCTGGAGCGGGTCGACCACCCGGCGGTCGCGCCCCTGCTGCGGTTCAAGAAGCTCTACCGGCTCCACACGGCGCACGGCTGGACATGGCTGCGCTCCTGGGTGCGGGACGGCCGGTTCCGCGCGGAGTACGTGCCGGGCGGCGCCCCGTCCGGGCGGTGGACGACGAACGGCGGCGGGGCGCTGCAGATCCCGAGAGTGGTGCGCCGGGCCGTGGTCGCCGATCCGGGCCGGCGGCTGGTGGTGGCGGACGCGGCGCAGCTGGAGCCGCGCATCCTGGCGGCCGTCTCCGGTGACCGGGGGCTGATGGCGGCCGCGTCCACGGGGCGGGACCTGTACACGGCGCTGTCCGAGCGGGCGTTCTCCGGGGACCGCGCACAGGCCAAGCTGGCGCTGCTGGGGGCGGTCTACGGGCAGACGAGCGGGGACGGGCTGCGGTATCTCGCCGCGCTGCGCAAGCGGTTCCCGGCCGCCGTCGCCTATGTGGACGAGGCGGCGCGCGCGGGCGAGGAGGGACGGCTGGTCCGCACCCATCTGGGGCGCACCAGCCCGCCCGCCGGGCCGCAGGGCGCGGACGGCGGACCGGGGGACGCGGACGGCGGACCGCAGCGGGCCGCGGGAGCCGGGGACCGCGCCCGGGGGCGGTTCACCCGGAACTTCGTGGTGCAGGGCAGCGCGGCCGACTGGGCGGTGCTGATGCTGGCCGCGCTGCGCCGGCGGCTGCTGGGCTCGGCCGCCGAGCTGGTGTTCTTCCAGCACGACGAGGTGATCGTGCACTGTCCCGCCGAGGAGGCGGAGCGGGTGTCGGAGGCGGTGCGCGCCGCCGGAGCGCAGGCCGCGCACGCGATGTTCGGCGCGACCCCGGTGGACTTCGCCTTCAGCGTGGGGGTGATGGAGTGCTACGCGGACGCGAAGGGCGCCGGAGAGGAGGCAGCGCCGGTCCGGTAGCCCTGACACGGAAACGCGGCACATCCGGCACGCCCGGCACATCCGGCACGCCCGGCACGCCCGGTACGCTCGGGACTTCTGTGACGCTCGGTACGCCCGGGACACCGGAGTCGTGGGGGCGGGACGGTGCGGATCGCGAGACCATCGTGGGAGAGCGGATCCGGCACGACGGAGAGGAGCGGGGAACTCATGAGCAGTGCGGACCGGAAGGCTCAGATCGGCGTCACCGGCCTGGCGGTGATGGGGCGGAATCTGGCCCGGAACTTCGCCAGGAACGGCTACACCGTCGCGGTGCACAACCGCACCTACGGCCGGACGCGGGAGCTGGTGGAGCAGTTCGGCGGCGAAGGGGACTTCGTGCCCGCCGCCTCGTCCGAGGAGTTCGTCGCCGCGCTGGAGCGCCCCCGCCGGGTGCTGGTGATGGTCAAGGCGGGCGCTCCGACGGACGCCGTGATCGAGGAGTTCGCGGCGCTGCTGGAGCCCGGCGACGTGATCATCGACGGCGGCAACGCGCACTTCGAGGACACCCGGCGCCGGGAGGCGGCGCTGCGCGAACGCGGGCTGCACTTCGTGGGCGCGGGCGTCTCGGGCGGCGAGGAGGGCGCGCTGCACGGGCCGAGCATCATGCCGGGCGGCCCGCCGGAGTCGTATGAGTCGCTGGGGCCGATGCTGGAGCGGATCGCGGCCCGCGCCCCGGACGGCACCCCGTGCACCGCCCATGTGGGCCCGGACGGCGCGGGCCACTTCGTGAAGATGGTGCACAACGGCATCGAGTACGCCGACATGCAGCTCATTGCGGAGGCGTACCAGCTGCTGCGGGACGTCGCGGGGTACTCCCCCGCCGAGATCGCCGACATCTTCGGCCGCTGGAACGAGGGCCGGCTGGAGTCGTATCTCATCGAGATCACCGCCGAGGTGCTCCGGCACACGGACGCGGCGACCGGCCGCCCGTTCGTCGACGTCGTCGCGGACCGCGCCGAGCAGAAGGGCACCGGCCGCTGGACGGTGCAGACGGCGCTCGGGCTGGGGACGCCGGTGCCCGGGATCGCCGAGGCGGTCTTCGCGCGCTCGCTGTCCGGGCACGCGGAGCTGCGCGCGGCGGCGGCGGCGCTGCCGGGCCCGCAGACGCGGGACGGCGGCGGGCGGATGGCGCCGGACGAGGCGGCCGCGTTCGCCGAGCGGGTGGAGCGGTCGCTGTACGCATCCAAGATCATCTCGTATGCGCAGGGCTGGGACATGATGCGGGCTGGCAGCGAGGAGTACGGCTGGCACCTCGACCTGTCGGCCACCGCCGCGATCTGGCGGGCCGGCTGCATCATCCGGGCCGGCTTCCTGGACCGCATCCGCGGCGCCTTCACCAACGACCCGTGGCTGCCCTCGCTGCTGGCGGACCCGGCGTTCGCGAAGGAGCTGGGCGAGGCGCAGCAGGCGTGGCGGGACGTGGTGGCCGCCGCGGCGGCCGGGGGCGTGCCCGCGCCCGGCATGGCGGGCGCGCTCGCCTACTACGACGCCCTGCGCTCCGACCGGCTGCCCGCCGCTCTCCTCCAGGGCCAGCGGGACTTCTTCGGGGCGCACACCTACCAGCGGACGGACCGGGAGGGCACGTTCCACACGCTCTGGGCCGAGGACCGCTCCGAGGTCCGCGCCTGACGGCCCGCGCGGCGGCCGACGGCGGCGGGGTCCGCCGTCAGGCCGCCCGCGCCGGGCCGTCGGCGCCCTCGGCCGCGGCCGGCGCCTTCCGGTAGAGGTCCGTCAGCGGGGCGAACACGCGCCAGCCGAGCGAGGAGTACAGCGCCCGGCCGTCCGGCGTCCCGCCCAGCACGGCGTCCCGGCAGCCGCGCTCGCGGGCGGCGGCCGCCAGCGTCTCCATCACCAGGCTGCCGAGCCGTCTGCGCCGGTGCTCCGGCGCCGTCTCGACCTGGTCGACGACGGCCGTGCGGGCGCCGTCGGGGACGGCGACCTGGCCGCGCGCCGCGAAACCGCCGTCCGGCGCGACGACGAAGGCGCGGACGACGCCCCCGAGCTCCCATACGCGCAGCTCGTAGCCGTCCGGCGGGACGGCGCGGGAACGGGCGGGGGCGTCCCGCAGCGGCGTCGTCATCAAGTAGCCCGGCTGGTCCAGGGTCCAGCCCGGTGCGGCCCAGCGCACGACGGTCTCCGGCTCCTCGAAGCAGGTGAGCCAGACGCCGTGCGCCGTGACCGTCTCCGTGAACGAGCGGACCAGGGCCTGATCGGCGCCCGGCAGCAGCAGCCGGCTCGACTTCCCCGGCATCCCGATGTCGTAGGAGAACCCCCACTCCTCCTCCACGACGGGCGCGCCCCGGCGCGATACGACCCACCCCTCGGCCCAGGCCCGCACGAGGTCCCTCATCGCCGCCTCCCCTCCCCCTCGGATCACCGCCACAGGTAAGAGACACTCAACCGAAGTGCACATTACCGAACCGGGTTCCGCGCCCCGCGGCCGGGGCCACGGGCGAGGGCCGGCGCCTTGGCTGTCAGCCGATTCGTCTGGGCATCCGGCGCGCGCGGTGGTGGGGTATCGGGATGGACATTCTGGTGTTGGGCGGAACAGCGTGGGTGGGCCGGGAGCTCTCCCGGCAGGCGGTGGCGCGCGGCCACCGGGTGACGTGCCTCGCGCGCGGCGAGAGCGGTCCGGTCGCGGACGGCGCGACGCTGGTGGCCGCCGACCGGCGCGACCCGGCGGCGTACGCGCCGCTGCGCGACCGTCCATGGGACGCGGTCGTCGAGGTGTCGTGGCAGCCGGGCTTCGTCCGTGGGGCGCTCGCCGCGCTGGGCGGCACGGCCGGGCACTGGTGCTATGTCTCCTCCGCCAGTGTCTACGCCTCGCACGCCGTCCCGGACGCGGACGAGTCGGCGGCGGTGCTCGACCCGACCGGCCGGAGCGAGGCCGACCGCTCGGAGTACGGCGAGGCGAAGTCCGCCTGCGAACAGGCGTCGCGGGCCGCCGTGGGCGACCGCCTCCTCGTCGCACGCGCCGGTCTGATCGGCGGGCCGGGCGACCACACCGGGCGCTCCGGCTACTGGGCGGCCCGCGCCGCACGCGATCCGCTCGCGCCGCTCCTGGTTCCCGGCGCACCGGCCCAGCCGACGCAGGTGGTCGACGTACGGGACCTCGCCGGCTGGCTGCTCGACTCCGCCGGGGCGGGGACCACCGGTACGTACAACGCGGTCGGCCCCCTCGTCCGGCTCGACGCGTGGATCGAGCTGTCCCGCACCGTCGGCGGGCACACGGGGCC
This sequence comes from Streptomyces boncukensis, assembly GCF_011045075.1. Taxonomy (GTDB): domain Bacteria; phylum Actinomycetota; class Actinomycetes; order Streptomycetales; family Streptomycetaceae; genus Streptomyces; species Streptomyces boncukensis. Next base: position 14,083 of record NZ_JAAKZZ010000037.1, read on the forward strand.
GGTGGTCACCGCCGACCCGGCATGGCTGCTCGCGCACGGCGTGGCCGAGTTCATGGGCGACGAGTCGCTGCCGATGTGGCTGACCACCGCGGGCTGGGAGGGGTTCATGGCCCGGGACGCATCCGCGGCGCGCGCCGCGGGGCTCCGGCACCGGCCGCGGGCCGAACTCCTCACCGACACGCTGCGCTGGGAGCGCGAGCAGGGGCTGGACCGGGCGCGGCGGGCCGGTCTCAGCGCGCAGCGCGAGCGCGAACTGCTCGGCGCTCTCGACGACCCCGGCAGCCCCGGCGGCCTTGACTTCAATCAGAGTTGAACTTCTACGGTCGTTCCCGTCAGACACCGCGCGGGAGCCGAACCGACCGAGGGACCAGCCATGGAGTACTCGCACAGCGACACCGAACTGATCCAGCAGCCCATCGGCTACTGGAGCTGGGCGGCCTACAACGCCGTCGTCACCCGCACCCGGGCCGCCCTGGCCGGGATCGGCACCACCCAGCCGCAGTGGTGGGTCCTCGCCCAGGTCGCACGGGCCGACACCGTCAGGACCCGCGCCGAGGTCTCCCGCCTCCTCCAGAACTACCTCGACACGGGCCGGGGGGCCATGGGCGCGGAGATCGACGCGACGATCGCCCACGGCTGGCTCACCGAGGACGCCGCGGGGCGCCTGGAGCTCACGGCCGAGGGCCGCGCGTTCTACGACCGGGCCGCCGCGCTCCAGGACGAGCTGTGGGCGGAGCGGCACGCGGGCATCGACGACGAGGAGTACCTGACCACCCTCAAGGTGCTGCAGCGCTTCATCCACAACACGGGCGGACACGCCTGGCACCAGTAGGGGGACGTCCCGCCCGGTCCGCCGGAGGGAGCCCGGGAGACCAGTAGACTCGGCGGCTGTGGCGGACACCCAGTACGAAGACCTGTTGCGCCTGGTGCTCACCTCCGGGACGGCCAAGGCCGACCGGACGGGCACCGGCACCCGAAGCATCTTCGGGCACCAGCTGCGCTACGACCTCTCTCAGGGGTTCCCCCTGGTCACCACCAAGAAGGTGCACGTCAGATCCGTCGTGTACGAGCTGCTGTGGTTCCTGCGCGGCGACTCGAACGTCCGCTGGCTGCAGGAGCACGGCGTCACCATCTGGGACGAGTGGGCCGACGCGAACGGCGACCTCGGCCCGGTCTACGGCACCCAGTGGCGCTCCTGGCCGGCGCCGGACGGCCGGCACATCGACCAGATCAGCGAGGTGCTCGACACGCTGCGCCGGGACCCGGACTCCCGCCGGATGATCGTCTCCGCCTGGAACGTCGCCGAGCTGCCCGCCATGGCCCTCGCGCCGTGTCACGCCCTCTTCCAGTTCCACGTCGCCGACGGCAGGCTCTCCTGCCAGCTCTACCAGCGCAGCGCGGACCTGTTCCTCGGCGTCCCGTTCAACATCGCCTCCTATGCCCTGCTCACACAGATGGTCGCGCAGCAGGTCGGCCTCGTGCCGGGCGACTTCGTCTGGACCGGCGGCGACTGCCATATCTACGGCAACCATGTCGAGCAGGTGACCGAGCAGCTCTCGCGCACCCCGTACGCGTTCCCCGCGCTGCGGCTGCGCCGGGCCGACTCGCTCTTCACGTACGCCTACTCCGACGTGGAGGTGCTCGACTACCGGCACCACCCGGCCATCAAGGCCCCGGTGGCGGTGTGAACGTCGGGCTGATCTGGGCGCAGACCCCGGACGGTGTGATCGGCGCCGACCAGGCGATCCCGTGGCGGCTGCCGGAGGACCTGGCGCACTTCAAGGCCACCACCCTCGGCCATCCCGTGGTGATGGGGCGCAGGACCTGGGACTCGCTGCCCCCGCGATTCCGCCCGCTGCCCGGCAGGCGCAACATCGTGGTCACCCGCGATCCGCACTGGGCGGCCGACGGCGCGGAGCGCGCCGGGTCCGTCGCAGGAGCCCTGGAGCGCGCGGCCGAGGCGCCGGAGCCGGACGCGCCCGCCGCGGTGTGGGTGATCGGCGGAGGAGAGATCTACCGGGCCGCCCTGGAGTACGCCACGACGCTCTCGGTGACCGAGGTCGACGCGGCGGTGGACGGCGACACCTACGCCCCGAGCCCGGATCCGACGTGGCGGATCACCGAGGACAGCGGCTGGCGGCCTTCCAGCTCCGGGCTGCGCTACCGCATCCGCACCTACGCCCGGTGACCACGGCGCCCCCGGAGGGGCGCGGGCAGGGGCAGCCCGCTGCCGCTACCTGCCGGTGCGCCGGCCAGGACGCGGCGGAGCCAGCGGGTGCGGGCCTCGCGTGCGTCCTGGCTGAGCACGGCCCCGGGCGCGAGGGTGTCGAAGCCGTGGAAGGCTCCGGGCCACACATGCAGTTCGGCCCGGCCGCCGGCCCGCCAGATCGCGTCGGCGTAGGCCACGCCCTCGTCCCTGAGCGTCTCGGCCGAGCCGACCTCGACATAGGCCGGCGGCAGTCCTGACAGGTCGGCGGCACGGGCGGGCGCCGCGTAGGGCGGTACGTCGGCGGTGCCGTAGCGGTCGCCCAGCAGCGCCTCCCACGCGGTCGCGTTGGAGGTCCGGTCCAGCGGGTCGACGCCGGCCGCCTGGTGGCTGGAGCGGGTGTCGTTGCGGTCGTCGAGCATCGGGCAGACCAGCAGCTGCCCGATCGGTGCGGGCCCGCCCCGGTCGCGGGCGAGCAGGGCGAGCGCCGCGGCGAGTCCGCCGCCGGCGCTCTTGCCCGCGACGACGACGCGGTCCGCGTCGACGCCCAGGCGGGCCGCGTGCGTGGCCGCCCAGACGAGTCCGGCGTAGCAGTCCTCCAGCGGGCCGGGGTACCGCACCTGCGGCGCCAGCCGGTACTCGACGGAGACCACGGCCAGCCCCAGCGCATGGGACCACGCGTCGAGCAGCCGCGGGAGCACGGACCACGCGTTGCCCATGACCATGCCGCCGCCGTGCATGTAGTACAGGAGCGGCAGCGGTCCGGCGATCCCGGCGGGCCGCGCGCTCACGAGGGTGACGTCCGGCCCGCCTCGCGGTCCCGGTACGCGCAGCTCCTCCACCTCGAAGCGCCCGCCGGCGCGCAGCTCCCGGGCCGTCGGCCTGGGCCGCGCCACGGCGTCCCGCTCCTGCCGGGCGGCGAGGTTCTCCCGGGTGAGCGGCTCCGCCTCCCCCAGATCCGCCAGCACCGCGCCCAGTTCGGGGTCGACGGCAGGGGGCACGGTGTCCCGGCCGGAGCCGCAGCCCGGCCGGTCCGCGCCCGCGGGGAACGCGTGTGCGTCATCCATGCGGCGTAGTCAATCATCTGCCGCGCGCGGGTCCCAGCCCCCTCCGGCCGGCCGGTTGCGAGCCGGTGACGGCTTCGAGGATCAGGCGGGTGAAGTCCTCCGTGCTCGCGGTCCCGCCGAGGTCCCGGGTGCGGACGCCGGTCATGGCCAGTACGGAGGTGAACGCGTCGAAGACCTCGGCGGCCGCCTCGGGGTGGCCGAGGTGGTCGAGCATCATCGAGGCGCTCCAGATCGCGCCGAGCGGGTTGGCGGTGCCCTGGCCCGCGATGTCCGGGGCCGAGCCGTGGACGGGCTCGAACATGGACGGGTAGGCGCGCTCGGGGTTGAGGTTCGCCGCGGGGGCGAGGCCGATGCTGCCCGCGACGGCGGCGGCGAGGTCGGAGAGGATGTCGCCGAACAGGTTGGAGCCGACGATGACGTCGAACCGCGCCGGATCGAGCACGACCTTGGCCACGAGCGCGTCGATGTGCTCCTGCCGCCAGGCCACCTCGGGGAACCGGCCCGCGGCCTCCCGTACGAGCTCGTCCCAGAACGGCATGGTGTGCACGATGCCGTTGGACTTGGTGGCGGAGACCAGATCCCCGCCGCGGCGGCGCGCCGTGGTGAAGGCGTAGTCGAGGACGCGTTCGACGCCGGGGCGGGTGAAGACGGCCTCCTGGACGGCCATCTCGTCCGGGAAGCCGCGGTTCAGCCGGCCGCCGATCTCGGAGTACTCGCCCTCGACGTTCTCGCGGACGACGACGAAGTCGACATCGCCCGTGGCCCCCGCGAGCGGGCTGGGGACGCCGTCGAGGACCTTGATGGGGCGCAGGTTCACATACTGCCGGAACTGGCGGCGGATGGGGATGAGCAGCCCCCACAGGGACACATGGTCGGGCACGCCGGGCCAGCCGACGGCCCCGAGCAGCACGGCGTCGTGGTGCCGGATGCGGTCCAGGCCGTCGTCCGGCATCATCGCGCCCTCGGCGCGGTAGCGCGCGCAGGACCAGTCGAATGTGTCGTAGCCGAAGCTGAGTCCGTGCCGCCTGCCGACGGCGTCGAGGACGGCGCGGGCGGGAGGCAGCACCTCGGTGCCGATGCCATCGCCGGGGATGAGGGCGATCCGGTAGCGGGTGTTCATGGCCGCCATGGAACGCCGGGTCGTTCGCGGCTGTCCAAGATCGGTTTGCAGCCCGTCCGATAAGGGATGCCTATCGGTCGCGCGGTTCGCCGGTGCCGACCTGCCCGGCGCCGGCATTCCCGGCGTCGGAGACGAGAGCGACGAACGCGGCGGCCGCGGGGCTGAGCCGGTGGCGCTGCCACACGAGCCCCACGTCGAGGGTGTCCTCGACGGCGAGGCGGCGCACGCGCAGCCCGACCGCGTCGGCGAGCGGCCGCCAGGAGTCGGCGACGACGGCCGCCCCCACGCCGTCGAGCACGAGCGGGAGCAGGCCCTCGCGGTGCTCGATCTCGACCACGATGCGGCAGTCGGTGGCGGCGACGATGGCGTCCGCGACCCGGCGCATCCCCGTGCCGGGCTGTCCCGCGACGAGCCGGAGGCCGGACAGCTCGCGGACGGCGAGGGGGCGGTCGCCCGGCGGAAGGGGGACGTCGTCGCGCGCCACGAGCACGAACGACTGCGTCTCGACCGGCATATGGTGCAGGTCCGCGTGCGCCTCGTGGGCGCCGGACACGGCGACGACGCCGACCTCGGCGACGCCCCGGCGCAGCGCGTCGCGTACGTCCTCGGGCCGGGCTGCGGCCGCCACCGCCACCTGGACCAGCGGGTGGGCGCGGGCGTAGCGGGCGACGAGTCCGGTGAGCGGGCTGACGACCTGGGACGGCATGGCGGCGATGCGCAGCCGGCCGCCCCGCAGGCCGTCCACGGCCGCCACGGTCTCCCTGGCGACGTCGAGGGCGCGGACCACTTCGCGGGCCGGCCCCACCAGGGCCGCGCCCGAGGGGCTCAGCACCAGTCCCCGGCCCTGCCGCAGAAAGAGGCTGGACCCGAGCCCGGCTTCGAGACGGCGGATGGTCTGGGTCACCGACGGCTGGGCGACGAAGAGGTGTTCGGCCGCCCGGTGCACGCTGCCGTGGTCCACGACGGCGAGGAAGTAGCGCAACTGCCGTACGTCCACGCCGTCCACCACCGAGCCCGCTGCCGACTGATAGCGCGGAGGCTATCAGTCGGGCTGCAAACGCGTCTTGGACAGCAGTAGTGGCCCCCGACACGATGTACGGCACACCACGCGCCCCGGCCCTGCCGGCAGCCGCGCCCCGGGCCGCCTCCCGCCTCCACGGGCCTCCCCGGCGGATCCGCCCCGCACTCATGGAATCGGACGAGCGGAGTGTCCTGTGCCTGACGAAGCCCTGCTGTTCCTCACCACGGCGACAGCCGTCGTCGGCATCGTCGCCGCGATCACCTGGCTGAAGTTCCCGCCGGTGTTCGCGCTGCTCTTCGGAACCCTCTTCCTCGGACTGACCACCGAGGTCGGCGCGCGGGACACGCCGAAGGTGGTCGCGGAGGGATTCGCCGACGTCATGGGCGACATCGGCATCCTGGTGACGTTCGGCGTCGTCCTGGGCGCGCTGCTCACCGTGACGCACACGATGCAGCGGCTGGTCGAGGCGCTGCTCGGGCTCTTCGGCACCCGCAGCGTCCCGTACGTCTTCGCCGCGGCCCTGAGCTCCCTGTTCACCTCGATCTACTCGGACGTGCTGCTGGTGCTCTCGGCGCCGCTCGCGCGGCGGCTCGGGCCGCGGCTGGGCACGCGCGGCCGCGCGCTGATGGGCGGCTCGCTCACCGCGGGCATCGAGGTGGGCCTGGTGTTCGTCGCGCCCGGCGTCGCCGCGGTCGCCATCGCGGGCATCCTGGACGTCCCGCTGGGCCAGATGTTCGCGGTCGGCCTCGTGGTCGGGCTGCCCACGGCGCTGCTGACCATGCTGGCCTTCGCCGTCCTGCTCCGCTTCATGGCGTGGGACCCCGCGGTCGACGAGGCGGACCGGGCCGAGGTGTCCGGTGAGGCCGACGGGGGCGACGCCGGGCCCCCGTCCGGGCCCCGGACGCGGGAGCTGCCCCTGCCGCTCGCCGTCCTCCCGGTGGCCCTGACGCTGGTCCTCATCGCGGGCGGAGCGCTCGCGGACGCGATGTCCGTCAGCTCCGCGGCGCTCCTGTTCCTCACCGACCCGGTGGTCGCCCTCCTGCTGGGCGCCGCCTCGGCGTACGCGCTGGCACGCCGCGTCTGCTCCCCGGACGAGATCGGCGGGGCCATGGGCTCGGCGCTGGCCCAGTGCGGCCCCATCCTGGTGCTGAGCGGGATCAGCGGCTCGCTCGGGTTCGTCATCAAGGGCTCGGGCATGGCCGACACGCTCGGCGACGCGTTCTCCTCCGGCCTGCTGCCGCCGCTGCTGCTGGTGTGGATGGTGGCCGCGGTGCTGCACATCGCCCTGGGCTCCATCTCCGTGGCGGGCATCACCGCCGCCGGCATCCTGGCGCCCATCGCGGGCGGTCTCGACGCACCACCCGTCCTGGTCGCCCTCGCCGCCGGTTCGGGCGCCCTCTTCCTTCCGCACGTGTCCAGCAACTTCTTCTGGATGTTCCAGTCCCTGCTGGGGCTCTCCACCCGGGGCACCATCAAGGCCCACTCCGTCCCGATGACGCTGGCCTCGGTGATCTCACTGCCGATCATCCTGGCCGTGTCGCTGCTCGCCTGATGCCGCCGGCACCGCCGCGGGGCGGGCCGGCCGGCGCGGCAGCAGCGCCACCGCAGCGGCCGGGACGGCGGCGAGGGCCAGCCACGGCACGGCGGCGGGGAGCCCGAGGTCGAGCAGGGAGCCGGTGGCCGAGCTGCCGATGAGGACGATCACGCCGGACAGGGAGGACAGCGCGCCGGTGTAGAGGCCGAGCCGGCCGTCCTCGGCGAGGTCGGGGACCCAGGCGCGGGCGGCCGGGACGACCAGCATCTGGCCCAGCGTGAGCAGGACGACGAAGCCCGCGGCGGGCAGCAGACCGGCGGCGCCCGTCCACCCGGCCGGGCTCCCGACGGCCACGAGAGCGAAGCCGGCCGCGATGAGCGCGAGCCCGGCCGCCATGGAGCGGCGCAGGTCGAGCCGTTCGCCGGCCCACCGGCTGACCGGAAGCTGCGCGCACACGACGAGCAGGGAGGACAGGGCGAACAGCCAGGAGAGGGCCGCCTGGGAGCCGGTCGCGCGCTCCACCTCGTCCGGCAGGGCGAGGTAGAGCTGGTTGTAGGCGAGCAGATAGCTGCCGTAGGCGCAGCACAGCGCGAGGAAGCGGCGGTTGCGCAGCAGCACGCGGCCCGCTCCCCGCTCCCGGGTGCGGACCCGGCCGGGTATGTGCTGCGGCATCAGCCGGCTGTGCCCGGCGAGGACGAGGACGAAGACCCCGGCTCCGACGAGGCACGCGGTGCGGAAGTCCACGGCGAGCAGCAGACCGCCGAGCAGCGGGCCGACGAAGGCCCCGGCCTGCCCGGCCGCGCTCAGCAGGGCCAGCACCCGGGTGCGCGGGCCGTGGCCCGCCCGCTCCCAGAGCACCGCCTGCCGGGCCACCTCGGACTCCACCGCCGGGGAGAACAGGGCGGCGGCGAAGCCGATCAGCAGCACCGCGCCGATCACGGTCCAGGCCGCCTGCGCGTATCCCAGCCAGGCGAACCCGGCGACCCGCAGCACGCAGCCGGCCAGCACGGCGGGGCGTACGCCGTAGCGGTCCACGAGCCAGCCGCCGAGCACGAACAGGCCCTGCTGGCTGAAGGTCCGCAGACCGAGGACGAGGCCGACCGTCCAGCCCGCCAGGCCGATCGCCGTGCCGAGGTGTTCGGCGAGGAACGGCAGGACGGCGTAGAAGCCGATGTTGAAGGCGAGCTGGGTGAGGATCAGCAGCCGCAGCAGCGGTGAGAGCCGGGTCCAGGTCCGCTCGCGCGCGGGCTTCGGGTCCCGCGTGCCGCGACGGGGCAGGGCGCGGGAGAAGGGAGCGGGCATCGAAGATTATGCGATTGTCGTTTTTTAAAGTGCCGGGATCTCGAAGTGGACGGCCCCGCTCCCGCCGCCGGGCACCTCCGCACGCTCGTCGCACACCACCTTGGCCAGCGACCGCCACAGGCCCATCGCGCCCGTCGAGTCCGGATACGTGTGCAGGTAGACCGACCGGTAGCCGCCGTCCGCCTGTGCGAACGCCAGCAGCTCGGCGACCATGCGCCGGGCCAGCCCGCGCCGCCGGTGCTCGGGCCGCACATACACCCGCCTCAGCTGCGCGGTCTCGCCCGAGGGGTACCGCTCCGCGAGCCAGCGGGGGTTCGGCGGGTGCGCGGGGCCGCGCGCGTCCAGCGCCGCCGTGGCGGCCACCGCCCCGTCCCGCTCGTCGACGGCCACCAGCAGGGTGTGCCGGGGCGGGGCCAGGTAGAAGCGCTCGGGGTCGATGATGTCGGCGTGCCAGCGGGGCACGTACCCGGTGCCGAAATCCCGGTAGACGGCGTCGAGCATCACCGCCCGCGCCTCGCCGAGGTCGCCTGCGGTCGCCGTTCTGATGCCGTATTCCTGCACATGCGCATCCTATGCAAGAAGGCTGGGGGCACCGGCCCCGGGTGCGGAGTGCCCGGCGGTGCGGCCGGCTACCGGAAGGCGGGCACGACCTCCTTGATGAACAGTTCGAGGGACCGGCGCTTCTCCTCGTGGGGCAGGCCGTTGTCGATCCAGAAGCTGTACTCGTCGATGCCCAGCTCCTCATACCGGCGCAGCCGCTCCACCAGCTCCTGGGGAGTGCCGATCATCGCGGTCCTGTGCAGCGACTCCAGCTCGAACTCCGGGCGCTCCGCGAACTTCGAGACCGGGCTCGGTTCCAGGAAGCCGTCCCGGGGGGTGAGCTTGTTGCCGAACCAGGCGTCGAAGGTGCGGTAGTAGCGCTGGACGGCCTCGGCGGCCGGGCGCCAGCCCTCCGGGTCGCCGGGGCTGTACGCGTGCGTGTGCCGCAGCACCATGAGCTCGGGCCGGGGGATGCCGGGGTGGCCGGCCACCGCCGTCTCGAATTTGGCGACGAGGTTCTCGACCTCCTCGATGCCCTTCATCAGGGGCGTGACCATCACGTTGCACCCGTTGGCGACGGCGAAGTCGTGGGAGGCGGGATCCCGTGCGGCGATCCACATCGGCGGCGTCGGCCGCTGCACCGGCTTGGGCACGCTGGTGGAGGTGGGGAACTGCCAGATCTCCCCCTCGTGGGCGTAGTCGCCCTGCCACAGCGCGCGGACCGCCGGCACCAGCTCCCGCAGGTGCTTCCCGCCGTCGGCGGCCGGCAGACCGCCCGCCAGGCGGTCGAACTCGAACTGGTGGGCGCCCCGGGCCACTCCGATCTCCGCCCGGCCCCCGCTGATCACATCCAGCAGCGCGGTCTCCCCGGCGGCCCGGAGCGGATGCCAGAAGGGCGCGACGACGGTGCCCGCGCCGAGCCGGATCGTCGAGGTGCGTGCCGCCAGGTAGGCGAGCTGGGGCATGGGGCTGGGCGAGGCGACGTACTCCATGGAGTGGTGCTCGCCGATCCACACCGTGCTGAAGCCGCCCGCCTCGGCGATCTGCGTCAGTTCGGTGAGGTTCTCGAACTGCCGGGAGGCGCTCACGCTCTCGTCCCAGCGCTCCATGTGCGCGAACAAGGAAAATCTCACTGCTGCTCCTGGTGTGCGTGTTCGGCGAGGGTCACGTCGCCGGTCGCCCAGTGGGTCCGCGGGACCTCGCGGACCACGACGCGGATGTACTGCGGCCGGGTGTCGGCGGTGCGCAGCACCGCGGCGTGCACCTCGTGGATCAGGTTCCGGATCTGGCCGGGGGTGCGGCCCTCGGCGAGTGTGATGTCGATCTGTGGCATCTCAGCCCCGCAGGACGAAGGGGTCGGCCACGGGCTCCTCGCTGGTGTTGATCCAGACGCTCTTGAGCCGCGTGTACTCCCTGATGGTCTCGGTGCCGTGCTCGACGCCGGCGCCGCTGGCCTTGAAGCCCTGCCGCGGGGACATCGGCGACATGGCCCGGTAGGTGTTGACCCACACGGTTCCGGCCTCCAGGCGCGCGGCCATCCGGTGCGCCCGCGCCAGGTCGGAGGTCCACACCCCGGCCGCGAGGCCGTAGTCGGTGTCGTTCGCGAGGCGGACGGCCTCCTCCTCGGTCTCGAACGGCAGGACCGCGAGGACCGGCCCGAAGATCTCCTCGCGGACGACGCGCATGCCGTTGTCGACGTCGACCAGGACGGTGGGTTCGTAGAAGTAGCCGCCGAGGCCGCCGCCGTCCGAGGAGCGGCCGCCGGTCAGGACACGGGCGCCCTCGCCGCGTCCGAGGTCGACGTATCCGGCGACCTTCTCCCGCTGGTCCGCGAACGCCAGGGGGCCGATCTCGGTGGCCTCGTCCATCGGGTCGCCCATACGGATCCGCTCGGCCCGCTCGGTCACGCGCTGGAGGAGCTCGTCGTAGACGGACCGGTGGGCGAACACCCGGCTGCCCGCGATACAGGTCTGGCCGGCGGCGGCGAAGATGCCGGCCACGACGCCCATGGCGGCGTTCGGAATATTCGCGTCCGCGAAGACGATCTGGGGCGACTTGCCGCCCAGTTCGAGCGTCGCGCCGATGAACCGGCCGCCCGCCGCCGCGGCGATCCGGGACCCGGTGGCGGTGCTGCCGGTGAACGAGATCTTCGCGAGGTCGCGGTGGTCGACGAGGGCCTGTCCCGCCTCGGAGCCGAGGCCGGTGACCACATTGACCGCGCCGGGCGGAAAACCCGCTTCGAGGGCGAGTTCGCCGAGCCGGAGCACGGCGGCCGAGGTGTGCTCCGAGGGCTTGATCACAACGGTGTTCCCGGCGCAGAGCGCGGGTGCCAGCTTGCTGCTGGTCAGCGTCAACGGCGAGTTCCACGGGGTGATGGCGCCCACCACACCGAGCGGCTCGCGGCTGGTGTAGTTGAGGATCGCCCGGTCCGAGGCCGGAACGACCTCGCCATGGATCTTGTCGGCCAGGCCGGCGTAGTAGGAGTAGTACTCGGGCAGAGCCGCCAGCTGCCCGCGCATCTCGCGCAGGAGCTTGCCGTTGTCCCGCGTCTCCATGCGCGCGAGGTCCTCGGCGTTCTCGGCGATCAGGTCGCCGAGCCGGCGCAGCAGGCGTCCGCGCCGGGTCTGGCTGAGGTCGCGCCACCGCGGGTCCTCGAACGCCGCCTTCGCAGCGGCCACGGCCCGCGCGACGTCCGCGGCATCGCCGCGCGCCGCCCGGTAGAGCGGCCTGCGGGTGGCCGGGTTCGTGCTCTCGATGTAGTCCCCGGAGGCGGGCTCGACCCGCTCGCCCCCGATGACGTGGCACAGCTTGGTGAGGTCAGACATGAGTGGTGTCCCTGATGAGGGTGGTGATGCAGTCGGCGAGGGGCTGGGGGCGCTGGACGGGGAGCATATGGCGGGCCTCCGGCACGATGACGGCGCCGCAGTGCGGCAGCGCCGCCGCGAGCCGGCGGGCCATCCCGGGCGTCGAGCCGGGGTCCCGCTCCCCCGTGACGGCCAGCGCCGGCACGGCGATCCGGTGCAGGTCGGGGCCGAGTTCGGCGTCAGCGGTGGCGAACACCCGATAGCAGTGCCGGAAGGAGTCCGCGTCGTTGGCGAGCAGGGTCGCCTCGGTGCGGCGCACCCAGGCGGCCGGGACGTCGGTGTCCGCGTACCACCGGCGCAGGGAGGCGGCGGCCGCTGCCTCGAAGTCGTCGTGTGCGGCGTCCAGCCGGCCCAGGACGGCCTCCCGCTCCGCCGGTGTGCGCCGGCACACGGAGCTGACCGAGGTCAGTGTCGCGACGAGGTCCGGGCGGTGCAGCGCCAGATGCTGCGCCACCAGGGCGCCGAGGGAGAAGCCGACGAGGTGGGAGCCCGGGGGGATCGCGGCCGCGACGCCGCGCGCCAGGTCGGCCAGGGTGATGCCGGCCGCAGCGGGCCGGTTCCGGCCGTGCCCGGGGAGGTCGGGCGCGACGAGGGTGAAGCGGTCGGCCAGCAGCTCGGCGGTGGGCTCCCACATCGTGTGGTCGAGCCCGACGCCGTGCAGCAGGACGAGGGTCGGCTCCGTCATCTCCGCGGGTCCCCTACCGCTCCGTCGCGAGGGCCGCCAGGCGCTGCTGGGGCCGCCCCTGTGCGGCGGCCGCCAGCCCGACGACGATCTCGTCCGGGTGCGGCGCGTCGGCGATCCGGACCTCCACCGTCTGGTGGTGGGACCGGATCGTCGCGTCGGTGATGTGCTTGAGCGGGATGTCGAAGACGACGCCGGCCGCGCCGCGCTTCTCCACGGCGGGCAGGAGCGTGGTGGCGCCGGCGGCCTTGCGGAAGTGGTCACCGAACTTGAGGGTGTGGATCAGTGCCGACCCGTGCTCGATCTCGCCGTCGAGGCCGACGACGGCTGCCTTGCCGTACGCCTCGGCGGGCGCCCCGAGCGCCTCCAGCACCGCGGGCGCGAGCAGCGCGCCGAGGCCGGACGCGTGCGCGTCGATCCCCGGGGAGAGGTCCTCGACGAAGCCCGCTCCGGCCCACGGGTTGGCGATCACGGCGGCGGTGACGGCGACGGTGGCCGGAGGGGTGACCGCGCGGCCGCCTTCGGCCCGGACCTCCTCGACGACGGTGACGATCTTGCGGACGTTCATGACAGCGGTTCCTCCGGGGCTCGGGAGGTGACGACCGGGTCGGTCGTGCGGTCTCCGATGCGGGGG
>NZ_JAAKZZ010000380.1 GCF_011045075.1 Streptomyces boncukensis
GTTCCAGGCCGCGGGTACGGCGGAGGGAGAGGCGATCCCGGCGGCGGGGCGGCCCGCTCTGCCGCTGCGAAGACCCCGCGGGGGCTCCCGAGGGAGGCCCCGCGCCGACAAGTCCGGCTGGTATCTGCCGCTCGCACTGGCCGTGGACGCCCTCGGGGCCGCCCTCCCCGTCTACTTTCTCCTGGACGGATTACGGCCCGCCTACGCCGTGGGGCTCGCGCTCGGGGTGGGCGCGGTGTGGGTGTCCGTGCACGCCGTGCACCGGCGGTACGGGGAGCGGTGGCTGGGCGAGACGCGCGGGCTGCTGGCCACGGTGCACGACTGGCTGGCGCTCCTCGGGCTGCTGGCGGTGCTCCAGGTGCCGCTGGGCGGCATCGGCTCACCGGGCGGGCTGCTGCTCGCGGTCACCCCCGCGCTGCTGCTGACCGCCGCCTGCCGGGCGCTGACCCACCGTCATCTCACCGCGCAGCGGCGGCAGGCGCAGGCCGTGCGCCGGGTGCTGGTCGTCGGCGAGGCACCGGCCGTGGACCGCGTCGTGGAGCAGTTGGCCGGGCGCACCGACCAGCCGTACGTCGTGATCGGTGCCGTGTCCGTCGGCACGGGCGTCCCGCGCAGCGGGGTGCAGGTGGCGGGGCGCGCCGGGGACGCGAAGGGGGCCGGGAGCGTGGCGCGGGCCGCCGCGTGGCGGTCCGGCGCTGAGGCCGTGCTGCTCGTGCCCGGCACCCTGGTCAGCGATGCGGAGCTGCGCCAGCTGATGTGGACGGTGCAGGACGCCGGGCTGCGGCTGCTCGTCGCCTCCGGGCTGTGCGACGTCGCACCGCACCGGATCCGCGGCACGACCGCCGCCGGGCTGCATCTGCTGCATGTGGACCCGCCGCTGCGGCGCGGCCCGCAGCTCGCCGCCAAGTCCGCGCTGGACCGGGCCGGAGCCGCGCTCGGGCTGCTCGCGCTGGCGCCGCTGCTGGCGCTGATCGCCGCGGTGGTGCGGCTCGGCTCGTCCGGCCCGGCGCTCTACCGGCAGACCCGGATCGGGCACCGCGGCCTGCCGTTCACCATGTGGAAGTTCCGGTCCATGCACGAGGGCGCGGAGCGGCACCGGGCCCAGCTGGCGGAGTCCAACGAACAGGACGGCCCCCTGTTCAAGATGCGGGCCGATCCGCGTGTCACCCGGGTCGGCCGGGTGCTGCGGCGCACCTCGCTCGACGAGCTGCCGCAGCTCGTCAATGTGCTGCGCGGTGAGATGTCGCTGGTCGGCCCCCGTCCGCCGCTGCCCGACGAGGTCGCCGGGTACCGGGACACCGAGCTGCGCCGGCTCCAGGTGAAGCCGGGGATGACGGGCCCGTGGCAGGTCGGCGGGCGCTCGGAGCTGTCCTGGGACGAGACGCTGGCCCTCGACCTGCGGTACGCGGACAACTGGTCGCTGACGACGGACCTGGACCTGCTGGCCCGCACGGTCCGGGCGGTCCTCGACGGGCGGGGGGCGTACTGACCGTGTTCCCGCACAGCGCCGATCCGGGGGCGCCCCTGGCCCGCCGCCTGACGGGGCACGCCGGCTGTGCCCCGGAGGGGCGCGGGGAACCGCGCGGCCAGCCATGGGGGTACCCCCCTGCTCGAGCGAAGCCGAGAGCTTGGGGGAGCACCCGCGCCCTGCGGCGCGCGGCACGGGGCAGCCCCCGCTCAGCCCCCCTCGTGGCGCAGCCACCACTCATATGTCTCGCGGATGCCCCGCGCGAGGGGGATCTGCGGAGCGAACCCCAGCTTCCGCAGCCGGCGGACGTCGAGCAGCTTGCGCGGGGTGCCGTCGGGGCGCGAGGGGTCCCAGCCGATGCGCCCCTCGTAGCCGACCACCTCGCGCACGGTCCCGGCCAGCTCCGCGATCGTGAGGTCCTCGCCGCAGCCGATGTTCACCGGGGACGCCTCGTCGTAGGCGCGCAACAGCAGGACGCAGGCCCGCGCCAGGTCGTCCACGTGCAGGAACTCGCGGCGCGGGGTGCCCGTGCCCCACAGCACCAGCTCCGGCGCGCCCGCCCGCGCGGCCTCGTGGAAGCGGCGGATCAGGGCGGGCAGGACGTGCGAGTCGGCCAGGTCGAAGGTGTCGCCGGGGCCGTAGAGGTTGGTCGGCATGGCGGAGATGTACGCGGCGCCGTACTGCTCGCGGTAGCCCCACACCTGCTGGATGCCAGCGATCTTGGCGAGTGCGTACGCCTGGTTGGTGGGCTCCAGCGGGCCGGTCAGCAGCGCCTCCTCGGGGATGGGCTGCGGCGCGTGCCTGGGGTAGATGCAGGAGGAGCCGAGGAACAGCAGCCGGGGCACGCCCGCCGCGTGGGCGCCCGCCAGCACGCTGAGCTGGATGCGGAGGTTGTCCTCCAGGAACGGCACGGGCCGGGTCCGGTTCGCCATGATCCCGCCGACCTTGGCGGCGGCCAGCACCACCGCGTCCGGGCGCTCGGCGCGCAGCCAGCGCCGGGTCGCCGCGCCGTCCCGCAGGTCGAGGGCCGCGCGGTCCCGGGTCAGCGCCTCGTAGCCCTCGGACTCCAGCCGGCGGACGACGGCGGAGCCGACGAGCCCCCGGTGGCCCGCGACGAACACCCGCGCTCCGGCGGGCAGCAACTCCGGTGCGTCCCGGGCCGGTTCCGGGCCGGACGCCCGGCGATCCCGGCTCTCACCGCGTTCCCGTCTCTGCGTCATGCCCCCGGATTCTGCCAGCGCCCGACCCGGCACGCCCATATACCCGGCACACCGCCCACACTCCTGGGGAGCAGCTGATGGCCAAGAGCGCACTGATCACCGGCATCACCGGCCAGGACGGCTCGTATCTGACCGAACTGCTGCTCGGGAAGGGCTATACGGTGCACGGGCTGCTGCGCCGCTCCTCGTCCTTCAACACGGCCCGCATCGACCACCTCTACGAGGACCCGCACACCGCGGGCCGCCGCCTGGTGCTGCACCACGCCGACCTGGGCGACGGCGTGGCGCTGGTGAACCTGCTGCGCGACCTGCGCCCCGACGAGGTCTACAACCTGGGCGCCCAGTCCCACGTGCGGGTCTCCTTCGACGCGCCGCTCTACACGGCCGACGTCACCGGCATGGGCACCCTGCGGCTGCTGGAGGCGATCCGGGCCAGCGGCGTCGACACCCGCATCTACCAGGCGTCGTCCTCCGAGATGTTCGGCGCCGCACCGCCCCCGCAGCACGAGGGCACCCCCTTCCATCCGCGCAGCCCGTACGGCTGCGCCAAGGTGTTCGGCTACTGGGCCGCCGTCAACTACCGCGAGGCGTACGGGCTGTTCGCCAGCAACGGCATCCTCTTCAACCACGAGTCGCCGCGCCGCGGCGAGACCTTCGTGACCCGGAAGATCACCCGGGCCGTGGCGCGGATCCGCGCCGGGCTCCAGGACCGGCTGTATCTGGGCAACCTGGACGCGGTGCGGGACTGGGGGTATGCGCCGGAGTACGCCGAGGCCATGTGGCAGATGCTGCAGCACGAGGCGCCCGGCGACTACGTCGTGGCCACCGGCGTCGCCGCGACGGTGCGGGACTTCCTCACGGCGGCGTTCGGGGCCGCCGGGCTCGACTGGGAGCGCCATGTGCGGTTCGACCCGAAGTACCGCCGCCCGTCCGAGGTGGACGCGCTGATCGGCGACGCGGCGCACGCGGAGGCGGAACTGGGCTGGAAGCCGCGGGTGCTGTGGCCGGAGCTGGCCCGGATCATGGTCGAGGCCGACATCTCGCTGCTGGAAGCGGAGCTGTCCGGCACGACCGTACGGGTCGACCGGCAGTGACCGGCCCCGTGTACCCCACTCCCCACACCCAAGAGATCGGCACCACCCCCTGGGGGATCCATGAGAAGAGACAAGCGCAGGCGCCGGCGGGGCGCGCTCCTCGCCGCCGTGCTGATGGCCGTCGCCACCTGGGGCGGGGTCCAGCTCGGCGGCGGCGCGGGCGAGGCACACGCCCTCACGCCCCCCGTCGCGATGACGGCTGACGACCTTCCCACCTGGCAGACGAACGGCGTCGTGTGGGCCATGGCCGAGTCGGGCGGCACCGTCTTCGCGGGCGGCACCTTCTCCGCCGTCCGCCCGCCCGGGGCCGCACCCGGGCAGAGCGAGCGCCGGGCCCTGAACTTCGCCGCGTTCGACGCGGAGACCGGCGAACCGGCCGACTGCCAGCTCGACTTCACCATAGGCAGCGGCACGGCGACGGTGCGCGCCCTCGCCGTGTCCCCGGACGGCGGCACCCTCTACGCGGGCGGGAACTTCGCCGCCGTCAACGGCACCTCCGTCAGCCGGGCCGCCGCGATCGACCTCGCGTCCTGCACAGTGCGGCCCGGCTTCAGCCTGTCCCTCTCCGCCATGGTGCACGCGCTCGCCGTCACCGACGACCGGGTCTACCTCGGCGGGGACTTCACCACGGTGGAGGGCCAGAGCCGCGGCAAGTTCGCGGCGGTGACGCGCGGCGGCGACCTCACGTCCTGGCGCGCCGACGCCGACAAGACGGGGCGGGCCGTCGAGGTCACCCCGGACGGGCGCAACGTGGTGCTCGGCGGCGACTTCGACACGGTGCGCGGCTCCTCCTCGCACGCCCTCGCCGTCGTCGGCGCCTCCGACGGCTCGATCACCCGCGCGTACGGCAGCCGCTTCATCGAGCGCCGGTCCGTCATCAAGGGCATGTACGTCGACGAGACGGGGATCTACACCGCCCACGAGGGCACCGGCGGCGGCGTCTTCGACGGGCGGCTCGCGCTCGACCTGGACGACTTCGGGCAGCGCTGGCGCGACACCTGTCTGGGCGCCACCCAGGACGTCACGGTCTACAAGGACGTGCTCTACAGCGGCTCGCACGCGCACAACTGCCGCAGCATGGGCCAGTTCCCCGAGCTGTACGAGCGCCAGCACCTGCTGGCCGAGTCCATCCACAGTCCGACGCCGCTGCTGGGCTGGTTCCCGGACACCGACGACGGCCCGTCCGGTGTCGAGCAGGTGGGGCCGCGCACCATGGTCGTCTCCTCCCGGGGCGGCAAGGACTATATGTGGGTGGGCGGCTCGTTCTCCCGGATCCAGAGCAACGGCAACAAGCCGCAGCAGGGCCTCGTGCGGTTCGCCAACACCCCCGACACCCGGGCCCCGACCGTCCCCGACCGGGTCACGGCCGAGAACGTCAGCGGCGGCGTGCGGGTGAGCTGGCCCGCCGGCACCGACTTCGACGACACCGAGCTGACCTACCGCGTCTACCGCAACGGCTCCCCGGAGCCCGTCCACACCACCACCGCCGACTCCGTCTTCTGGCGGCGCCCGACGGTGAGCTTCACCGACCGGGAGGTGAAGCCGGGCACGGAGTACTCCTACCGCGTCACCGCGAGCGACGCGGACGACGCCAACACCAGCGCCCGCTCGGCCGCCGCCACGGTGACCACGCCGGGCACACCGACCGAGACCACCATCGAGCGGGAGCCCACCGCCGACGCGTACGTCAACGGCGCGGCCAGCAGTGCCAACTACGGCACGCACCAGCAGCTCGCGGTGCGCGGCTCGTCGCCGTACGAGAGCTACGCGCGGTTCAGCCTGCCCTCGGCACCCAGCGGGATGCGGCTGACGAGCGCCCGGCTCACGGTCCGCACCAGCGGCGCCGAGTACGCGGGCACCGCCGACTCCGTCGACGTACGGCCGCTGGCCGGGAGCTGGTCGGAGACCGGCGTCAGCTACGCCGACCGGCCCGCGCCCGGCTCCGCCGTCCTCGGCACCCTCGACGGCGCGCCCGAGCTGGACACCGACTACGCGATACCGCTCAGCACCGACGAGCTGAACGGCTCCCTCGGCGGC
This sequence comes from Streptomyces boncukensis, assembly GCF_011045075.1. Lineage (GTDB taxonomy): Bacteria > Actinomycetota > Actinomycetes > Streptomycetales > Streptomycetaceae > Streptomyces > Streptomyces boncukensis. The sequence continues at coordinate 5,820 of NZ_JAAKZZ010000380.1, forward strand.
ACCTTCGACCTCGCGCTGACCAGCACCGGCACCGACAGCCTCTGGCTGTGGGCCCGGGAGTCGGGCGGCACGGGGCCCCGGCTCACCCTGAAGTTCGAGAAGCCATGAGCCGGCCCCTCACCCGCGCCGTCGCCGCCGCGCTGCTGCCGGCCCTCGCCGCCGCGCTCCTGCTCGGGTGCGCCGGCGACCGGGGCGACACGGGCGACGCGCGTCCCGCAGCCGGCTCCCCCTCCGCTCCGGCCCGCTCCTCCGGCGCGGAGGAGCGGAAGCGGGAGGGCGAGCAGGGGAGACCGGATACGAAGAGCGCAGACGGCGCACACGGCACACACGGCACAGACGGCAAGGACGGCGGGCAGGAGGGGGAGCGGGGGCAGCGGGACCGGGAGCGGGCCGCGCCCACCGTGCCGGACTCCGAACTCACCCCCGCCACCGGCACCTTCACCAGGAAGGAGAAGAACTACCTCAAGGGCCGGGTGCCCGAGGGGCTGGAGCCCGCCGCCGTGCTGGAGGCCGGCCGCACCGCGTGCGCGCGGATCAGGACCACGGCCGAGGTGAGCCGGCAGGGCGTCGTCAGGGCGCTCAGGAGCGGCGAGATCGACCAGGCGGAACCCGCCGTCACACATCTGTGCCCGCAGTTCGCACCGCTGCTGCGGGCCGCGGGGAAGGGAGACTGAACGTCACGTGCGCACACTGCCGCTGGTGGTCGTGATACCGACCAAGAACGAGGCCGAGAACATCGTGCCGGCCGTGCGGTCCGTCATCGACCACGTCCAGCACGTCGTGGTCGTCGACTCGGACAGCACGGACGACACCCGCGCCCTGGCCAAGGCGGAGGGCGCGGAGGTCGTGCCGTACACCTGGGACGGCGGGTACCCGAAGAAGAAGCAGTGGTGTCTGGAGCACGTCCGCCCGGAGACCGCCTGGGTGCTCTTCCTGGACGGGGACGAGATGCTCAGCGACGCGCTCCTCGCCGAACTGCGGCGGATCTTCGGCGGGGCCACCGGGGGCCGGCGGGTGCGGCCCGCCGCCTTCGACATCCCGCTCGCCTACTGGTTCGCGGGCAGGCGGCTGCGGCACGGGCACACGATCGTGAAGCGGGCGCTGCTCGACCGCACCCGCTGCCGCTTCCCCGAGCCGGACGACCTGGCGGCGCCGGGCATGGGCGAACAGGAGGGCCACTACCAGCCGCTGGCCGACCCGGTGGTGCGGCTCGGCGCCCCGCTCGAACACCGGGACCGGGACCCGGTGCGGACCTGGTTCGCGCGGCACAACCGCTACTCGGACTGGGAGGCGTGGCTGGAGTGCCACCCCGAGGTGCGCGAGCAGATCCGCCGGGCGAAGACCCGGCAGGGCCGGCTCTTCCACCGCGCCCCGCTGAAGCCGCTGGTGTCCTTCGCGTACGCCTACGTCTACAAGCGGGGCTTCCTGGACGGCCGGGCCGGCCTCGACTACGCCGTGGCCATGAGCCTCTACCGCTGGCAGATCGGGCTCAAGGCGCGGGAGTTGCGGAGCCGGGCGGGC
>NZ_JAAKZZ010000381.1 GCF_011045075.1 Streptomyces boncukensis
CGCCCGCCCCGTACGCGCAAGAAAGGGGTCAGGACATGACCGTCCCGGACCTGTCGCTGCTCACCGCCGAGGATCTGGAGGTCCTGCTCGCGGCGGCGACGGCGGCCCCGTCGATCCACAACACCCAGCCCTGGCGCTTCCACGCCGACCCGGTCACGCGGTCGATCGAGGTCCACCGGGCGCCGCAGCGGGCGCTGCCGCTGACCGATCCGGCGTGCCGGGCGCAGTATCTGTCGGTGGGCGCGGCCGTGTTCAATCTGCGGCTGGCCGCCGACCGGCTGGGCCGGCGCCCGGTCGTACGGCTGCTGCCCCGGCCGGACCAGCCGGCGCTGCTGGCCGGTGTACGGCTGATCGAGCGGCCGTATCCGCGCGAGCGGTGGGGTCCGGCCCTGTACCAGGCCATCGCGCGGCGGCACTCCAGCCGGATGCCGTTCACCGGACGCCCGGTGCCCGGACCGGTCGTGGCGGAGCTGACCCGGGCCGCCCGGGTCGAAGGCGCGTGGCTGCGGGTGCCCGCGTTCGCGGGGATCCAGCGCGTGCTGCGGCTCACCGCCGCCGGCGAGTCCCGCAACGTGGCCGACAGTGGGCGCGCCGCCGAGAGCCGGACCTGGGTCACGCCGCCGGGCGCGGGCGCGTACGGCATCCCGGTGACAGCGCTGGGGCCGCGGGACCTGGCCGGGCGGATCCCCCTACGGGACTTCGCCGCTGCCCGGCGCACCCGGCGCGCCCCCGCGCTGCGGTTCGAACGCCACACGCAACTGGCGGTGCTGTGCACCGCGCACGACCGCCGCGTGGACTGGCTTCGGGCCGGCCAGGCCCTGCAGCACGCGCTGCTGGTGGCCACCGCGCACGGGGTGCGCACCTCCATGCTGCACCAGGCGATGGAGTGGCCGGACCTGCGGCACGCGCTGCGGGGCACACAGCAGCGGCGCTGCTGTCCGCAGTTGCTGATCCGCTTCGGCTACGGCCCCGAGGGCGGATGGACCCCGCGGGCCCCCGCGGAGCTGTCCACCGGGGGCCCGCTCGGCCGCCCGGGAGGGACGGATGGCCCACCCCGCGGCGAGGCCGGCTCCCCCAGCCTGGCTGCTGAGCCGGGGCCCCCGGTCATCGCCCGGGTCACGGAGCCACCGGACCACCGCATTCCCTGAGCACGAGGAGCGGCAGGATGCTGCGAGAACCGAGAGCGTCGTCAGAGCCGGTAGACCCGGTAGAGCCGGCAGAGCCGGGAAGGGCGAAGGAGCCGGGAGAGCCGGGCGATTCGCAGGGGCCGGGAGCGCAGGGCGGCGGACCGGCGCCGGGCTCCCGGCGGGCGTGGCTGATGCTGCTCCTGGCCACGGTCGGCTTCGCGCTCAACTTCTGGGCGTGGGCACTGCTGAGCCCGCTCGGCCCGCGCTTCAAGGACTCCCTGGCGCTGTCCTCGTTCGAGCAGTCGCTGCTGGTGGCGGTCCCGGTGGTGGTCGGCTCGCTGGGCCGGGTCCCGGTGGGCGCGCTGACGGACCGGTACGGGGGGCGGGTGATGTTTCCGCTGGTCTCGGCCGCCACCATCGTGCCCGTGCTGTATCTGGGGCTGGCCGGGCACTCCTCGCTGCCGGCGCTGCTGGTCGGCGGCTTCTTCCTGGGCATCGGCGGCACGGCGTTCGCCGTCGGGGTGCCGTTCGCGGGCGCCTGGTTCCCGCCGGAGCGGCGGGGGTTCGCCATCGGCCTGTTCGGCGCGGGCATGGGCGGTACCGCGATCGCCGCGCTGACGGCGGTTCAGCTGGTGGACGCGCGCGGCATGGCCACCCCGTTCCTGCTCACGGCGGCCGTGCTGGCGCTGTACGCGGTGGTGGCCGCGCTCGCCCTGCGGGACGCGCCCGGGGACGTCCACCGGCCCGAGCCGCTCGCCCGGCGGCTGGCCGCGACCTGCCGGCTCGCGGTCACCTGGCAGGCGTCGGCGCTGTACGCCGTGGCGTTCGGCGGCTATGTGGCGTTCTCGGTGTATCTGCCGACCTACCTCAAGACGGGGTACGACCTCTCCCAGGCCGACGCGGCCAACCGGATGGCCGGGTTCGTGCTGCTGGCGCTGGCCATGCGGCCGATGGGCGGCTGGCTGTCCGACCGGGTGGGGCCGGCGCGGGTGCTGGGCTGCTCGCTGGCCGTGGTGGTGGCGGGCGCGTTCGTCCAGTCGCTGACCCCGCCGCTGCTGCCGGTCGGCACGCTCGCGTTCCTGGCGCTGGCCGCCGCGCTCGGCGCGGCCAGCGGCGCGGTCTTCGCCCTGGTCGCGCTGCTGGCACCGGCGGACAAGGTGGGCTCGGTGACCGGCGTCGTGGGCGCCGCGGGCGGGCTGGGCGGCTTCGTACCCCCGCTGGTCATGGGCGCGGTGTGGGGCCTGTTCGACTCGTACGCGGCGGGCCTGGTGCTGCTCGCGGCGGTCGCCGCGGCGGCGCTCGCCTTCACCGGCACGAACATCCGCCACGCCCTCGCCCGGTAGGCCCCGCCCTCGGCCGGCGGGGCGGGCCCCGCATCGGCGGCGGACGCGGGTCACGGGGTGACGGGGCGCTCGAAGAGCGTGTCCAGCACCACCGTCGCCCGCGTACCGCTCACTCCGTCGATGCCGTAGAGCCCCCGCAGCACGTCCTGGAGCCGCTCGGTCGTCGAGGTCCGCACCTTCACCAGCACGGACGCGCTGCCCGCCACGACGTGCGCCTCCTCGATCTCCGGCAGCGCGGCGAGCTCCGCGCCGGAGTCGCCCATCCAGGACGTGGCGTCGACCAGGACGAAGGCCAGCACGCCCTTGCCGACCGCGGCCGGGTCCACCTCGGCCGCGGTGCGCCGGATCACCCCCTGCTCGCGCAGCTTGCGCACGCGCTCGTGGGTGGCAGCGGCGGAGAGGCCGACGGCCTGGCCGAGGGCCGCGTACGAGCGTGTGGCGTCCTCCTGGAGGAGCGCGAGGAGCCGCCGGTCGGTGTCATCCACGCCGGGTTCCTCCCTTCCTTCCATCGAACCTTGACGATCGGAATACGGTCCGAGAATATCATCGATCGGCAGTACAGCATCCGGCATCACACGTGAGGAGCAGGATCATGTTCGACGCTCAGCCCTCGCTGTACGAAATCCTCGACGACCGCTTCCGCACCGGCAGATGCCACGCCGGCGACTCCCGGCTGGAGCTGCTGCACGACGGGTGCCGCTGGGCCGAGGGCCCGCTCTACGTGCCGGCGGGGCGCTACACGGTGTGGAGCGACATCCCCAACGACCGCCTGCTGCGCTGGGACGAGACCACCGGGGAGGTCGGCGTCTTCCGCGCGCCGGCCGGCCACCCCAACGGCAACACGCTGGACCGCGAGGGCCGCCTGATCACCTGCGAGCAGGGCAACCGGCGCGTCACCCGCACCGAGCACGACGGCACGCTCACCGTGCTCGCCGACCGCTTCCGGGGCAAGCGCCTGAACAGCCCGAACGACGCGGCTGTGAAGTCGGACGGCTCCGTGTGGTTCTCCGACCCCGACTTCGGGATCGCCGGCGACTACGAGGGGCACCGTGCGGACAGCGAGATCGGCGCCTGCAACGTCTACCGCGCCGACCCGGACTCCGCTCGGGTGCGGCTGGTCGCGGACGGGTTCAGCGGGCCCAACGGCCTCGTCTTCTCCCCCGACGAGACCCGGCTGTACGTCTCGGACAGCCGGGCCAACCACATCCGCGTCTTCGACGTGCGCGAGGACGGCACGCTGTCCGGCGGCGAGGTCTTCGTCACCTGCGGGAGCGGCAACTTCGACAACATCCGCTTCGACGACGGCGGGCGGCTCTGGGCCGCGGCCCTGGCCGGCGGAGTGCACTGCTACGACCCGGACGGCACCCTGCTCGGACGGCTGCGGGTGCCCGGCGTCGTCGCCAACATCCGCTTCGGCGGCGCCAAGCGCAACCGGCTGTTCATCGCCGCCGACACCGCGCTCTACTCGGTCGTCATGGGCGTCACGGGCACCCCGCCGCTGCCTGCCCGGTGACGTCCTCGCGCGCGGCGGGGACGGCCGCGGCCGCCGGGGGCAGCCGGTACTCGGCGCAGCCCGCCGGGAACCGCACGCCGGACAGGCGCAGTTGGCCGACCCGGGCGTGGAAGGCCGCACCGCGCAGCAGATGCCGGGACACGGCGGCGGCGTGCCGCTCCTCCGGCGCGGCCAGCGCGCTGCCCGCGGTCCAGGCGTTGAAGGCGCCCATCGCCGGGCCGCACCAGATCTGCCAGTCGCCGGAGCGCTCGGACCGCCCGGAGGTCGCCCAGCGGGAGGCCATCGCCAGATACCAGCGGAAGACCAGGGCCATCCGGAACTTCGCATCCCGCTCGGCGCGCGGCAGCTCGTCCGGGTGGTGGGCCTTCAGATAGCCGCGGCACTCGTCCACGACCTCCTCCAGCGGGCGGCGCAGGACGCTCTCCTGGAGCCGGCGGCGCTCCTCGGCCGGCAGGGCCTCCAGGCTGTCGTAGCGCTCGTGGAGCCGGCGGAGCCGGGCCGCGTGGCCGGCGAAGAGGGTGCCTCGGGTGAGCACCTGCACCTGGGCGCCCTGCTCGAACATGTCAGCGGCCGGGGCCATGGCGCAGTCCGTCGCATCGGCGCGGGCCAGCAGCCGCTTGACGCCGGCCGAGGTGCCCGCCTCCGTGGTGGCCTGGTTGACGGATCCGGTGACCACATAGGCGGCACCCAGCGCGAACGCGGCGGCCAGCGCGTGCGGCGTGCCGAGGCCGCCGGCCGCGCCGATCCGCACCGGGGTGCCGTGCGGGTGCGGATGCTCGCGGGCGAGCCGGTCGCGCAGCGCGAGGAGCGCGGGCAGCAGCACGGCCAGCGGACGGCGGTCGGTGTGGCCGCCGGAGTCCGCCTCCGCCGTGATGTCGTCGGCCATCGGTACGGCGCGGGCGAGTTCGGCCTGCTCGGCGGTGACCCGCCCGGCGGCCCGCAACTCCTCGACGATCTCGCGCGGCGCCGGGCGCAGGAACAGCTCGGCGATCCGCGCGTGCGAGACCTTCGCGACCACCCGGTGCTCGGCGCGGACACCGCCGGCCGCGTCGCGGCGCAGCCCGGCGACCCGGTAGCGCACCAGGTCCGGGGTGAGCTGCACGAACGCGGACGCCTCCAGGCAGCGCACACCGTGCCGCAGGCAGGCGTCCACACAGGCCCGCTCGGTGGCGGGCGCGAGCGGGTTGTGGATGAGGTTGCAGCCGAACGGCGCACCCGCGGGGCCGAGTTCGGCAGCGAGCCGGGCGAGGGCCGTCTCGACGCGTTCCTCGGGGAGCCCCGCTGACCCGAAGGCGGCCAGATGTCCGGCGCGGGCCAGCGCGGCGACCAGCTCGACGGAGGCGATGCCGCCCGCCATCGCGCCCGCCATATGGGCGTACCGGACGCCGTGGTCCCGCCGGAAGTCCGCCGAGCCGAGCCGTCCGGGCGGCAGCGGGCCCGCGGCGGCGAGCAGTTCGGCCCCGGAGCCCGGGGCCGGCGGCCGGTGCGCTGCGCCCACCCGCCCCGCGCGGTCGACGATGTAGCAGGGGCGGTCGAGCGCCGCGAGGACCTCGTACAGCCCTTCCGTATCGTGCCGTACGGCCGGTGCCGTCATCGTTGCGCCTCCGCGCCGCCGGGCGCCCCGGGCGTGGCCCGCAGGGCGATGTTGTCCACCTGGTAGATGCGCAGCCCGTCGCGCCACACGCTGCCGTCGGCCAGCAGCAGGACCGAGCCGTCGGCCGCGCGGCGCGCCTCGCGCAGCTGCACCTCGCCCCGGACCCACCGGTGTTCGGGGAGGATCTGCCCCCGGTACGTCCACCGCAGCTCCTCGCCCGCGGCGAGGGCGAAGCGCGGGCGCGGCAGATGCGCGACCAGGCCGGTGTACAGCGCGTAGGCGTGGACGGCCTGGTAGAGCATCTGCACACCCGCCGAGCCCGGCATCACGGGGTCGTGGAGGAAGTGCTGCGCGAAGAACCAGTCGTCGGCGCGTACCGGCTTGTCGCACAGCGCGTACCCCGCGCCGTGGTCACCGCCGCCGGGGACGAGGGCGACCTCCTCCAGCAGCGCCAGGCGCCCGTGCCCCAGCCTGGTGTCCTCCCGCAGATCGAGCCGGCGCACCCGGTCCGGGGGCTGCGGGCAGCGGTCCAGCCAGGGCGGCAGACACCGCCCGCCGTCCATGCCCCGCTGCCGCTCCAGCAGCTCGGACGTGACGTACCCGGTGACCGCGGAGACTTCGCAGAACGGCTCGCCGCCGGTGCTCAGGGAGAGGTCGCCGCGGTGCAGCAGGCCGCCGGGCAGCGGGGTGTGCGCGGTGAGGACCGCGCGCTGCTCGACGGTCGCGCCGCGCAGCTCCACGTCCCGCAGCAGCCGGGCGCTGCCTTCGAGGTTGCGGCACACGAGGCTCTGGTCGGGGTACTCGCCTTGGGCGCCGAGGAGCCAGCCGAAGGCCCCCATGGGCTGCAGCGCCATCTCCAGCAGCGCCAGCTGCGGCAGCGCGCCCGCGTTCTCGCGCAGGTACCACGGGTCGTCGGGCACGTCGTACGCGCTGGAGAGCGCGGACCCGGGCCGGTACTCGCGCCACGCGCCGCCGTGTCCTCCGGTGCACCGGTCCACCATGAGCAGGTCGCCGCGCGGCAGCCGGGGCCGCGTCCGCGCGGTGACCCGCACCTCGGGGACGCCGTGGATGCGGACTCCCGCCTCGCCCTCGGCGACGAGGGCCAGGTGCAGTTCGCTGCCGGGAACCCGCTCCCCGGACGGCCCCTTGCGGCAGCTCGGCCGGTCGAGACCGATCTCCAGGCCGGTGCCCGGCCCCTCGCGCAGGACGACCCCGGCGTCGCGCACCCGGGCCACCTCGCGCCCCGACCGGGTGAAGCGGCAGTCGCCGATCACGTACGGCCGCGGGGCCAGGCCCTGTTCGGTCACCTCCAGCTCCAGTACCAGCTCCGCGTCCGGCTCCGGCTCCGGCCCCCCGGTGCCCGGCGCGGGGGCGCCCGGGAACCCGGTGCGGACGGGGCGGTCAGTGACGGGCGCCGCGCGTGCGCCCGGGACACACAGGTGCAGCCCCTGGTGGAAGGCGTGGACCCGCAGGAGTTCGGCCGCCAGGGCGACGAGCCGGGGCCAGTCGCCGCCGCCGGGCTCCGCCGCCGGGAGCGCGGTGGCCCGCAGCAGACCCTGCGCGTACCGGCCGCCGCGCGGCTCGACGGCGGTGACCTCGCGCAGCAGCCGCGTCTGCCAGCGCGCGGGGAGCTCGTGCGGGGCCAGGCCGCGCTGGTCGTACGCGGGGCCGAACACGGCGGCGACGTCGCCCGCCCCCAGCGCGTCCAGCTCGGCAGCGGTCAGCCGGTCCACCTTGGTACGGGCCAGGGGGCGCGGC
>NZ_JAAKZZ010000382.1 GCF_011045075.1 Streptomyces boncukensis
TCCGCCCCCGACGCCCGGCGCCCCCGGCTCATCCGATGAGCCGGGGGCGTCTGCGTACGGCGGGCCCCGTGCGGCAGGATGAGGCCATGACGAGCGCCGACGCGTACGTACGCCCCACGGAGAAGGACGAGGTCGCCGCCGCGGGCAGCGAGTTGATCGGCGGCCCCGCCGGGCGGCGGGCGCGGGACGGCGGGGGCTGGTGGTCCCCGGTCCGGGTGGTCGTGCTGGTCGCGCTCGGCATGTTCGCGCTGGGCATGGTGCAGAAGCTGCCCTGCTACAACGGGGGCTGGTTCGCCGGTCAGTCGGCGCAGTACGCACACGCCTGCTACTCCGACATCCCGCACCTCTACGGCGGGCGGGGCTTCGCCGCGGGGCTGACCCCGTACGTCGACCGGATCCCGCAGGACGTGTCCGGCGGCATGGAGTACCTGGAGTACCCGGTGCTGACGGGCGCCTTCATGCAGATCGCCGCCAAGCTGACGGTCGGCGGGGACGGGCTGCAGGGCGAGGAGCAGCTCTACTGGATGGTGAACGCCGGGATGCTGATGGCCTGCGCCGCCGTACTGGTGGTGTGCGTGGCCCGGACGCACCGCAACCGCCCCTGGGACGGGCTGCTCGTCGCCCTCGCCCCGGCGCTGGCGCTCACCGCGACCATCAACTGGGACCTGCTCGCGGTCGCGCTCACCGCCGGCGCGATGCTGGCCTGGTCCCGCTCGCGTCCGCTGGCCGCCGGGGTGCTGCTCGGGCTGGCGACCGCCTCGAAGCTGTACCCGGTGCTGCTGCTCGGCCCGCTGCTGGTGCTGTGCTGGCGCGCGGGGGCGTGGCGCGCGTTCGGCAGGGCGGCGGGCGGCACGGCCGCCGCCTGGGCCGTCGTCAATGTGCCGGTGATGGTGTTCGCGTGGGACGGCTGGGCGAAGTTCTACCGGTTCAGCCAGGAGCGGCCGGTGGACTTCGGGTCGGTGTGGCTGATCATCCAGCAGCGAAGCGGCCACCCGTTCGACGATGCGAACATCTACGCGACGGCGTTGATGGTGCTCGGCTGTGCGGGCCTGGCGTTCCTCACGCTGCACGCCCCGCGCCGCCCGCGCTTCGCCCAGCTCGCCTTCCTGGTCGTCGCCCTCTTCATCCTGACCAACAAGGTCTACTCGCCGCAGTATGTGCTCTGGCTGATCCCGCTCGCCGTGCTGGCCCGCCCCAAGTGGCGGGACTTCCTCATCTGGCAGGGCTGCGAGTCGCTGTACTTCCTCGGCATCTGGATGTACCTCGCCTACACCAGCAGCGCAGACAAGCACCGCGGTCTCCCGGAGGAGGGCTACCAGGTCGTCATCCTGATCCACCTGCTCGGCACGCTCTACCTCTGCGCAGTGGTCATCCGCGACATGCTGCTGCCCGAGCACGACCCCGTACGGCGGGACGACGGCTCCGACGACCCGGGCGGCGGCGTCCTGGACCGCGCCCCCGACGTGTTCACCCTGGGCCGTCCACCCGTACGGGACGAGCACGCCGGAGCGGGGCCGTGCGTGCAGTGGGGCGCGTCTGAACGCTAGGGCCCTTCTGCCGGGTCTCCCGTTTCACGTGAAACAGCGAGCGCAGTACGTGAAACAGCGCGACGCCGAACCCACGGACCGGCGTGTGTGAGGGTGTACCCATGCGCGCCGTCCACGATCTTCGTACGCTGCTCCGCTTCCCCGGATTCCGCCGGCTGCTGACGGTGCGCCTGCTCTCCCAGCTCTCGGACGGCGTCTACCAGGTCGCGCTCGCCACCTATGTCGTCTTCTCACCCGAGAAGGAGACCTCGCCCGCCGCCATCGCCTCCGCCATGGCGGTGCTGCTGCTGCCGTACTCGGTGCTGGGCCCGTTCGCCGGGGTGCTGCTCGACCGCTGGCTGCGCCGCCAGGTGCTGCTCTTCGGCAGCCTGCTGCGCGCCCTGCTCGCGGGCCTCACCGCGGCGCTGGTCCTCGGCGCGGTGCCGGTGTGGCTGGTCTTCCTCGCCGCGCTCACCGTCACCGCCGTCAACCGCTTCGTCCTCGCCGGGCTCTCCGCCGCGCTGCCCCGGGTGGTGGACGGGGAGCGGCTCGTGATCGCCAACTCCCTCTCCCCGACCGCCGGGACCCTCGCGGCCACCCTCGGCGGCGGCGTCGCCTTTCTCGTCCGGATGCTCGTCCCGGACGGCGGACGGCAGGCCGACGCCGCCGTCCTCGTCGTCGGCGCGGCCGGCTATCTGCTGGCCGCCGGCGCCGCGCTGCGGATGCGCAGGGAACTGCTGGGCCCCGACCCCTCCGAGGTGCAGCCGCAGATCCGCACCGCTCTCCTCAGCACCGCGCGCGGGCTGCTCGCCGGGCTCCGGCACCTCACCGAGCGGCGCCCGGCCGCGTACGCGCTGGGCGCGGCGGCGCTGATGCGGTTCTGCTACGGGGCGCTGTTCGTCACGGTGCTGATGCTGACCCGCTACGCCTGGAACGACGGCGACGCCTCGGACGACGGGCTCGGGCTGCTGGGCATCGCGGTCGGACTCTCCGGGCTCGGCTTCTTCACCGCGGCCGTGCTCAGTCCGTGGGGCGTGCACCGGATGGGCGTCTTCGGCTGGATGGCGCTGTGCGCGGGCACGGCGGCCGTGCTGGAACCGGTGCTCGGCCTGCCCTTCGAACCGGCCCCGATACTGGTCGCCGCCTTCGTGCTCGGCCTGGTCACCCAGGCGGCGAAGATCGCCACGGATACGGCGGTGCAGACGACGGTGGACGACGAGTACCGGGGCCGGGTGTTCTCCCTCTACGACATGCTCTACAACGTCGCCTTCGTCGGAGCGGCGGCCGTGGCCGCCGTGATACTGCCGCACGACGGCCGCTCGGTGCCGGTGGTGGTGGGCGCTGCCGTGCTGTACGCGCTGCTGTCCTTCGCGCTGTTCCGCGTACCGGGGCCGGGCTCCCCCGCGGGCCGCCGTTTCACGTGAAACAGCGCCGACGGCGACGGGGGCGACGGCGCCGACGGGGGCCCTGAGCTCACCCCTGCTGCTGCGCCCACCACTCCTTGAGGGCGGCGACCGCCGCGTCGTGCTCCAGCGGACCGTGCTCCAGCCGCAGCTCCAGCAGATGCTTGTACGCGCGACCGACGGCAGGGCCCGGCGGGATCTCCAGGATGCGCATGATCTCGTTGCCGTCCAGATCCGGGCGGATCGCGTCCAGCTCCTCCTGCTCCTGGAGCCGTGCGATGCGCTCCTCCAGCCCGTCGTAGGCCCGGGAGAGCGCGGTGGCCTTGCGTTTGTTGCGGGTGGTGCAGTCGGAGCGGGTCAGCTTGTGCAGCCGGTCGAGCAGCGGGCCCGCGTCCCGCACATAGCGGCGCACCGCGGAGTCCGTCCACTCGCCGGTGCCGTAGCCGTGGAACCGCAAATGCAGCTCGACCAGCCGGGAGACGTCCCGGACCATCTCGGTCGAATACTTCAGCGCCGTCATCCGCTTCTTCGTCATCTTGGCGCCCACCACCTCGTGGTGGTGGAAGGAGACCCGGCCGTCCTTCTCGAAGCGGCGGGTCCTCGGCTTGCCGATGTCGTGCAGCAGGGCCGCCAGCCGCAGCGTCAGGTCCGGCCCGTCGTCCTCCAGGTCGATGGCCTGCTCCAGGACGGTCAGCGAGTGCTCGTAGACGTCCTTGTGCCGGTGGTGCTCGTCGCGCTCCAGGCGCAGCGCGGGGATCTCCGGGACGAAGCAGTCGGCGAGCCCGGTCTCCACCAGCAGCCGCAGCCCGCGCCGCGGGTGCGGGGACAGCAGCAGCTTGTTCAGCTCGTCCCGCACCCGCTCCGCCGAGACGATCCCGAGGCGCTCCGCCATCTCCTTCATCGCCGCGAGGACCGGACTGTCGATCTCGAAGTCGAGCTGGGCGGCGAAGCGCGCCGCGCGCAGCATGCGCAGCGGGTCGTCGGAGAAGGACATCTGCGGGGTGCCGGGGGTGCGCAGCCGGCGGGCCGCCAGATCCTCCAGGCCGCCGTACGGGTCGACGAAGGTCTTCTCGGGCAGCGCGACCGCCATGGCGTTCACCGTGAAGTCCCGGCGGACCAGGTCCTCCTCGATGGTGTCGCCGTAGCTGACCTCGGGCTTGCGCGAGGAGCGGTCGTAGACCTCCGAGCGGTACGTCGTGATTTCCAGGACGAAGTCGGACTTCTTCAGCCCGACCGTGCCGAAGGCGATGCCGACCTCCCACACCGCGTCCGCCCACGGCCGCACCAGCGCGAGGACGTCCTCGGGGCGGGCGTCGGTGGTGAAGTCCAGATCGTTGCCGAGCCGGCCCAGCAGCGCGTCCCGTACCGAGCCGCCGACGAGCGCGAGGCGGAACCCGGCCTCCCGGAAGCGGCGGGCGAGGTCGTCCGCGACGGGCGAGACCCGCAGCAGCTCGCTCACGGCACGGCGCTGCACGGTACTCAGCGGCTCCGGCCCGGCCTGGGTCTGGGCCTGGGCCTGGGCCTGGGCCTGAGGCTGGTCCGGGGCGGTCGCAGTGGCGGACGCCGCGGGGACGGACGGGGGGCGCTGGCGGTCACTGTTCGGGTTCGGCACAACAGCACAGGGTACGTTGCCGCGCAGCCCCCGGGGCCACCCGATCATGTGGTGACGGGCGCGGCACTTCCACCCTCAGGACATCGTTACCATCAGGGATCCAGCAAGACGACACGACTGACCACCCAGAGCACCCACCCCAACGACACGACGGGACGGACGAGCGCGTGGCCGAGGCGGCTGAGAGTCAGGCTCCCCGGGGATCCGGGCGAAGCGCGTACGGAGCGACCTCCCCTCGCTGGACGCGCCGCACAGCCGCCGCGGTCGCCGCCGGTCTCCTGGCGCTCCTCCCGGGCCTGGGCGCCACCGCCGCGGCGGCACCAGCGGGCACGGCAACGACGGCGACCGGAACGACGGCGACCGGAACGGCAGCGACCGGAACGGCGGCAACGGGGGCGACCGCGGCGACCAAGGCGGCCGCCCAGGTCGCGGGCCGCGGTACCGGCTCCCGCAGCGCCGAGGTCTCGGTGAACAGCGTCACCCCCACCGTCCCCGACAAGGGCGACACCCTCACCCTCACCGGCACCGTCACCAACGACAGCAAGACCGCCATCGCCGGCGGCCGGGTCGGCGTCCGCGTGGGCCCCGCCCTCAGCAGCCGCAGCGCCATCGACCAGGCGAGACAGCGCAAGGGCTACATCTCCGGCGCCGACGGCACGGAGATCGCCCGGAAGTACGCGGTCAAGACCGGCTCCCTCGCGCCCGGCATCAGCCGCTCCTTCACCCTGAAGGTCCCGGTCAGTGCGCTGTCCCTGGGCCGGGACGGGGTCTACCAGCTCGGCGTCTCCCTCACCGGCCGGACCCGGGCCCGCGGCTACGACCAGGTCCTCGGCATCGGCCGCACCTTCCTGCCCTGGCAGCAGGAGAGCATCCCGGAGAAGACCCGGCTCACCTATCTCTGGCCGCTGGTCTCCAGCACCCACATCACCGCGCGCTCCCTCCCCGACCAGCAGCAGACCCCCGTCTTCCGGGACGACAAGCTGACCCGGGAGCTGGCCCCGGGCGGCCGGTTGCAGCAGCTGGTCGAGCTCGGCGAGGAGCTGCCCATCACCTGGGTGATCGACCCGGACCTGCTGGCCACCGTCGACCTGATGACGCGGCGGTACCAGGTGGAGAAGCCCGACGGCAGCACCGAGGCGGGCAAGGGCCAGCAGTACGCCAAGAAGTGGCTGGCCGGGCTGCAGCGCGCGGTGCGCGGCGAGCAGATCGTCGCGCTGCCCTTCGCCGACCCCGATCTGGCCTCGCTGGCGCACCAGGGCAAGAGGGTCCCCGGCGCGCTCAGCCACCTGGGCACGGCCACCCAGCGGAGCGTCAAAACCGTCGAGACGGTGCTGCACACCAAGCCGACGACGGACTACGCCTGGCCGGTGCGCGGCGCCGTCGACTCGTCCGTCATCGACGTCGCCACCTCCGCGGGCGCGCACTACGTCATCGCCCGCGGCGACAGCGTCCGGGACAGGCTCACCTACACCCCGACCTCGGCCCGGCCCATCGGCAGCGGAAACACCGCGCTGGTGTCGGACTGGCGGCTCTCCAGCGCCTTCGAGGGCGATATGACGAACGCGGGGAAGTCGTCCCTCGCGGTGCAGCAGTTCGTCGCCCAGTCCCTCTCCCTGGCCCGCCAGATGCCCACAAGGCAGCGGAGCGTCGTCGTCGCGCCGCAGCGGATGCCCACCACCGCGCAGGCCCAGTCGATGGCGGCGGGCATCCGGGCGCTGGAGGAGAGCGGCGGCTGGACCCGGGCGGCCCCGCTCAAGGCCGCCGCGGCGGCCAAGCCCGACCCGGCGGCCAACCGCCGGGTGCCGGGCACGGGCTCGTATCCGACCTCGCTGCGCCGCAGCGAGCTGCCGGTCTCCGCGTTCCGGCAGGCGCAGCGGACGGAGGAGACGCTGGACGACTTCAAGGTCATCCTGCGCCGCTCCGACCGCGTCGTCCCGCCGTTCGGCAGCGCCATAGACCGCGAGACCTCCACCACCTGGCGCGGCCGGGGCCGCGAGGCCAAGGCGTTCCGGGACGGCGTACAGCAGTATCTCCAGGACCTCAAGGGCCGGGTCCGGCTGGTGAAGAAGTCGGACATCACTCTCTCCGGCCGTGAGGCCACCATCCCGGTGACGGTGCAGAACAACCTCGGGCAGGGCGTCAAGGGCCTCTACCTGGAGCTGGAGTCCGGCCGCCGGATCGGCCTGGACGTGGGCGGCAGCAAGCCGGTACGAGTGGACGGAGGACACAGCCAGTCCGTCAAGTTCGACACCAGCGCCAAGGCCAACGGCCGCACCTGGGTGCGCGCCCAGCTGTACACGGAGGACGGAAAGCCGTACGGGGAGCCGATGGAGTTCCAGGTGAACGTCACCTCGATCACCTCCACCGTGCTCCTCGTCATCGCCGGCGGCGTGCTGCTGATGGTGCTCGCCGGCATCCGGATGTACACCCAGCGGAAGCGGAAGGGCGCCGCACCGGACCCGGACGCCCCGCTGGACCCGCAGAGCGCCGAGGGAGCGGAGGAGCCCGCTGCGGAGGAGCCCGCGGGCGACACCGCGTCGCAAAACGACAACCCCCCGGCCACGGGTGAGAAAGTGGACCGTTGAGTCATCCGGGCGAGCAGGGGCAGGGATCACGATGAATGCGCCGTACGGCGGCGACCGGGGCCAGACTCCCGGCGACGGCTCGGGGCAGCCAGAGGACCCGTACGTACGGGACGCGTATGCGTACGACCCGTACGGAGACCACGACCCCGCCGCTCAGGACCCGGTGAACGACGCGCTCTACGACCGTGCCGCACACCCGCCCCCGCC
>NZ_JAAKZZ010000383.1 GCF_011045075.1 Streptomyces boncukensis
GCGAGGGGCCGGGGGCGGGATCTGGATCACGCCACGGCCGCACCCAGGGCCGCTATGACGTCCGCACGGCGGGGCTGCCCGGCCGCCCTGCGCACCTCGTCCCCGGCCGCGTCGAGCACCAGCACCGTGGGCGTACGCCGAATGTCCAGCCGCCGGACGAGAGCGAGGTGCTCCTCGGCGTCCAGCTCGACGTGCGCGACGCCCTCGACCATGGCGGCCACCTCGCGCAGCGTCCGCCGCGTCGCCCGGCAGGGCTGGCAGAAGGCGCTGGAGAACTGCACGAGCGTGGCCCGCTCCCCCAGCACTGCACCGTCCAGCCACTCGACCACGCCGCCCCTCCGTCCCTCATGCCCGTCCCTCGTGCCCATCCCTGATGTCCGTCCCTCATGCCGGTGCATCCCAGTGTGCCTCTGCCGGGTGACAAGGATCTCGCCGCCCGCATGTCGCCGGACTAGCCATGCGCACGGCTTTGGGGAACGATGCGCTGGAGTCCGAAGTTACGCCCCCGTAAGTTCGTAGCGCCGACAAGCGAAGGGTCCCCCGTGCCAGATCTGCTCTATCCGCCGGTGATCGGCCTCGCACGGACCTGGTTCAAGGCACTGGACCTGCGTTTCGACATCCACGGCACCCATCATGTGCCCCGGCGCGGCGGCGCCGTACTGGTGAGCAACCACATCAGCTACCTCGACTTCATCTTCACGGGCCTCGCCGCCCGCCCGGCCAAGCGGCTGGTCCGCTTCATGGCCAAGGAGTCGGTGTTCCGGCACAAGGTGTCCGGGCCGCTGATGCGGGCCATGAAGCACATCCCCGTGGACCGCCGGCGCGGCGAGGACGCCTACGCGCACGCGCTCGGCGCGCTGCGCTCCGGCGAGGTGATCGGCGTCTTCCCGGAGGCGACCATCTCCCGCTCCTTCGCCCTCAAGGACTTCAAGTCCGGCGCGGCCCGGCTGGCGCAGGAGGCGCGGGTGCCGCTGGTGCCGATGGCGCTGTGGGGCACGCAGCGGCTGTGGACCAAGGGGCACCGGAGGGACTTCGGCCGCAACCACATCCCCGTCGGCATCCGCGTCGGCGAGCCGCTCCCGGCGGGGGACGGCGAGTCGCCGCTGACCGTCACCGAGCGGCTGCGCGACCGCGTCCACGAGCTGCTGGAGGCGGCGCAGCGGGCGTATCCGGCGAGCCCCGAGGGCCCGGCGGACTCCTGGTGGCTCCCGGCGCACCTGGGCGGCACGGCCCCCACCCCGGCGGAGGCCCGCGCCCTGTGAGGCCCGCCCGCGGGCCGGGCCGTACCCGCCGGGGTACCCGCTCTCAGAGCGCGGTGTCGAGGAGCCGCCAGAGCTGGTCCATGTCCGTGGCGCTCCGCAGGGCGCGGAGGACGACGGGGTGCGGCTCGGCGTAGAGCACCGGGTAGTCGCACTCGCCCTTCCCGGGGCGTACCGGCCAGGCGAGCTGCTCCCGGTCCAGCCGGAACTGGGCGTCCACACCGGGCCTGTTCCCGCGCGCGTCCTGCCGGATCCAGCGCCCGCCCGGCAGCTTGAGCGCGATCAGGCCGTGCAGCACCTCGTGCTTCTGGTAGCAGAAGCCGGCGGGGATGCCCTCCGCTCGCAGCAGGGCCGCCAGGGCGTGGGACTTGGCGTGGCAGACGCCGGTCCGCCGGGCGATGACGTCGGACGCCCGCCAGGTGATACGGGGGTCCCCCGTGTCGCAGGAGTGCGGGATGGCGTCGCGGACGAACTCGAAGGCGGCGCGCGCGTACGCGGTGAGATCGTCGGCGGTCTCGCCGAGCCGCGCTGCGGTCTCGCGGACCAGTGGATGGGTGTGGTCGACGGTGGCGTCGGCGACGAGGTAGGCCGCCTCGTCGGCGGTCACGGGGGTGAGCTGCATGCCGGAAGAGCGTAGGGCGCACCCTGCCGCAGCTCAATGCAATTACGACAGGATGCATACCTATGCAGTCACTGGGGAACAGCCGCCCGAATCAGCGCCCCATCTCCTCGCGCAGCGCCTCCACGAAGCCGTCCACGTCCTGCTCCGTCGTGTCGAAGGAGCACATCCAGCGCACGTCCCCCGCGGCCTCGTCCCAGAAGTAGAAGCGGTAGCGCCGCTGCAGCCGCTCGCTGACGTCGTGCGGCAGGCGCGCGAAGACGGCGTTGGCCTCGACGGCGTGGAGGATCCGCACGCCGTCCACGGTCTTGACGCCCTCGGCGAGCCGCTGGGCCATGGCGTTGGCGTGCCGTGCGTTGCGCAGCCACAGATCGCCGGACAGCAGCGCCTCGAACTGCGCCGAGATGAACCGGGTCTTGGAGCTGAGCTGCATGGACAGCTTGCGCAGATGCTTCATCGCGCCGACCGCCCCGGGGTTGAGCACGACGACCGCCTCGCCGGCCATCATCCCGTTCTTGGTGCCGCCCAGCGAGAGGATGTCCACCCCCGCGGCGTTGGTGAAGGAGCGCATCGGGACGTCCAGCGCCGCCGCGGCGTTGGCGATACGGGCGCCGTCGAGATGCACCCGCATACCGCGCTCGTGCGCGTGCGCGCACAGGGCGCGTATCTCCTCCACCGTGTACACCGTCCCCAGCTCGGTGTTCTGGGCGAGGGAGACGACCTGCGGCATGGCGCGGTGCTCGTCGTCCCAGCCGAACGCCTCGCGGTCGATCAGCTCGGGGGTGAGCTTGCCGTCCTCGGTCGGCACGGTGAGCAGCTTCAGACCGCCCACGCGCTCCGGCGCCCCGCACTCGTCCACATGGATGTGCGCGCTGTCGGCGCAGATCACCGCGGACCAGCGGTCGGTGAGGGACTGCAGCGCGACGACGTTCGCGCCCGTGCCGTTGAACACCGGGTACACCTCGGCCCGGGGGCCGAAGTGGCTGCGGATCACGGACGTCAGATGCGCGCTGTACTCGTCCGCGCCGTAGGCGGGCTGGTGCCCCCCGTTGGCGAGGGCGAGCGCCGCCAGGATCTCCGGGTGCACGCCCGCGTAGTTGTCGCTGGCGAAACCGCGGACCGCGGGGTCGTGGCGGCGCTTGGCGTCCGTGGGGGTGTTCAGGGCTTCGGCGTCAGCCACAGGCGGGTTCCGTTCAGCTCATCGGCGGGCTCGGTCCAGGTCGCGGCGATGGCCTCGGCCAGATTCTTGACGTCCGTGAAGCCGGCGAACTTGGCGTTCGGCCGGTCGGCGCGCAACTGGTCGTGCACCAGCGCCTTGACCACCAGGATGACAGCCGCGGCGGAAGGGCCGGCCTCGCCCCCCGCCTTGCGGAAGGCGTCCCCGAGCGCCAGCGTCCACGCCTCGGCTGCGGCCTTGGAGGCGGCGTAGGCCGCGTTCCCCGCGGTCGGCTTGGAGGCGCCCGCGGCGCTGATGAGCAGGTAGCGGCCGTTCGCGCTGCGCTCCAGCGGCTTCTCGAAGGCGAGCGAGGTGTGCTGGACGGTGCGCAGCAGCAGGTTGTGCAGAGCTTCCCAGTCGGCGAGGTCGGTCTCGGCGAAGGAGGCCGAGCCGCGCCAGCCGCCGACCAGGTGCACCAGGCCGTCGATGTGGCCGAACTCCTTCTCCGTCCGGCCGGCCCACTCCCGGGTGGCGTCCAGGCTGAGGAGGTCGACGGTGTCACCGGTGACGGTGGCGCCGCCGTGCGCGAACCGGGCCGCGTCCACGGCCTGCGCCAGGCGCTCCGCGTCCGCGTCGGCCGCGACGACCGTGGCGCCCTCCTCCGCGAGGCGGAGGAGCGTGGCCTGGCCGGCGGGCCCGGCGGCCCCGGCCACGGCGATGACGGAGCCGCTCAGCCGATCCCTGCCGTTCCCCTGACCCCGCGCCGTCGTGTCTGTCGTGTCCGTCATCCTCGTCGCCTCCTCGCGCTCGGCACTCGGCTGGCCGCTCACCTGCCCGCTCACGCGGCGTTCCGGACCGGGGTCCGGGCGGTGATGCCCTCGGTCGATGCGATCACACGACGGAGCTTCTTCGCGAGCGCCTCGTAGAACATGCTGAGCGGAAATTCGTCGGGAAGCACCTCGTCCACCAGCTTGCGGGGCGGCAGGCTGAGGTCGAGCGCGTCGGGGCCCTTCGCCCAGGTGGAGCCGGGGTGCGGCGCGAGATGGCGGGAGACCAGCTCGTACGCCTTGAACCAGTGCACCAGCTTGGGGCGGTCGATGCCCGCGCGGTACAGCGACTCGATCTCCTCGCGCAGCCGTACGGTCACCTCACGTGCCCGGTCCCAGTCGATGGAGAGCCGGTTGTCGGTCCAGCGCAGCGCGTCGTGCTGGTGCAGATAGGCGAAGAGCAGCTGGCCGCCGAGACCGTCGTAGTTGCGCTTGCGCTCGCCGGTCACCGGGAAGCGGAAGAGGCGCTCCAGCAGCATCGCGTACTGCACGTCGCGGCCCTGCGGGTAGCCGTCGGCCTCCAGCTTGACGCCCTCGTGGAAGGCGGTCAGGTCGCAGCGCAGCTCCTCCAGGCCGTACATCCAGAACGGCTGCCGCTGCTTGATCATGAACGGGTCGAACGGCAGGTCGCCGTGGCTGTGCGTGCGGTCGTGGACCATGTCCCACAGCACGAAGGTCTGCTGGCAGCGCTCCTGGTCCTCCAGCATCTCGCGGGCGTCGTCCGGCAGTTCGAGCTGGGTCACCTCGCAGGCGGCCTGGACGACGCGGCGGAAGCGGGCCGCCTCGCGGTCGCAGAAGATGCCGCCCCAGCTGAAGCGCGCCGGGGCCTCGCGCACGGAGATGGTCTCGGGGAAGAGCACGGCGGAGTGTGTGGCGTACCCCCCGGTGAAGTCCTCGAAGCTGATGCCGCAGAACAGCGGGTTGTCGTAGCGGGTGCGCTCCAGCTCCGCCAGCCAGGGGGGCCAGACCATGCGCAGCACGACGGCTTCCAGGTTCCGGTCCGGGTTGCCGTTCTGCGTGTACATCGGGAAGACGACCAGGTGCTGGAGGCCGTCCTCGCGCTGCTGCGCGGGGTGGAAGGCCAGCAGGGAGTCCAGGAAGTCGGGCACGCCGAAGCCGTCGCCCGACCAGCGGCGCAGGTCGGCGGCGAGCGCCTCGTGGTACGCGGCGTCGTGCGGCAGCAGCGGCGACAGCTCCGCGACCGCCGTGATCACGCGGTCGATGCGGTCGCGCACCTCCTCGAGCGCGGGCGCCCCCTCGGCGGTGAAGTCGACCGAACCGTCCGGGGACTGCCAGCCGCGCACCTCCTCGACGGCGCTCTTGAGCACCGCCCAGGCGGGGTGGTCAATGACCCGCTCCGACGGCGGAACGTCGCCCTGAGTTTCCACGGACGAAAGAATTTCCGTCATATTGACCCCTCCACAGAAGAAAGTCGCGTCCACGAACCGTATCCGCGTAGAGCGCCCCACTCAAGAGGGGGTACCAGGAGGATGTCCTGTGATCTCTACTTCAAACCGCCGTTCTTCCTGTCCGTACCTGTCTCCACAGTAGCTCTGCCCAGGGATGCCGCGCCTTCCCGTACCGGCCCCACCGGAGGCCGGTTCCCGGCCCGCTACGCTGTGCACAGCTGTCACGCCGCGAGGGAAAGCGAGAGCGCACCGTGCCACTGCTCACCGTCGGTCACCGCGGCGTCATGGGCGTCGAGCCCGAGAACACGCTCCGCTCCTTCGTCCGCGCCGAGCGCGAGGGGCTCGACGTCATCGAGCTCGACCTGCATCTGAGCAAGGACGGCGAGCTGGTGGTGATGCACGACGCCGACGTCTCCCGCACCACCGACGGCAGCGGCCCGATCGGCGAGTTCACCCTCGCCGAGCTGCGCGAGCTGGACGCGGGCGAGGGCGAGCGGATCCCGGTCTTCGACGAGGTCGTGGACGCGGTGAGCGCACCGCTCCAGGCGGAGATCAAGGACCGGGCCGCGGCGCGGGTGCTGGCCGGCGCGATCGAGCGGCGCGGCCTGCGCGACCGCGTCACCGTGATCTCGTTCCACGGCGACGCGCTCCGCGAGACGCGCGCCCTGCTGCCCGGCATCCCGCTGGTGCTGGTCGCGGGGCGCTCCTCGCCCACGGCCCCGGAGCGCGCCCGGGAGCTGGGCGCCGGAATGGTGTCCCTGGACCGGCGGCACCTGGACGCCGACACGGTCGCACGCTGCCACGCCGCCGGGATCGAGGTCATCAGCTGGACGGTGAACACCGAGGAGGAGCTGGCACGCGCCCGTGAGCTGCGGCTGGACGGGGTGGTGACGGACATGCCCGCCATCCGGCGGGCCGTCGTCAGCTCAGCGGCTTGACCAGCAGCTCGAACGCGAGGTCGGCGCGCTGCGGGATGCCGAAGCGCTCGTCGCCGTACGGGAAGGGGCTCAGCTTCCCGGTACGCGTGTAGCCGCGCCGCTCGTACCAGGCGATCAGGTCCTCGCGCTGCTTGATCACCTGCATGTGCATCTCGCCCGCGCCCCACTCCGTACGCGCCAGGCGCTCGGCCTCTGTCAGCACGACCCGCCCGAGCCCTGCGCCCTGCAGCCGCGGCTCGACGGCGAACATGCCGAAGTACGCCTGCGGGCCCCGGTGTTCGAGCTGGCAGCAGGCGACGGTCGCACCGCCGCGCTCGACCACCAGCATCATGCTGTCGGGGTCCTTCACCACGGCGGCGACGCCGCCGGGGTCGGTGCGCTGGCCCTCCAGAAGGTCGGCCTCGGTGGTCCACCCCTCCCGGCTGGCATCGCCCCGGTAGGCCGACTCGACGAGGGCGGTGAGGGCCGGGACGTCCTCCTCGACGGCGGCTCTGAAGCTGATGCCGTCGTCCTGCTGCTGCGTGCGTGCGGTGCTGTCCATGGCAAGCGAGCGTAACCGGACGCGCGTGAGTATGGTCCGGGTCATGGTGCACGTACTGAGCAGCCGGACGCTGCTGCGACCCACCGACCCCGAGCGCTCGCGGGCCTTCTACGGCGGGGCGCTGGGGCTGCACATCTACCGCGAGTTCGGCACCGGACCGGAGCGCGGCACGGTCTACTTCCTGGGCGGCGGCTTCCTGGAGGTGTCCGGCCGCTCCGACGAGCCGCCGTCGCCCGGACTCCAGCTGTGGCTCCAGGTGCCGGACGCCGCGGCGGCGCACGCGGAGCTGGCGGCGGCCGGCGTACGTGTGGTGCGCCCGCCGGTACGGGAGCCGTGGGGCCTGGTCGAGATGTGGCTCGAAGACCCCGACGGGGTGCGCATCTGCGTCGTCCAGGTGCCGGAGGACCACCCGCTGCGCTACCGGCCGGGAATCTGACCGGCGCGCGCCGGTTCCGCTCCCTGCCGCCCCCCTGCCGCACGGCGGGCGGCTCGGTGCTCCCC
>NZ_JAAKZZ010000384.1 GCF_011045075.1 Streptomyces boncukensis
CTGATGCCGAACGCCGAGATCCCGGCCCGCCGGGGCCGTTCGGCGCGCGGCCAGGCCACCGGCTCCGTCAGCAGCCGCACCGCTCCCGACTCCCAGTCGACATGCGGGGAGGGCTCGTCGATGTGCAGGGTGGCGGGCAGGACGCCGTGCCGCAGCGCCTGCACCATCTTGATCACACCCGCCACCCCGGCGGCCCCCTGGGTGTGCCCGATGTTCGACTTCACCGACCCCAGCCACACCGGCCGCTCCGCCGGGCGCTCCCGGCCGTAGACGGCCAGCAGCGCCTGCGCCTCGATCGGGTCGCCCAGCGTCGTACCCGTCCCGTGCCCCTCGACGGCGTCCACCTCGCCGGGCGACAGCCGCGCGTTCGCCAGCGCCTGGCGGATCACCCGCTCCTGCGAGGGCCCGTTCGGCGCCGTCAGACCGTTGCTCGTACCGTCCTGGTTGATTGCTGAGCCACGGATGACGGCGTGTACGCGGTGGCCGTTGCGCCGCGCTTCGGTGAGGCGCTCCAGCACGACGAGCCCCGCGCCCTCGGCCCAGCCGGTGCCGTCCGCCGCCGAGGCGAACGGCTTGCACCGCCCGTCCGGGGCTATTCCGCGCTGCCGCGAGAACTCGATGAACGCGCCCGGTGTGGCCATCACCGTCACCCCGCCCGCCAGGGCCAGCGAGCACTCGCGCTGGCGCAGCGAGTGGCACGCCAGATGCATGGCCGTCAGCGACGAGGAGCACGCGGTGTCCACCGTCACCGCCGGGCCCTCCAGGCCCAGGGCGTAGGCGACGCGTCCCGAGGCGACGCTGCCGAGGTTGCCGGTGCCGACGTAGCCCTCGACCTCGTCGGTCATGTCGCCGATGAAGGACAGATAGTCGTGTGAGCTCACCCCGGCGAACACGCCGGTCTCGCTGCGCCGCAGGGCTTCGCGGCTGAGCCCGGCCCGTTCGAACGCCTCCCAGGCGGTCTCCAGCAGCAGCCGCTGCTGCGGGTCCATCGCCGTCGCCTCGCGCGGGCTGATGTCGAAGAACGCCGCGTCGAACTCTGTGGCGCCGTCGCAGAATCCGCCCTCGGTCGCATACGACGTGCCGAACGTGTCGGGGTCCGGATCGTAGAGCGCCTCGGTGTCCCAGCCCCGGTCCGTGGGGAAGGCGGCGATGGCGTCGCCGCCCTCGTCCACCAGCCGCCACAGGTCCTCGGGCGAGCGCACGCCGCCGGGATAGCGGCAGGCCATGCCGACGATCGCGATCGGCTCGGGTGCGGCCGACTCGGCTTCCCGCAGGCGCTGCCGGGTCTGGCGCAGCTCGGCGGTGACCCATTTGAGGTGGTCGAGAAGGTCTTCCTCGTTCGACATGTCAGGCAACACTCCTTGGCGCGGCGCGGAGGGGCGGGAGCACCGGGTTCACGACTTTCCGAACTCGTCGGAGATGAGGTGGAAGATGTCCTCCGCCGTCGCCGATTCGAGTTCGCGGTGTGCCGCGGAGCGCTCGCCCTGGTCGTCCGCCGGGCTCCACTTCGCCAGCAGCAGCTCCAGCCGCTGGGCGACCCGCCGCCGGGCGGCACCGTCCAGCGCTGCGGGGTCGCAGGACGCGTCCCAGGTGTCGAGCCCGGACAGGACGGGCCCCTCGGTCGCGGCCGTCTCGTCGAGCAGCTTCCCGCGCAGCAGGTCGGCGAGGGCGTTGGGCGAGGGGTGGTCGAAGACGAGGGTCGGCGGGAGGCTGAGACCGGTGGTGTGCACGAGCTGGTTGCGCAGCTGCACGGCGGTGAGCGAGTCGAAGCCCAGCTCCTGGAACGGCCGGCCCGGCCGGATGGCGTCGGGGTCGGGGTGGCCGAGCACGGCGGCGACATGGGTCTGGACGTGCCGGAGCAGGATCAGCCGCTGCTGGGCGGGTCCGCTGTCGGCGAGCTGCTGGAGCAGCGGGTGCGCGCCGCCCTCCGTCGCCTCCTGGACCGCGCCGGCCTCGCCCGTCGCGGCCAGCTCGGAGATCAGCGGGCTGGGGCGCTGGGTGGTGAAGGCGGCGGGGAACTTCTCCCAGTCGATGTCCGCGACGGCGACGGCCGTGTCGTGGTGGTCGAGGGCGCGGTGGAGGGACTTGACGGCGAGGCCGGGGTCGAGCGGCGCGAGCCCGCGGCGGCCGAAGAAGGCGAGGGCGGCCTCGTCGGACGCCATGCCCGAGTCGCCCCAGGGGCCCCAGGCCAGGCTGGTGGCGGGGAGACCGAGGGAGCGGCGGTGTTCGGCGAGGGCGTCGAGGTAGGCGTTGGCGGCGGCGTAGCAGCCCTGGAGTCCGCTGCCCCAGGCGGCGGCGCCGGAGGAGAACAGCACGAAGGCGCTCAGATCGAGGTCCCGGGTCAGCTCGTGCAGCTGGGCCGCCCCGTGCGACTTGGGGCGCAGGATCTCCTCCAGGTGGGGGAGGTCGATGTCGCTGAACGGGCAGTTCTCCGGGAGGCCCGCCGCGTGGATGACGGCGGTGAGCGGACGCTCGTCGGGGATGGTGCCCAGGAGGTGTTCCAGCGCTGAGCGGTCCGCGATGTCGCAGGCGGCGACGGTCGCCTCGCTGCCCAGGGCGGCGATCTCCTGGGACAGCGCCGCGGCGCCGGGCGCATCCGGGCCGCTGCGGCTGACCAGCAGCAGATGCGGGGCCCCCTGCTCGGCGAGCCAGCGGGCCAGGTGGCCGCCCAGCCCGCCGGTGCCGCCGGTGATGAGGGTGGTGCCCTCGGGCCGCCAGGGGGAGCTGCCGTTGGTGCTGCCGGCGGGGGCGCGGCGCAGTCGGCGGGCCAGGGTGCCGGAGGCGCGGATGGCGACCTGGTCCTCGCGCTCCTCCGTCCGTCCGGTGGCCAGTAGCGCGGCCAGCCGGGCGGGAGTGCGGTGGTCGGGGGAGGCGGGCAGGTCGACGAGGCCGCCCCAGAGCCGGGGGTGTTCCAGGGCCGCGACCCGGCCGAGGCCCCAGGTCTGGGCCTGTGCGGGGCTGGTGAGGGGGTCGGTGGCGGAGACCGCCACCGCGCCCTGCGTCAGACACCACAGCGGCGCGTCGAGACCGGCGTCGGCGAGCGCCTGGACCAGCGCGGTCAGCGCCGTCAGCCCCGCCGGGACCGCCGGGTGGTCCGGGAGCGGCGCCTCGTCCAGCGCGAGCAGGCTGAGGAGTCCCGCCGGATCGGTGTCGGCGGCCAGTTCGGCGAACTGCTCGGCCAGCAGCGGGCGGTCGGCCGCGCCGGTGGAGACGGGGCAGAGCCGCACGGCGGCGCCCTGCTCCCGCAGCCCCTCGGCCGTGCTCTGCACCAGGGGGTGGCCGTCCCATCCGGCGGGCAGGACCAGCAGCCATGTTCCCGCCAGCGGTGCGCTGCCCGGCACGCTGCCCGGCGCGCTGTCCAGCGGGACCCAGTCGGCGCGGTACCGCCAGGAGTCGAGGACGCTCTGCTCGCGGTGGCGCCGCCGCCAGGACGAGAGGATCGGCAGGGCGGGCCGCAGCTGTTCGACGTCCGGGCCGTCCTGGTCCAGGTGCAGGACGCCGGTGAGCTCCTCGACGTCGGACTCCTCGATGGCCTGCCACAGCCGCGCCTCGGCGGGATCGTGGTGACCGTTGGGGCCGTCCGCGCCGCTGCCGGGCCGTACGGCGGGGGGCGCCACCCAGTAGCGGCGGCGCTGGAACGCGTACGTGGGCAGCTCGAACGCCTGGCCGGGCTGCCGGGCGGGGAGCAGGCTCGTCCAGTCGACCCGGACCCCGGCGGTGAACGCCTGTGCGAGGGAGCGGACCAGTTGCGTCTGACCGCCCCGGTCGCGCTGGAGGGTGGGGACGGTGGCGGCCTCCACACCGGCCCGCTCGAAGGTCTCCTGCATGCCGACGGTCAGCACGGGGTGGCTGCTGGCTTCGATGAAGACGCGGTAGCCGTCGTCGAGGAGGGAGCGGACGGCCTCCTCGAAGCGTACGGGCTCGCGCAGGTTGGTGAGCCAGTAGCCACCCTCCAGCGAGGCGGCCTCCAGCGGCGCTGCGGTGACGGCGGAGTAGAACACCACGTCCGACGCCGCCGGCGCGACCCCGGAGAGGGCCTCGGTGACCTCTTCGGCGATCTGGTCGACCTGGGCGCTGTGGGAGGCGTAGTCCACATCGATCATCCGCGCCCGCAGCCCCGCCGCCTCGGCGGCCGCCACCACCGCGGCCACCTGTTCCGGCGGCCCCGAGACGACGGTGGAGGACGGGCCGTTGACGGCCGCCACCCCCACCCCGTCGGCCTGCTGCGCCAGTTCCCCGGCGCGTTCCCGGTCCGTCGCCAGGGAGGCCATCGCGCCGCCCCCGGCCAGGCGCCGCAGGGCCCGGCTGCGCAGGGCCACGACGCGAGCGCCGTCCTCCAGCGAGAGGGCCCCCGCCACGCAGGCGGCGGCGATCTCGCCCTGGCTGTGGCCCACCACAGCGCCGGGTACCACGCCGTGTTCGGCCCAGACCGCCGCGAGGGAGACCATCATCGCCCACAGCACCGGCTGGACGACGTCCACCCGGGACAGCTCCGCGCCGTCCCCGCGCAGCACCTCGCCCAGGGACCAGTCCACATGCGGGGCCAGCGCCTCCTCGCAGGCGGCGACGCGGGCCGCGAACGCCGGTGAGGCATCCAGCAGTTCGGCGCCCATGCCGGCCCACTGCGCGCCCTGGCCCGGGAAGACCAGCACCGGGGCCGCAGCCGGGGCGGCGGGCGCCTCCGGGCTGACGACGCCCGGGTGGGGCTCACCGGCCGCCAGGGCCCTCATGCCCGCCAGCAGCTCGTCGCGGTCTTCGCCGAGCACGACCGCGCGGTGCTCGAAAGCCGAGCGGGTGGTGGCCAGTGACCAGCCGACCTCGGCGGCCGAGAGCTCGGGCTCCGGGGCCAGCCGCGCGACCAGCGCCGACGCCTGCGCCCGCAGCGCCTGCGCGGTCCGTCCGGAGACCGCCCACGGCACCACGCCGTCCACCTCGGCCGGTACCGGCTCGGCCGGTGCCCGCTCGGTTCCGGGCTCCTCGGTCCCGGGCTCCTCGGCCTGCTCCAGGATGAGATGGGCGTTGGTGCCGCTGATGCCGAACGCTGAGATCGCGGCCCGCCGGGGC
Source organism: Streptomyces boncukensis (assembly GCF_011045075.1). Taxonomy (GTDB): domain Bacteria; phylum Actinomycetota; class Actinomycetes; order Streptomycetales; family Streptomycetaceae; genus Streptomyces; species Streptomyces boncukensis. The sequence continues at coordinate 5,065 of NZ_JAAKZZ010000384.1, forward strand.
CGCTCGCCGCGCGGCCAGGCCACCGGCTCCGTCAGCAGCCGCACCGCTCCCGACTCCCAGTCGACATGCGGGGAGGGCTCGTCGATGTGCAGGGTGGCCGGAAGCGTCCCGTGACGCAGCGCCTGCACCATCTTGATCACACCCGCCACCCCGGCCGCCGCCTGGGTGTGCCCGATGTTCGACTTCACCGAACCGAGCCACAGCGGCCGCTCCGCCGGGCGCTCCCGGCCGTAGGTCGCCAGCAGCGCCTGCGCCTCGATCGGGTCGCCCAGCGTCGTGCCCGTCCCGTGCGCCTCCACCGCGTCCACCTGGTCCGGGGGCAGCCGCGCGTTCGTGAGCGCCTGCTGGATCACCCGCTCCTGCGAGGCGTCGCTGGGGGCGGTCAGGCCGTTGCTGGCGCCGTCCTGGGTGACGGCCGAGCCCCGGACCACGGCCAGGATCCGGTGGCCGTTGCGCTGCGCTTCGGACAGCCGCTCCAGCAGCACGAGTCCGACGCCTTCCGAGAAGCCGGTGCCGTCGGCGGACGCCGCGAAGGACTTGCACCGGCCGTCCGGGGCGAGTCCGCGCTGCCGGGAGAACTCCGCGAAGGCCGTCGGGGTGGTGAGTGCGGTGACTCCGCCCGCCAGCGCCAGGGAGCAGTCGCCCTGCCGCAGCGCCTGAGCCGCCAGGTGGATGGCCACCAGGGACGAGGAGCAGGCGGTGTCCACCGTCACCGCCGGGCCCTCCAGGCCGAAGGAGTAGGCGACCCGGCCGGACACCACGCTGGCCAGCGTGCCCGTGGTCGCGTACCCCTCGAAGCCCTCGGGGACCCTCGGCATCCGGGACATGTAGTCCTGGCTGGACACCCCGGCGTATACGCCGGTCGGGCTGCCCTTCAGCGAGGCGGGGTCGATGCCCGCCCGTTCGAAGAGCTCCCAGGAGACCTCCAGCAGCAGCCGCTGCTGCGGATCCATCGACAGCGCCTCGCGGGGGCTGATCCCGAAGAAGCCCGCATCGAACTGGTGGGCGTCGTGCAGGAATCCGCCGTCCCGTACATAGCTGGTCCACGGCTGGTCGGGGTCCGGGTCGTACAGCCCCTCCAGGTCCCAGCCGCGGTCGGCCGGGAACCCGGTGATGCCGTCCCCGCCCGAGTCGACCAGGTCCCACAGCTCCTCGGGGCAGGTGACGCCGCCGGGGTAGCGGCATGCCGCGGCGACGACGGCCACGGGCTGCCGGTTGCGGTCCTCCGCCTCGTGCAGACGCTGACGAGTCTGCCCGAGATCCGCTGTGACCCGCTTCAGATACTGGCGAAGCTTCTCCTCCGTACCGGACATGTACTCCTCGCTCCCGATCAGGAAGGGACTTCCCGGTCAATAAGGTCGAACAACTCGTCGTCCGACGCGGACTCCAGGGCGTCGCTGTCCACGGCCTGCTCCGGCTCGGCAGCGCTGTCGCCCAGCCGCCACGCCAGGGTCTCCAGGCGCTTCGCCAGCCTGCTGCGGACCTCCCCTTCGGGGGCGAACCGCGCCAGCGCGCTTTCGAGCTTCTCCACCTCGGCGAAGAGGGGCTGTGCGGGGTCGGCCCCGGCCGGACAGAGGTTCTCGCGGAGATACTCCGCGACGGCCGCCGCGGACGGATAGCGGAAGACGAACGTGGCGGGCAGCCGCAGTCCGCTGGCCGCGGAGAGCCGGTTGCGCAGTTCCACCGCGGTCAGCGAGTCGAAGCCCATTTCCTTGAACGGGGCCTCGGCCTGGATCGCCTCGGCGGCGGAGTGCCCCAGGACCGCGGCCGCGTGGCCGCGTACCAGATCGAGCAGGACGCGATGCTGCTGGTCCCGGGACAGGGCCGCCAGGCGGGGGCCCCAGTCGGCGGGCGAGGGTGCCGAAGCGGCGGTCCGCCGTGTGCTGCCCTCCCCGGCGAGGGCCCGCAGGAGCGCCGGCGGACCACCGGTGGCCGACTGGGCGGTGAGGGCGCGGGGGTCCAGGTCCATCGCCAGCAGATGCGGACCCCCATGAGCCAGGCTCGCATCCAGCAGCCCCAACGCCCGCTCACTGGAGAGCGCACCCACACCCGAACGCGCCATCCGCGCCCGGTCCACCACACCCAGACGCCCCGTCATCCCACTCTCCTCCGCCCACAACC